>JBFHXP010000022.1:0-27411 GCA_041598875.1 Desulfobulbales bacterium
ACCTTTAACCGGCGCCCATAATGACGGCTCACCAGGGAGTATTGCGACATTGACCGGGACGGTGGTAGAGGATGACATGGTCCCGTTTGCCTGGAACACTTCCACCGGGGCCGCTATCTCTGGCGAGGTGCAGGTCCGGGTGGTGCTCTCAACAGTTGACAATACCTATGATTTCTATTGGCGGGTTTTTAATGATGCTGGCTCAACAGGGGCAATCGACCAGTTCCGCATCGGCAATTTCAACACTGGAAGTTATGATGCCAATTACCGTACTGATGGAGCAGGAGACATCGGACCGGACCAGGCGTGGCTTTTCAGCCCGCCTTATAATGGATACGTAAACTTCAATTTCTCCAACGGACTTCACCCCGGCCAGAGTTCGCTGTTTTTCTTTCTGGACACAACCGAGACAGCATACAACAGATCGCTGATATATGATCTCACCGCCCTGAATGATTCAAATATTTCCGAGCTATTCAATGGCTATGCGCCAGGCGCCCCAGTCCCGATACCAGCCACCATACTCCTCATGGGCACCGGCCTGGCCGGCCTCATCGGCGCACGGAGAAAAAAGAAGGCGTAACCCCTCTTTCAGACGAACACGCACAGGCAGGGCCACCCCATGGCCCTGCCTTTTTGTGACACGCACTCAGACCGTGTTTCTCCCCGAACCATCTTCTTCCCCTAAAACCTCGTGTTTTTCAGATGACCTCCAAAAAACTGTTACCAGCCGCCACCGCCACCGCCGCCGCCTCCGCCGCCGGACGATCCGCCGCCACCGCTTCCAGAGCTTGAACCTGGCGCCGAGGCTGACGAGGAAATGGTTGCGGCCAGCGAGGAGCCAAGGCTTGATGCCATGGCGCCGGCGGTAAACGACGTACCACCGATGTACCAGGATGGGGAGTAGCTGCCATCGGTTCCGGCCCGGGCAAGCAGTTCGCTGAACTGCTCGCTCCACTGCTGCTCAACATCCAGGGCCAGGGCCCAGGGGAGGAACTTCTCGAACAGCTCCGGGGTCTTTTCCGGGGGGTTCAAAAGGTTGAGCCGGTCCTTTTCCGCCACCGCCAGATAGAGTTTCAGCCCGTCCAGCCGGTCCATGACCGCCCGGCCATGGATGGTAGGGGCCTTGAGCAGATAATAAAATATCAGGTTCACGACGATCACCGAAAGCAGGGCAGTCACGCTGGTGTAGGAGGTCACGCTCCCCAGGAGGACAATCCCGAAGATCCAGCCGGCAAAAAAGGGCAGGGCAAAAAACGTGGTAACAAGGGCCGATCCCTTGACGAGAATTCCGGAACCATACACCGCGGCCGACTTCCAGGCATGTGCGATCCTGGTGCCCATGGTATAGCAGCCCACGGTCCAGATTGACAGCCATACCCCCATGAAACCGGCAACCTCTCTTTCACGGGCGCTGACGATCAGGACCAGGAGGATGATCAGGGTGATGCCCACTCCCGGCACCAGATATATGCGGTTGCGCCTGAAATGGAGGGCCTCGAAATCCTCCCGCAGACTCTTGTCCAGGGCGGAAATCGCCCCCTGGATAACGGCATGGTTGGCCTGCTTGAGCTCCAGTTGATCATGGCTGGCAAAAAGTTTTTCCGCGCTCTTTTTTTCACCCCTGGACAGGTCCGCTTCCTGGCCGGAACTGGAACGGTGCAGGGTAAAAACCCCTTTTTTTTCGGCAATGACCAGATATTTTTTCACTGCCATATTGACCAGCGCTGCGGCAAAACCCTTGTGGTCAAATCCCATCTCGATGACAAAGCGGGCCGCGGCCGGGGAGAGGCCGGGGGGCGGTTCAAAGAGAGGAATGATCGTTCCCGGTTCAGGGTCCCTGCCGACCCGGTTCCAGACAATCAGGTAATAGACCAGCAGGACCAGCAGCCCGGAAATGGCAACGAACACAGCAAGGTTGTCCCTGATTAAAAAGAGTGTCCGGGTTGCAGTGTCCGGCTCGACAACCACCCCCTTGGGCCAGGCTACGGCCACGGTCAGCCCCTCCCGCGGCTGCAGGGGGACGGTGGTCCGGAAACTGATGGTATTGCCGGCCTGACCGGCAACCTCGCCATCGGTCGCACGTGACCCCTGCCTGCCGGTATAGAGGGCATGCTGCAGAATCGGGGTCTCTTCAGGCAGGACAACGGTGGCGGTCACGCGTTCAATGGGAAAAGACCAGTCATTGCCGGTCACATTCCAGTACAGCTCGTCATACCCGGCAAAAAAACCGATCTGACGGCTGGTCTGGTAGGTCAGGGTATAGGTGTAGGGGCCGGGAACAAGGAAGACGTTTTCCTCCCCCATATAAATCCGGACGCCGTTGCCCATCTCCTTGAGAAAAAAAGGTTCCGGCCTGCCGTCCCGCTCCACCCGCAGGGGGGTGAAGCCTACCCGGACCAGATGGCCGGACCGGTCGGTGTACTCGGTGGGAAAGTCCCGGTAAATGCCTCGCTTGATCTCTTTCCCCTCGGCCACCACCGCGATGGTCTCGATTACCGTCACCACTCCGCTTTGTTCGATGGTGACCCGGCTGTCAAAACTGGTGATCCTTTCTTCCGCCTGCAGCGGGGAGGAGAAAAGCAGGAGAGTGACCAGCAGAAAAAGAGCCTGTCGCAGCAGAAAGGTGACCATGGCCGAAGTTCCTACCGGGAGCCGCTGAAATCAACCCTGGGGACCGCCCGCTCCGCCGGGTCCTCTATTTCAAAAAATTCCGCCCTGGCAAAGTTGAACATGCCGGCAACAATGGAGTTGGGAAAACTTTCGATACCAACGTTGAGATTACGGACCGTGCCGTTGTAATAGCGCCGGGCCATCTGGATCTCATTTTCCAAGAGCGCCAACTGGTTCTGCAGGTCGACGAAGTTCTGGTTGGCCTTGAGATCGGGATAATTCTCCGCCACCGCAAACAGGGCGCCCAGGCTCCGCGAGAGTGCGGACTCGGCCGCGATCTTGGCCCCGACGGTGGGCGCATTGATCGATTGTGTCCGCAGGGCCGTGACCTGTTCCAGCACCGAGCGCTCATGGCCAAGATAACCCTTGACCGACTCAAGCAGGTTGGGGATGAGATCAGTGCGCCGCTTGAGCTGAACATCAATTCCGCTCCACCCCTCCTCCTTCATGTTGCGGAGCGTGACCAGCTGATTGTAGACAGCGATGAACCACAGCCCAAGAAGAGCGACAACACCAAGAATCAAGACCAGTGACAGCAGCATGAGCATACTCCCGGATGAGAAGGTTGCCGGACCCCCGGGTGGGAGTCCGTTAGGCCAAGATTAGCAGAAAATCCCGCTTCAGAAAAGAGATCAGTCGGGGTGTTTCCGATTCGTGTGACTCCTATTCTTCCTGACTCCTGAAGCTGCTTGCCCGAATGGTGCTCCGCCGCAAAATTTTCTGCAGGGCGGTCCTTGTTAACCCTGAGATCTCGGCTGCCCGGGTAACGTTGCCGTCATTGGCGGCAAGAAGCCGTGAAACGTACTTTTCCGTGAACTCAGCCAGCACTTTCTCCTTGGCCTCTTTATACGGAAGCAAAAAGTCACTGGTTTCCGGAACCACCGCCGCCTTTGACATTGATGGAAACCGCTCTCCTCCCGCTCCGGTAAAATGCCCGGCAGCAACAATTTCATGGGGACAGAAAATAATCGCCCGCCGCACCGCGTTCTGAAGTTCCCGGACATTGCCTTGCCAGCTTCGGCTGGCGAGGAAATCGAGGGCATCCGCCGTAAAACGACGCCGGGTGAGATCGAGTTCCGAACAGGTCTGGGCCGCAAAATGCTCGGCGAGCAATGGAATATCCTCCGGCATATCGCGAAGTGGCGGCGCATGAACGGAAAGAACATTCAACCGATAGAACAGATCTTCCCGAAAGCCTCCCTGCGCGATCATCTCCTCTAGATTTCTATTGGTAAGGGCAAGCACTCGAACATCGATTTTCCTGGTTTTGCTGCTCCCCAAGGCGCGCACTTCCTGTTCTTGCAGAACCCGAAGGAGTTTGGTCTGCACTGATAATGGAATGTCACCGATTTCATCCAGGCAGATGGTGCCGCCGTCTGCCTCCACGAATAACCCCCGCACCTCGCGCTCGGCTCCGGTAAAAGCGCCCCGGCTATGTCCGAAGAGTTCGCTCTCCAGCAGATGTTCGGGAATGGCAGGACAGTTGACCATGACCAGAGGTCGGTCACTGCGGGTGCTTCGGGCGTGAATGGCCTTGGCCACCAATTCCTTGCCTGTTCCACTTTCCCCGCGGACCAGAACGGTGTAATCGGTCCTGGCCACCGTCTGAATGGCAGTGAGCAATCGTCTCATCGGCGGCGATTGGCCAATCAGGGCCTTCAGCGGATCCCGCGTCCCGACCTTTTGCCTGAGATCAAAATTCTCCCGGAGCAGCCGGTTCCGCTCGATTCCCTTGGCAAGCACCCGGAACAGCAACTCCCGATCAAGGGGTTTGGTGAGAAAGTCATATGCCCCCTGCTTGATTGCGTCCACGGCCAACTCAATACTGCCGTATGCGGTCATCATGATCACCGTCAACCGGGGATCAACTTCCTGTAACCTGGCGAGCAGTTCCTGGCCTTTCATTCCCGGCATCTGAAGGTCGATAAGAGCGACGGCAAAGGATGTTTCCCGGGCGCGGGCAAGGGCATCTTCGCCGTTATCGCAAACAATGATTGTACTATCAGGAAAACGCCTGATGATCATCCGCTGAAGCCCGGAGAGCAAATCATGCTCGTCGTCAACGATGAGAAGGTGTTCACCGTTCATGGTTGCTCCTTGTTTTTCCGAATGGGGGCAGGCAGTTCGATAATGAATCGGGTCCACCCGTCGGCACTGTCTTCAGCGCGAATCGCCCCTCCGTGTTCGAGGATTATGGAGTGAGATATGGAAAGGCCGAGCCCGGTCCCCTGTCCGGTTTCCTTGGTGGTGAAAAAGGGGTCGAATATCCGGCCGATGATGTTTTCGTCGATCCCCTGGCCGTTGTCACTCAGGGTAATGACGACTTTATTGTTTTCGGCCAGGCGGGTTTCGACCCTGAATTCATTGTCCTCTCCCCTCCCGGCCTGGATAGCGTTCATCGCAATATTGACAAGAACCTGCTGCATCCGATCGGAATCGACCTCCAGTTCAGGAAGGTTTGGCGCCAGGTCAAGGGTCAGCCGGAAAGAACCGTGCCGGAAATGGGTGCCGAGCATATCCATTGTTTCTTCAACAAGGTGATTTATGGCGACCCGTTGCCGTTCGGATTTCCGGACACGCGCAAAGTGAAGAAGATCTGCCACTATCCGCTGGCAGTTCTTGGCGTGCCTTTCGATAATCGCGATGTCATGATGGGCCGTGCTTTCCCGGGGGAGATCATCCAGAAGGATGTCGGTGTGACAGAGGATGACCCCGAGAGGGTTGTTTATCTCATGGGCCACCCCGGCTGCCAGCTGCCCAAGGGCGAGGAGCTTTTCGGTCTGCTGGATACGCTCCTCAACCTGCCGCTGTTCGGTTACATCCTTGACAGAGCAGACCAGCTGCACCACCTCGCCATTCTCCGGATTGTGGATAGGGAAAAAATTGACCTCAAAAATCTCTCCGCTGTCTCCGTAAAAGAGTTCCTGCACCGTATCCTTGGGTGAGCGCCGGACAACCGCGCTGCAGAGGAGGAATGGGTTGGGAGAAAGGGGCAGATCTCCCGCCGGTTTGCCGTTCATATCCAAAGGGTGAAGGCCGCACCGATCAACAACCGCTCTGTTTGCCATCCGAACCCTGCACTCGCGGTCTATGAGCAGGATCATGTCGGTAATTCCGTCAACGACCGACCGCAGGACCTCCCTGCTCTGTCGAACCGCCGCCAGATGCTCCAGGCTTTCCAGGGTAATGCCGATCTGACGTCCAACGGAAAAGAGCAGTTCCAGCAATTCTCCGTCACCCTCGATGGGAGCTGGGTCGGTGAAAGCGACCACCCCCAACACCCTCCCCCGGCAGCAGAGGGGAATGTGGAGGGTATTCGAAAAAATCGAATCAGCGACAAAAAAATTAATCTGGCCACAGGACAGGATTTCGTTTCCCTCGCGATACGTGCCATCTTCATTCATCATGTCACCCGCCTCAAGGGAGATATAGTCTTTCAGGCCGGGAGAATTTTCCCTGCCGATCAGGACCAGCGCATTTGCCTCCCGGTCGAGCAGATAGATTCCAGCGCCCCTGGCCGGGGCAATTTGCAGGGTCTGGAGCAGGACCTGGGGGATAATATCTTCAAGCGAATGCCTCTGGGTTGTCAACTCGGCGATGGTATTCAGGGTTTTCAGCTCCCGTCCGCGGGCCTCAACCTTGTCTCTCATCCTGCTTCTTGACTCCTCAAGAAGCCTGGTCCGTTCCGTTACTTTCTGCTCCAGATTTTCGGCATAATCCCTGAGCCGTGACCGGGTATCTGCCAGGTGGGCGGCAATCAAACCGGCCACCCGGTTCAGTTCACCGATCTCGTCCTGAGACCGAACCCGCGCATAGAGCTCAGCCCCCTTCTCATCTGTCAGGCTGTCACTGAAACAGACCAACACCCCCCGCAAATTCTGGACTATCACCCGATTAAAGAAAAAGCAGATGATCCCGTACAGAAAGGACATCGTCAGAAACAGCGTGCTGAATATGGCCATGGCGGTCTCCCTGATCCGCTCGAGGCCGACATCAACAGGCACCGAAACACTGACCAGTCCGGCGACATCCCCTTCCTTATGGTTGAAACCCCTTTCATTGCCAAAACTTTCAACGATGCCGGCCGGCGCAACTTCCGGGGTATCATGACAGCCAAGGCAGGCGGAATCAAACCGCACCGGCCGGAACCGGATGTAATGTTTCCTGCCGTCAAGCTCCCGGATGGTCTGCCAGTCCTGGGCCTGCGGATTGGCGGCAAAACGCTGAATCACCTCTCTCTCAAAGGGGTCGGCCTCGAAATTCGGGTTTCTGGCATTTATCGCAACCCGGCGATAGATAAAACCGGGCATTGATTTCCTGAATTTCTCCATCACCTCGCGGGAGACAAAGGAGCTGGACATCGCCTCAAGGAGGAATGTGTCCTGGCCAAAGGTTTCAAACATTTTCGGGCGGAGGGTTTCCTGAACATATTGGCGGGTAGCCGCTGCCGCTGCCAGCATCAGTTCTGTCTGGTAAAAGGTTTCCTCCTCCATGCTGTTTTTTTGATAGATATAGATAAGGGCTGCCGCAAGGATGCTGAAACAGAAGAAAATAACTCCAAGACCGACAAGAAAAACCGTCTGTAAACCTGCCTTACGGGGTCCGCCGTTCCGAGATGAAAAACCGGGCGAGTCCATGGGTGACTCCTCCTGTTGATCTTGCATGAAAGACAGGGCAATAACTGCCGACTCCTGGCGCCAGTGCCGCCGGGAAGAGGCGCCTCACCCCCCCGACAGCCGATCACCCCTCACAACCAACACACAACGCAAAGCAGTTAACATGCTAACATGATGACAATTTTTTTAACATATATTTCATCCTGAATTGTGGCATCTCGTTTGCTAGACAGAATCAGCGAACGGTCCGTTGGTGGAATTGGCCCCCATTTGGAACCGTCCTTATTCACCACTCGAGGAGGTGTTCCATGACAGAAGAAAACAAACATAAACAGGCTGATACGGTGGAAATCGTCCGAGACAAGGCAGAAGTAAAACTCTCGGATCTATGGAAAAAAGAGGATTATTGGGCCATCTGGCTTGGCTTTCTTCTTCTTGCCGTCGGGATGATGATATTTCTGCCACGGCCCCCGGAGAACATGCGGGAAACCATTGGCAAGGCCGAACAGACCATGGCGGCAGAGGCGGCTCGGGCGCCTATCAAGACAATCGAATGGTACAAGGCAAGCGACGCTTCTGGCAAGGTAAAGGCCACTGATCTCGATTATGCAAAAAAAATCAAAAACTTTCTTGATCACCCACAAAAATGGCAGAACAATCCGCTCCAGGCCTTTGTGATGGACAAGGAAACCGCGGAGAACAAAAACGCCAAGGCACAACCCAAGTTCGATGCGGCAAAGGCCGCAGAGGAAGAGGCCCTGGCAGCAGCAAAGGCCGCCCAGGACCTTGCTGCTGCCGCGGGGTTCCAGAATACTGAACTGAACAGCGCCGCCAAGACAGCGATCACCGACTGGCGGGCGGCCCATCGAAAGGCCTCTGACGCCAAGAAGAAGACCAAGGCACAGGCCTACAACCTTTTTCCCTCCCTGATCGGTGTTGGCATCGTCCTGGCGATTCTGTTCTCCATTGGGATCAAGTTCATGACCGGCAAGGTCGGCCCGTTTTTCACGGCATTTCCACTGGTTTTCATCATCGCCGTGCTCGCTTACATGATGGAAGGACAGGCAACGATGAAAGAGTTCGGCATCGGCTATGCCGCCTGGGCGATCATCTTTGGCCTGATCATCAGCAACACCGTTGGCACCCCCAAATGGGTACTCCCGGCGGTGCAGACTGAATTTTACATCAAGACCGGCCTCGTCCTCCTGGGTGGCGAAATACTCTTTTCCAAACTTCTTTCCATCGGCCTGCCTGGTATCTTTGTTGCCTGGGTGGTAACCCCCATTGTGCTCGTCACCACCTTTATTTTCGGCCAGAAGGTACTCAAGATGCCTTCACCGACCCTCAACATGGTCATTTCCGCCGATATGTCGGTGTGCGGCGTATCAGCTGCCATAGCAACGGCAGCCGCGTGCCGGGCAAAAAAAGAGGAACTGACCCTTGCCGTCGGGCTGTCCCTTGTCTTCACCGCCATCATGATGGTTGTCATGCCGGCGGTCATTAAAGCCACCGGGATGGACCACGTGTTGGGCGGGGCCTGGATGGGCGGCACCATTGACGCGACCGGCGCGGTGGCGGCGGCCGGCGCATTCCTGAGTGAACGGGCACTCTACACCGCGGCAACCATCAAGATGATCCAGAATGTTCTTATCGGCGTCATTGCCTTTTTTGTTGCCGTCTACTGGTGCGCCAAGTATGAATGCGAACCAGGGCAGAAGGTGGGAATAAGCGAGATATGGCTTCGTTTCCCCAAGTTTGTTCTCGGCTTTATCGCCGCTTCGGTCATATTCTCGGGACTCTATTCAACCATGGGAGAATCCGTGGGGGCCGCTGTTATCGATCATGGAGTGCTGCGCGGTTTCACGCGAAATTTCCGTGAGTGGTTCTTCTGCCTGGCCTTCACCAGCATCGGCCTGGCCACCAACTTCAGGGAACTCAAACATCATTTCAAAGGCGGCAAACCGCTTATTCTCTACTTCTGCGGACAGACCTTCAACCTGATCCTTACCCTGATCATGGCCTACGTCATGTTCTTCCTCGTTTTCCCGGAAATTACCGCAACCATATAGAGGCGCGGCATGAAAACTCTCAGCATGGCCTGTGACATAGGAAAAATAATGAAACGATCAGATAATTCAACCGGCCTGGTAAGGCGCTGGCTTGCTCTTGCGGCGGGAATCCTGGGGATCTGGCTCTTTGTTTATGGCTTTGCCCCCTGGCTGCAACGCCATTCAGAGCCGGTCCGCACCCTTTCCGAGTATATTGATGCCAGCGGCGTCAATGCTGGTTCGTTTTATTACACCAGCGTTGAAGAGGTGGGAGAAGCTGACCGGGCTATCCGCAACACGTTTCGTTTTTTTCCGGGAGGCCACGATTCGGAAAAATAGGATTGGATGATCAATCATGTGGATAATGGAGGGGGATTCCAAAAACGGGATCCCCCTTCTGTTATACCGGGGATATCGCACTCTGCGGCCCCTGATAAAAGCCGGCAGTGGTGCCGCCACCGAGAGACTCACGCAAAATCCAGCGTCACCGGGCAGTGGTCTGACCCCATTATTTCCGGGAGAATCGCCGCCCCCCTGACCCGTTTTTCACTGGCCCGATCCACGCAGAAATAATCTATACGCCAGCCGATATTTCTTGCCCGGGCATTAAAGCGGTAACTCCACCAGGTATACTGTTCCGGCTCCTGATTGAATTTTCGGAATGTGTCAACCCAGCCATCCCCTATAAATTCATCCATCCACGCCCTTTCCTGTTCGGAATATCCGGGGTTTTGCTCATTGGCCCTGGGATTGGCCAGATCAATCGGTTTGTGGGCGACATTGAAATCACCGCAGAGCACCACTGATTTTTTCTTCGCAAGCCCCTCGGCATACCGCTGGAGCGCCCGATTGAAATCGATTTTAAAATCAATGCGCACAAGGCCGGGCTGGGCATTGGGGAAATAGGCGTTAACGAGAAAAAAATCGTCAAACTCCAGGGTCAGCACCCTGCCCTCACTATCATATTCCGCAATCCCGATGCCCTCAACCACTGCCAGGGGCTCTGTCCGGGAGTAGACCGCCACCCCGGAATACCCCTTTTTCACCGCACTGGACCAGTACGAGGCATAGCCGTCAATATCCCTCAAGGAGGGGTTGAGCTGTCCTGGATGGGCCTTGGTCTCCTGCAGGGCAAGGATATCCGGATCAAGTGCGGCAACAATGTCATGAAACCCCTTTTTCTCCACTGCCCGGATCCCGTTTACATTCCATGAAATCAGCTTTTTCATCCCCTTGTCGTTCCTTTTCTTTTGGGAAACACTTTTCCGGGGGGTCACCCCCAGCTTCAGGCACTGGTCCTCTATGACGCAACGGTCGCAATGCGGTCGGAGCGGTTTGCAGGTTCCCTGACCAAATGCGACCAGCAGGCCGTTTATTCGTATCCAGTATCTGCGGGGCAGTTTTTCCCGCAGGGCCATTTCGGTCTCAAGCGGGTTTCTGGTGTGGACATATCCCCAGATATTCATGATCCGGTGGACATGGGTGTCAACACAGATGGCGGGCCGGTTAAAGGCCACAGCCACCACGAGATTCGCGGTCTTGCGGCCTACTCCGGGCAGGGTGACAAGC
The DNA here is from genome assembly GCA_041598875.1 of Desulfobulbales bacterium. Classification (GTDB taxonomy): domain Bacteria; phylum Desulfobacterota; class Desulfobulbia; order Desulfobulbales; family BM004; genus JAKITW01. Next base: position 10,907 of record JBFHXP010000022.1, read on the forward strand.
GCGTCAATATCATCGGGAACCTTGCCGCCAAAACCTGCCAACGCGGCTGGCAGGGCGGCCAGATAGCCGGCCTTGCTCCGGTAAAAACCGACCGGATAAAGTATTCCGGCAAGGTGCTCCCTGTCGAGACGAGCGAGATCTTCTACGGTTGGCGCCACCTTGAAAAGCCGTGCCGCAACCTTTGCCGTAACCTCATCCCTGGTCCGGGCCGAAAGTATGGTCGCCACCAGGACCTTGAAGGGATCCTTTGTCTGCACCGCAATCAGATCCACCACCGGCACGGCATAGCCTGCCACCTCCTTTTCCAGTTTCGCAACAACTGTGTCAATATTCATTGCTACCCTGCCGATTCGACCCGGCCCTGTTCATTAATGCAACACTGCTGTTGCAGAATAAATTTTTTTTGCCATTTTACTTGACATGAAGGAGTGTGGAGCATTAAGAATAGCGTGCGCTCTGAATAGTGGCATAATGAATGACCACTCATACATTTCATATCAATTTTTCTTAATAAAATTAATTCCGTCTCCCGATTTTCCCCAAAAACCAGTTTTACGATATTGAAGGCGAAGTATCTGTGGCGCTTTTGGAAAATCAGGTTCAGTCCGTTGGGACGCGGTGCATGATACCCCAAAATCTTTTACAGCAGAATAACAGGAGAGAGGAGAAAAAAATGGTACTTACAGTACAAAACAAACTAACAGGGATGTTCGCATTCCTTATGTGCAGCCTGATGCTCAGTCCGGCGTGGGCACTGGCAAGCGAGGCCGCGGCAGCGGTTCCAATGAGTGTAGTCGATGATCCGAACTGGTGGAAATGGCCGGTCATTCTCCTCTTCGTCACCTTTGTCATGGGTATCATCGCGGTGCTGGGCGGGGTTGGCGGCGGTGTTCTTTTTGTACCGATCATCAGCGGTTTTTTCCCGTTCCATCTTGACTTTGTCCGCGGCACCGGCCTGCTCGTCGCCCTTTGCGGCGCCCTGGCCGCCGGCCCCGGCCTGCTAAAGGCAAATCTCGCCAGCCTCCGCCTGGCCCTGCCGGTGGCGCTCATTGCATCAACCATGGCCATTGTTGGCGCCATGGTCGGCCTGGCCCTGCCGACCCATATTGTCCAGCTCGCCCTGGGCGGCACCATCCTCGGCATCGTGGTCATCATGCTTACTGCCAAGAAATCCTCGGTGCCGGATGTGCCCAAGGCGGACAATATTTCTTCCGCCCTCCGTATCTGCGGCGTCTACACCGACCAGGGCGAGACCATTAACTGGAAGGTGCACCGCACTCCCGGAGGTCTGGCAACCTTTATCATCATCGGCTTCATGGCGGGCATGTTCGGGCTTGGCGCCGGATGGGCCAATGTCCCGGTACTCAACCTGATGATGGGCGCGCCACTCAAAATCTCGGTGGCCACCTCCAAATTCCTGCTCTCCATCACCGACACCTCGGCAGCGTGGATCTATGTCAACAACGGCTGCGTCATCCCGATGATGGTGGTACCCTCGTTGATCGGGATCATGTTCGGCTCTTTTGTCGGCGTCCGCATCCTGAAAGTGGCCAAGCCGACCTTTATCCGCTGGATGGTCATCGGCATCCTTGCCTTTGCCGGGGCCAAGGCCCTGCACAAGGGGCTGAGCTCCATGGGCATCATATAATATAACCGGATCTACGGAGGAACATACCATGAGTAAAATTACCCACGAAGCAACCCAGGAGCAGCTGCTCTACGCAAATCTTCTTGAAAAGGGGATGTTGATCGGCCTGGTGCTGATGTTCATCACCTTTGCCCTTTACGTTTTCGGCGTCATGAGCCCGGTGGTGCCGCTGGACCAGATCGGAAGCTACTGGAGCCAGCCGGTTGACCAGTATCTTGCCGCCATCAACAACAACTTTCTCCACATGGAGCACGCGCCCACCGGCTGGGCATGGGTCGGACTGATCGGCAAGGGTGACTTCCTGAACTTTATCCCGATAGCCATCCTTTCCGGCGTCACCATAGTCTGCTACCTGGCCATTGTCCCCGGGCTTTTTGCCCGCGGCGACAAGGCCATGGCCTTCATCGCCCTGGCAACCGCAATGATCCTGATCCTGGCCGCCAGCGGCGTCTTGAAGTCTGGCCATTAAAAAACGTATCACCCATAAGAAAAAAGCCCGATCCGCTCTCCGCGGGCCGGGCTTTTTTCTTTTCATGCCTTCCGATTTTCTCAAGCCGACCGCCATAGGGGATGACACCGAAGATGGGGTGCATCCCACCTGCCCATAGACCGCTGGAGGTGCCACAGATTCAAGGAAGAGACTGTTCGGCCATGGTTTCCCATGCCGGACAGGGGATGACACCGAAGATGGGGTGCATCCAGCGGTCTATAACCAGAATTGCAGGATATAGCGCCCAGCAACCCCCAAAATAACACCCGCCAGCATCCCCTTGATCACCTTTTCGGGCATCTTTTTCTGCACCCTGGCCCCTAGATACATTCCCGCCAGGCCGCCCAGGCCGAAGAGAATTCCCAGGGCCCAGTCCGGCGGGGCCGTCACCCCGTTCAGGGGAACCAGGCTGTAAAAAACAATCCCCGCGACCGAGGTGACCATGGTGCCGAACAGGGCGGCCCCGGCCACGGTGTACACCGGCAGGTTCATCACACTGACACAGAACGGGGCAATGATCGCCCCGCCGCCGATCCCGTACACCCCGCCGATAATGCCTACCACCATGGAAAGGGTAAAAAGGGCCGGCACACTGGCGCTATTTTCCCGGCCACGAAAGAGATACGAAATCCTCGCCCACGTGAAGGAGACATTGGTCACGGAAAAACTTCCACCTGATCCTGAACGGGCCTTTTCCTTTGTTTTCAATGAAAAAAGGAGGCGCAGCCCTATTCCTGCCAGCACCAGACCGACAAAAAACTTGAATGCCCGTGGGTCGGGGAGATAGAGAACGCGCAGATAATACCCGAGGAGGACCCCAGGAAAAGTACCGATGGTGATAACCGCGGCCAATGGCCAGACCATCCGGTCCTCCCGGATGAAGTGAAGAATTCCGCCCGGCGTACCAACTACGTTGTAGAGAAAATTCGTGGCCGAGACCGACGGGGAGGTAAACCCGAGGACACTTACCTGAAAAGGAAGGAGAAGAAAGGCGCCGGTCACCCCGCCCATTGAAGTGAAAAAGGAGATGACAAAAGAGACCAGAGGCACCAGCAGCACCGACGCGGTGATTCCTGCCACGGGAAAATCCATATCAAACATTCCAGCAAGCCTCCTCCAACGATCCCTGTTTTCGAAAAGTATCAGGCATCTGCCTTCCTCATGTTTTCCAGCTGGCAGGCGGGCAGGCTGGCGACAAAGACACTCCTAAAACCATCCTCTCCCGTCTCACCTCTCACCTCCCACAAGCATAATATCTGTCCGTGGACCCTGCGACCAAATTCCCATTTCCTGATCATTTACCCGATTCAATGACAGAAAACATCCCAGTTTTTTTACAGTATCCCCATCCCCCCGCAATTCGCCTCTTGCATCTCCCCGCAGAAGCGGTAAATTGTGGCGTCATCGAAATGATAACCTCTTTCTCGAGAAAGACTGTGAAAAGTTTCCTAATAAAATTTGTCAGGTGGATCGGCTACGACCTGGGGATCACCCCGAACCAGATCACCGTGGGCAGGCTTGCCTTCTATGTGCCCGGCTGGCTCCTCTGGTTTTACCGCCACGAACTGGCAGAACGCTGGGATGTGCCATGGCAGCTTCCCGGCTGGATCGCCCTTGTGGTGGTGACCCTGGTTATTGTCCTTGATCTGCTCGACGGGGCGCTGGCCCGTGAAACCGGGCAGGTGAGCAGCGGCGGTAAAATCCTTGACCCGGCGGTGGACAAACTGATCACCTACAGCACGTTGGCGCTCTTCTGGGCAGTAATCCACAAACCGGCGATTATCCTGCTCTTTATCCTTGATATCGCCTCAACCTTTCTCCGTGGGGTCCAGGTTGAAGGGGCCAATGCCTTTGGCAAAAAAAAGGCCCTCTGCCAGAACATCTCCAAATTCTTTTTTGCGGCATCAATGCTTCTCGCCCTGCCGGCAATGGCACTGATCGGCAACCTGCTCATATGGGGTGCCCTGATTCTGGCCTCCATCTCGGTAGCCATCCGCGTCTTCCCTCCGAAAGGTTGAACAAAGTGACAACAAACATACCACCTGCCTGAAACAAACTGCCAAAAATTCCATTTCTGGACACACATGAGCAAAACACCACACACCCTGCCCGGATGGGTCATCAATCTTTTCTTTCTCATCGGCCTTGTCTCCGCGCTGGCCATTCGGGCGCTCATCGTCATCACCCACATCCGGCCGGATCTCTTCCGGCTGGTCTGGTATGTTGGAGTCATCGGCTACATCCTCTTTTTTCTCTATCGCTACCGGATCTCTGAAAAACGAAAAAGGGTGATTGCCGAATACGGCCTGATCGAAAAAATGAAAAACCGGATCCCTCTCAACAACGATGAACGTGATGTGGTGGCCTACCTGCTTCTCTCAATCACCAAATCCAGGGAAAATCTTAATTACCTCTTTATCTTTGCCCTGTCGATTCTGGCCATAATCGCCGATATAGTCCTGAGCCTTTAAACTGGGAAACGGTCCTGAATAGAGAGACAATTCCTGGTGCTATGCCTGAAAATGGACCGGCGCCCCCTCCGGATCAGGGAATTTTCCGGACGCTCAATGTTTTGACTTACCTTTCCGGCTGTGCTACCATCGCCCAAAGCAAACTAAAACGTGCCGGCATTGCCTTTGATTTTCAAGCCGGAAGGACCATTTAGACGAGGTCAGACGTATGAAGAAAATGAGCATTATCCAGGATCTTTTTGGAAAATCCCCATTCGGGCCGCTGGTCGAGCATACCATCAAGGTCCATGAGTGCGTGGAAATGATACGGCCGCTGATGGAGGCTGTTGCCAATGAAGACTACCGCGAGATCCTCAACCTCCAGAACCGGATTTCAAAGCTTGAATATGAAGCTGACCTGATCAAGCATGAGGTCCGCTCCCACCTGCCGCGCCGCTATTTCCTGCCTGTGGATCGGGCGGACATTGACCGCTTCCTGAGCTGTCAGGACAAAATCGCCGACAAGACCGAGGATTTTGCCGTTATCCTCACCCTGCGCAAGACCAGACTGCATCCGAACATCATTGATAAATTCTTCGAATTTGTCGACCAGGTCTTTCAGGTCACCGGCACCCTGCTCAATGCGGCCATTGAACTGAAAAATCTGGCCGAGGTCTCATTCAGCGGCGCAGAGGCGCAGATCGTCATTGAGCGGATCACCAAACTCAACGAAGAGGAATGGCTGGCCGACCGCATTGCCAGAAGCCTGAGCAAGGATATCTACAGCCTGGAAAAGGAACTCGATCCCATTGACATCATCTTCTACGAGAAGATGCTTCTCACCTTGAGCGATATCGCCAATGAAGCGGAAAACGCGGGCGATATGCTCAGAACCATGATCGTCAAATAACAGACCTTTTTTCACTATTTACCACCGACTGACCTGATGGATACTATCATTCTTGCTGTAACGGCGCTACTGGGCCTGTATATGGCCTGGAATATCGGCGCCAATGACGTGGCCAACTCCATGGCCGACGCGGTCGGCTCCGGCGCCCTGTCGGTGAAAAAAGCGGTGATCGCCGCCGGAATCTGCGAGTTTGCCGGCGCGGTCCTGGTCGGCTCCCATGTGACGGAAACCGTTCGCAAGGGCATTATCAATCCATCCGCCCTGGCAAACCTTCCCAACATGGCCCCGGGTGAACCGGCGGCACTGCTTGTTATCGGCATGTCGGCAGCACTTCTCTCTGCAGCCCTGTGGCTCAATCTTTCCACATGGGTCGGGATGCCGGTTTCCACTACCCACTCGATTGTCGGCGCAGTGGCCGGATTCGGCATAATCGCCGCCGGCTTTGATTCGGTCAACTGGGGAAAAATGGGGCAGATCGTGGCCAGCTGGTTCATCTCGCCCATTGCCGGCGGCCTGCTGGCCTACATCATCTTCAAATTCATCAACCGGACTATCCTGGGCCAGCGAAATCCAGTGGCAGCGGCTGCCCGCATTACCCCGTTTATTGTCTTTTTCCTTGCCCTGGTTGTAACCCTGGCAACCATCTACAAGGGATTGACCCATGTGATATCCGGTCTCGCCTGGTTCACCGACACCCATTCCTTTGCCATAGCCCTTGGTATCAGCCTGGCCGCATCCATCATCTCCAGGATCTGGATCACGAGAAAACTTGCGGGAAAGGACACCCTCTCCCTGGCCAATCAGCTCGAAGAGGTGGAAGGTGTCTATGTGCCTCTGGTTATCATCAGTTCCTGCGCCGTGGCCTTTGCCCATGGCGCCAACGATGTGGCCAATGCCATCGGCCCCCTGGCAGCGGTGGCCAATATTCTCCATACCGGCACGGTTGAAATGAAGGTGGCGATCCCCCTGTGGATTCTGGTACTTGGCGGCGCGGGAATTGTCCTCGGTCTTTCCACCTATGGCTACCGAGTCATGGAAACCGTGGGCACCAAGATCACCGAGATCACTCCAACACGCGGGGTGGCCGCCGATATCGCCGCCACCACCACGGTTCTCATCTGCACCCGCCTGAAACTTCCGGTATCCACCACCCACACCCTGGTGGGCGCAATCATGGGCATCGGTCTTGCCCGGGGACTGGCGGGTCTGAACCGCGGCGTTATCGGCAAGATCTTCAGCTCCTGGATCTTCACGGTGCCTGCTGCGGCCATTGTCGCCATCATCTTCTTTCTGATCGGCCATTACTTCCTGCTCGACCAGATACGCGAAATCATCTTAGCGGCAAACAGTGCCAACTGATGATCAGAACCGCGCGGCGACACCTTTCAAAAACAGTACAACCTGATCCCCTCGAATGCCGGCATGTCCGGAACTGTCCGGGTCGCCCGTGATCAGGCGCAGAAATGTTCAAGGGGCTGACTGTTCTCTTTTTCCATTCCGTTCAGCTGCCAGACTTGAGGCAAAGGCCCTGGCAACAAGGGGCATTGCGGCAAAAGGAGGAAGCCCGAGCTCGCCCACCACTTTCCGGCATAGCCCCATGCTGTCTTGTTGTTTATCACGGGTATTGCACCGAAGTACAGCGGCATGAATACGCTCAAGATAGGCAATGCTTTCATCCATTCGTTTGTTTATATTCTCCTGCCCGTGGATGGGCGACTCCCAGGAAGATAACAGGGTTTTCACCTCACAGATCTGTTTCAGCCTATTGATTGATGCAAGGGATGCGGAGATATCTTCGTAAATTGGCAGATCACCGGGATAGATCAGGGAATCGGCGGTAAAAAGGGCATTATCGCCTCCAAAAAACAGAGAAAGAGAACCTTTTGAGTGCCCCGGGGTATGGATTACAGTGGATGAAAGTCCCCTTTCTAGTTCCAGGGTTTCCCCTTCAGCAAGAAGGGTGTCTATTTTTACAGGGCCTTCAACCAGTGTTTGAAATCCCGGGACCGGCCTCTCTTTAAATTGCTGTTCTGTATCCTCAATCCACCCCTGTTCAAGTTTGTGTGAAAAAACAGTACAGCCGGTGATTCTTTTTATGCTCCTGGCAGATCCGATATGATCTGGATGCGAATGGGTAAGAATTAATGACGAGACTTCCTCCGGCTCTCGCCCCTGTTCTTTTATATAGTCCCAGATTGTCGATAGAGCGCCCGCCACACCACTGTCAATCAAATGTATCTTGTCCCCAAAGACAAGATAGACAAACGCAAATCTATCGAGTGCCATCCCAGGAGAAACAGGGACCTTGAACGGAATTTTCAGTGCGTGTATTCTTTCTGTAACCTGCATTGTACCTTCCCCTCATCTCAGTTCGTACCATAATGCCTGCAGGCATATAGCGCTGCGGCAGGGTCCCCGCCTATCCGGTGTCCGGACGGGCCGGACGGTTGCCTCTGCGGATCACCTCCCGGAAGTGTATGAACAAAGGCATTTACGGGCCAAAACTATGTGTTCACTCTTTTTCCAAGAATGGAAAGACTGTATTCCCGGCCATCCATTTCGGCAACATCGGGAAGCATCCCCCATTCCTCAAAACCAAAAGATTTAAACAGGTTGAGACTCCGAATATTGTGTGAAAATATGAAACCGACCACGGTCTTGATCCCTAATTGCCGAGTCATTACCAAAGATTGGGACAAGAGTTCCCGGCCCAGTCCTTTTCCCCGGTATTCCGGAGAGATATAGATGCTGATTTCAGCTGTGTGCTCATAGGCCGGCCGGCCATAAAAAGACTGAAAACTTACCCAGGCGACAACCGTGTTATCGCGTTCATGAACCAGCAACGGGCGTTTGTCGGGATGGTGTCGCCTGAACCACTCCAGCCTTGACCCAACAGACACCTCCGATGTGTCTGCAGTGGATTGTCTCGTTGAGATGGTTGTGTTGTATATCGCTACGATATCAGCCAAGTCATTCTCTGTGGCAATTCTCATTCACGCTCACCTGACAAATCTGATCAGCGCCTGAACCACCGAAGTGATCCGGACCTTTTCATGAGATTTAAGAAATATTTCGGATATGTCACAGTATCGGCAATAAGATCAAGATGGTTTTTGATAAGTGATTTATTTTTTGAGGTTGCCAACTTTCTGATGAGAATTTTTTGGAAAAATTCCGGATAAATTAAATACTTTAATTTATTTGCGGTATCGATGATCTTTGTAATTTCCTGGTAACGGGACCTGTACATGTCGATGGCCGAGTCAGGACTGTGCTTTTTTTCCGCGGCAATTATTGCATCGGCCGCAAACATGCCGCTCTGCATGGCAAATGCGATTCCCTCCCCTGTGACCGGCTCCACCAGACCGGCGGCATCCCCGGATAACAGAATGTTTCTTCTTCCTGGAATTTTTCTGTAGTGGCCAATCGGCAGATAATGCGCCCTGATGGCTTCCGACGGTATATGGCCGAAGACCAGGGAGAGAAATTGAGTGAAATTTTCGCGAATATTTCTGTTTTTTTGGTGGTATCCCGCAATCCCGACAGTCAGGCTGTCCCTTTTGGGGAAAATCCAGCCATACCCCCAGTGTACCAATCCAAAATAAATTTCAGGGAGCGTCACATCACGGCGGAGTTTTGCCCGGGGAACCTCAATCTCATTCGCAACAGCCAGTTTTTTGCTGATGAACTTACCGGGAAACAGCGCCCGGGAGACGACACTGTGGACGCCATCAGCACCGATTATATATCTGGCATCAAGCTTTTCCCCGCCTTCTAAGATCACGCTTGTTGATTCCGCGTCGACTCTCCTCACCCTTGAACCCTGAAAAAAGTGGGCACCTGCGGCCCTTGCCTGAGAGAGAAGAAAATCGTCAAAAAAATCCCGGGAGGTAAAGTAGAGCGGGCTATGCTTGTCCAGTTTGCTTAAGAATCGATCCTTATGAAAAAAACAGACCCCATGGGATGTATACTCAACAGCCTCTTCCCACGGGCGACTGAAAATGCCCGTGTACATTTTTTCCGCTCGCCCGCTTAAAAGCCCGCCGCACACTTTTGTTCTTGGGAAGCTGGCCTTATCAAGCACAGCCACCCGCAGTCCGGAGCGGGCAAGGACACAGGCTGCGGAGCTACCGGCGGGACCAGCGCCCACCACAATCACATCACACTTCTCCACGCTCTCTCCCCTGGCAGTCGGGCGCATGACTGTCACTATGTCAAACCAGACCGTACGAGTACACCTTCCCCGTCACTGTGATTCCGGGATGATCTACTCCTGGTTGACCCAGATTAAATCCCGCGTATCAAATCCTGATTCTTCAGCCCTTTTTTTGAATTTTCCTTTAATTCATCACCCAAAGAATGATCCAGCCTGGCTATCTCGTACCACGTGCCCAGATATTTATTGAGTTCAAAATTGGTGACTGGTTTTACGGTGCCTGGATATCCTAAACAACCAGTCAGAAGTAACAACCACATACCCGGAATTAGTTTCTTCATATTTGAGTATCTATGAGCCTGTTGGCAACTCACAGCGCGACCTGACTTTTCCCGTTAAGACAATGGGCACGGCCGCGAAGGACCGTGCCCAACCCGATATTTTCTAAAAATAGAGTTTCTGGAAATCTGCCACAAGGGTCTTCAAGGCTGCGGTGTTGGCAAGATCAGTGGTCTGCTTGCACTTCATTGCCGCGACCAGCATCTGATGAAGCAGGGTCACTTTTTTCTCATAATTCTCCGCGTCCGGCTTTATCCGCTGGGTCATAAAGTACTGGCTGACAATGTGTTGAAGCTCGTCGGCATGCTGTTCCTTGTTCGTCACCCAACGGACGAGCTGGTTGGCCTTATGATCACCTTTTTCAATCTCCATGATCTGGTTCATTGATTTCTCAATGGTCGCGACATGCTCTAGAATCATCGAGATCCGCATCTGGTCATCATAGATCCCACACGGAATTTCGCAGTGAGCCAGGGCACTGTTTGAAAAAGTAAAAAGAGATGCCACCCCGACCAGACAATAAAAAAATACCTTTTTCATCCTGTCCTCCTTTTCTTTATTTTTTATCTGTTGCCGGCCGATTCCCCAGGCGGTTCCTGCCATACCCGCCTTTACCCAGATCAGGTTACATCCTGAGCCCATGTCCGGCCCACTCCAGGGCGGCAAGATAGATCTCGGGCAACACCTTTTCTTCAAGGCCGAGCCGGTTGATGCTTTTATCGAGCCCTTTCCAGTCGCCACGCTCATAGGCACGCACCAGGTCAAGAACATCGGAATAGAGGTTTTTTCCACCAAGCAGGGCCGATTTGATCTCCTCCGCCAGGGGGAAGGTCATCAGTATCTCCTCAATCGGTCGGCCGACAATGGTATCGACCAGGGAAAACATCCCCATGAGGAAAAAATCCTGCGATTGTTTCCTGTTGCCGATGAGCGGGGCCAGGGTCTCGCAGAACCGGGCCCGGAACAGGGCGGTCACAACCAGTTCATGGGGTTGATCCTCGCCGATGCGGCCCATGGCCATGAGACAGGCCCATTTCCGGACCTCCCGTTCGCCAAGCACCACCAGGGCATGCCGAATTGACTTTATCGCGTGCAGCAGCCCGAAAACCGGGGAATTGATATAGTTGAGAAGCTTGAAGGCAAGAGAGACGTCCCGCTTGATCACCGCCTCCAGTTCCCCCAGTTCCAGTTCCGGCTTGAGGATCTCCTCCATCAGGAGCAGGTACTGGATCTTTATGCCAGGAACCTCCTTTTTGGAGATCATGACCGGGCGGCTGAAGAAATAGCCCTGAAAATAGTCATACCCCGCGTCCCTGGCCTGGATGAAGTCCTCTTCGGTCTCCACCTTTTCGGCGATCAATATCTTGTCATGGCTGAACCTGGCGACCATTTTCCTCTGCAGGGAGAGCCCGATGGTCTTGATGTCAATCTTGATGATATCGGCAAGATCTATAAACAGGTGCTTTTCCGGCTGAAAGGCAAAATCGTCCAGGGCAATGAGATACCCCTTCTCCTTGAGCCGCCGGCAGGCGGCAAGAACCTCCTCATCAGGGTCCACATCCTCAACCACTTCAACCACGCATTTGTCACTGGGAAGCAGGGCAAAACTCTCTTCAAGGAGCACCTCGCGGGAGGCGTTGATAAAGAGGCGATGTCCGCTGGAGAGCATTTCCAGGCCAAAGGAGAGGATGCTTTCCGATATGAGATTGGAGGTGGCCTCCAGGGAATCGGTATGGTGGAAATAGTTTTCCGGACCATCCCGGAACAGAAGTTCATAGGCAAAGATGGCCCGTTCTTTGTCAAAAATGGGTTGGCGGGCAATGAAAAGATCCATGGCATGGGTACCAGGCTCTGAAAGGTATCAAAAGCCTTGGGATAACTGGTGATGGGGAGAAAAAAAATTAAAAACAGATCTGATTCCGGCCCGCCTCCTTGGCTCGATAAAGGGCTTTGTCCGCCTTTTCCAGTACCAGCGGCCAGCGGTCCTGCTCACACTCCTGCTCAAACTGGGCCACACCGCAGCTTATGGAAAGATGGCCAAAGGGGGAACCCTTGTGCTCAATGGCAAGATCAGAAACCCCCTTTCTGATCCTTCCGGCCACCAGGGCCGTGGTCTCCAGGGACTGATCCGGGAGAATCACCACGATCTCCTCGCCGCCGAACCGGAAAACCTCATCAGAGGTCCGGCTGGACTTCTTGATCGAGGCCGCCACCTTTTTCAAGACCGCGTCACCTTCCATATGGCCGTACAGGTCATTATACGCCTTGAAGTAATCTATGTCGCACATGATGATGCCATAGTGTTGCTTGTAGCGGCAGGCCCGGTCATGGGCCTTTTCTATGACCTCATGAAAGCTGCGCCGATTGCCGATTTCAAGCAGTGGATCGATGCGGACAAGCTCTTCCAGGCGAATATTCAAGGTCTCGAGGTTCTTGTTTCTCTCCCGCAGCTCCCGTTCCAGTGAGACTATCCGTTCACCGGCGCGCACCCGGTGTTCAAACTCATCAAGGACAAAAGGCTTGATCAGATAGTCATCGACCCCGGCACGGAACCCCTCGATAACGTCTTCCGGCCGGTTCCGGGCGGTAAGAAGCAGGATATAGACATACCCCCCGCCCTTTCTGTTCCGGATGGCCCGGCAGAGATCCAGGCCGTTAATTCCCGGCATCATCCAGTCGGCGATCACCATGGAGACATCTTTTTCCGCGATCACTTCCAGGGCCTGGGTCCCGTTTTCAACCGTAAAGACCTCAAAACCCATCTGGCTGAGCGCGGTATCCATTATCATCCGCGGATCAAGCTCATCATCGGCAACAACGATTTTCATCCCCATCATCAGCTCCCTTATCCTTCAACACGCGTTCAATTTACCAAACCCTGAAAACAGGCGACCGATTCCCCGGTGAAATATCGATACAACTCACAGCATGACCTCGCGGATCGCCTTGAAAAGCCGCTCCGGCTTCATCCGCGCCGCCATGAACAGCATCGCCTTTATCACCAGGGTTTCCGATATCTTGCGATGCGGCGAAAAATCATTAACCTGGGCGGTAATCCGCTTGAGTCGGTCCTTATCCTCCGGGGTAAGCCGGAAGCTTGTCGGCTTGAGTTGCGGCTTTCTTGCCACCAGCCGAAGATCTTCGCTCCCCTGTCCTGGCAGGCCGGCGGTTGCAAGCTTGCTCTGTCCGGTAATCTTTTTCTTAGCCATTTTCAATTATCTCGCTGGTCAGGGACCGGAAATCCACAGCGCCGTTCGACTTCGGCTCATAGGTAAAAACCGGCTCATTGTTCATCTGGGCCTGGTTGATCGCTTCGGTGCGGCGGATTGCCGTGGCAAAGAGATTGTCGCGCAGGGGCTCCAGCTGCGCCTCGATATAGGCGTTGGATACCGTGGTCCTCGGATCCAACCCGTTTCTCAGAATCCGGAAGTTGTAGCTGTCACTCTCCTTGACCTCGCTGATGGTGGCAAAGAGGTCGGCAATACCGTCCAGGGAATAACGGCCGTATATCGTTGGGATCAGGAGAAGGTCCGCGGTATAAATCGCGTTGACCGACAACACGCCCAAGGTTGGCGGGCAGTCGATAAGGATGTAGTCAAAATCATCCTCTGCCCGGCGCAGATGGTTGTGCAGCAGCTTTTCCCGATGGGTGCGCACCGTAATCTGTTCGGCGGTGGTGGCCAGGTGGATATTGGAGGGGATCACGAAAAGGTTCTCCATATCCTCCTCATCGACCTGGGCCCGCCGGATTATTTTTCTGATATCAAGACCGCGGTCGACAAAGACGTCCCGAACGGTCTCTTCCCTGGGAATCTCCCGGCAGTAAATAACACTGCTGTGCGCCTGGGGATCGACATCAATGAGCAGGGTTTTCTTGCCGGCCTCGGCAAGGCCATAGGCAAGATTGACTGCCACCGTACTCTTGCCGACTCCACCTTTTTGATTGAGAATGCTTATCTTCATTCATCACCATAATATGCAGTTACACTGTTTATGCCCATCAATAACGTAGTGCATTTTCAGGCTAAAAAACAAGCTCTTTTTTTTCGTTTGAGACCACATCCGGGAACCCTGTGGATAGCGTTCGGAATCAGACCTTGGCTGCACACCATCCGCCCATTACTATGCCATAATAATCTCTTCCCTGAAATCGAATTCAGCCCGATCGAAAAAGACTTTTATTGATAAGAATAAAAAACAGGTTCATAGTAGAATCCATCCATCGCCGAACAAAATCAACCGAGGAAAACACATGGGGCACAATACCGACACAGACCACGGGTATCGATTCCTCCAGCAACGGATCTCCCGGAAAGTTCAAGGCAACCCCGAGTCCCCCGCCCTGATCAAAATTCTCCAGATCCTGTTTTCTCCTGAAGACGCCGCCCTGGCCGGAAAACTCCCCCACAATCTCACCCCGGTGACCGCTCTCGCAAAGAGCCTCCATATTCCCATTGATGCGTTGAACGACAAACTGACGGAACTGGCCCGCCGGGGGGTGGTCTTTGACATGGAGTGTAACGGCCGGCGCTATGTCACCCTGCCACCGGTGGTCATCGGTTTTTTTGAATTCGTCTTCATGCGGGCGCGGCCCGATCTGCCGATGCATGAACTGGCCGCTCTTTTTGAGCAGTACTTCACGGAGAATAACGGGGCCCTGGCCAGGTCATTCTGGCAGGGGCAGACCCAGTTTGCCCGGACCTTTGTCAGGGAGGAGTCGATCGCCGAAAACGACCACTCCGAAATCCTCGACTGGGAAAGGGCAACGCATATTGTCGCCACCGCCACGGCAGTGTCTGTTGGACTGTGCCAGTGCCAGCACCTTGCCGAACACCATGGAAAGGCCTGCGACAAACCAAGGGAAATATGCCTGTCGTTCAACTATGCCGCAGAAAGCATGATCCGAAACGGACATACCCGCTCCCTGACAAAGGACGAGGCCATGGATATTCTGGCCAGGAGCAAGGACGCGGGGCTTGTCCAGATCGGCGACAATGTCCAGCGCCAGGTGAGTTTTATCTGTAACTGCTGCGGTTGCTGCTGCCACATGCTGCGGGGGATCAAAACCTACGACATCAGGAAAGGAGTTATCTCGTCAAACTGGATTATGGAAGTTGACCCATCCCGGTGCAAAGGGTGCGGGGAATGCGCCAGGATCTGTCCTGTGGATGCTATCCGGATAGACAAATGGCGGGATGGAGATACAAAGAGGGCCAGGGCAGTACGTGACCAGGAAATATGTCTGGGATGCGGCGTGTGCGCCGCGCGCTGTAAAAACAGCGGGGCAATCATGAAACCCCGGCCCCGGAGAATCCTTGCCCCGGAAACGGTTTTTGACCAGAGGGTCGCGATGGCCATCGAACGCGGCAGACTGGCGGACCTGCTCTTTGACGACCCTGAAAAGCTCAGTCACCGGGCCCTGGGGCGGATTATGGCCGTTCTGGAAAAGAGCGCACCATACAAGGCATTGATGGCCTCGGAATCAATCAGATCATCTTTTCTCCAGGCAGTGGTGGCTGGCGCGAAGAAACAGGCGGGAGAGCTTGCCGGGACTCTCTCCTGAATCATCCACCCGAAGGGAGTGAATCGCGCGGAGATATCCGGTTTTCATTCGCAAACGGGAAACCAACCGTGCAGCACGGCGCCCTTTATGATAGAGTAGATGGCCATTGAGAAAAAGCCCCCCAACATCATTCACCCGCGGGGAAACCGATAGTACACAAAAGGAATCGATCATGACATTCTGCCTCGGCATGCGCGTTCAAGACGGCCTGGTCGGCATAGCGGATACCAGGGTCACCTCGGGAAACGAGGTAATCACCGCCCGCAAGGTCAGCATCTTTAATATGGAACATGGCAGCATGTTTCTGATGACCTCCGGACTCAGGTCGGTCCGGGACAAGGCCCTGACCTATTTTGAAGACTATATCTCCAATCTGGAAAAACCGTTCAACCGCCTCTTCAAGGCGGTCAACGCCTTCAGCGAGCAGATCCGGATAGTGACCCAGGAAGACAAGCCCTCCCTGACTGAATGCGGGTATAATTTTGACATGCACTGCCTGATCGGCGGCCAGATGCGCGACGACCCCGAGCACATGCTCTACCTGGTCTACCCCCAGGGAAACTGGGTGGAAATCGGCAAGGGAACCCCCTATCAGATCATCGGCGCCCCGGGGTATGGAAAACCGATACTCGATCGGACCTTTTCTTTTGGCGATTCCCTCGCCTTTGCCCTGAAGGTCGGCTGCCTCTCCTTTGATTCTACCCGGATCAGCGCCGCAGACGTGGATTTCCCGATGGATGTGGTCCTGTACCGCAAGGACTCATTCAAAATAGTCCAACACCGGTTTGAGCGGGAGGATCTGGGCGGTATCTCCGACATCTGGGATGCCAAGCTCCGCGAATCAATCAAATCGCTGCCCACCAAAATGATTGATCAGGCCCTTGCCAAACTCAATGAAGAGGAATGAGCCCCGATAATGTTCTTTGCCGTCTCCCACCAGACCCGCTAC
>JBFHXP010000023.1:0-27313 GCA_041598875.1 Desulfobulbales bacterium
ACGGGGGGCGCCGGTCGCTCCGGATTTATCTATAGCCAGGCTCATGTCTGGGGCCACCAGGAGGCGCCGATCCGCCGGATGGCGTTGAAGCCGCCCCCTAAAACCAGGTTATTGCCCAGTCCCACGCTGTCGAGGAATATCTGGATTTCAGAGGAGCGGGTGCCGGCATCGCAGATGATGATGAACTCTTTATCCGCCGGGAGTTCGTGGAAACGGTTCCGCACCTCAACATAGGGAATAGCATGCCAGAGATCTTTTCCGAAAGCATTGACAAAGACCTCAGCCTCCTTGGGGTGGCGGATATCAAGGGCTACCCGGTCGGGATGGGCGGAGAAATTGCTCATCCAGGCCATGTACTCCTCAATGGAAATGATCCGTAACCGGCCGGAGGCGATATTGTCAGCCACATTGGCGGTGGCGTTCAGGGCATCGACCGCTGTGGAAAAGGGTGGGGCATAGGCCGCCTCAAAGACGCTGAAGTCCTCGATTACCGCCCCTCTGGCAATGAGAGCCGCGGCCGCGTTGATCCGGGCGAGCACCGCGTCGTTCATCGGACCGAATCCCTGGAGGCCGAGAACCCTGCGGCTTTTTCTGTCAAAGACCATCTGGAGCATGATCACCGCCTGGGAGGGAAAGAAATGGGCGCGGTCCGACTGGGCGGTAATCGCTGCCTCGGCGTCAAAACCTTCGGCCCGAGCTGCGGCCAGGCTCAATCCGGTGCCGGCGATGCAGCGCTCAAAAGCCTTCATGATAAAGCTCCCGACCCAGCCCTCGAACCGGGAGGGGATGCCGGCGATGTTATCCGCAGCTACCCGCCCCTGCCGGTTGGCAAGCGATCCCATCGGCGCAAGTCCGGTGGTGCCGGTGATCAGGTTTCGCACCTCCACGCAGTCGCCTGCCGCGTAAATATTTCTGTCCGATGTCTGCATCCTCTCGTTGACCACGATTCCGGAAGAGGGCGAAACCAGGAGTCCGGCTTCAACCGCCAGTTCGCTTCTGGCCCTGACGCCCACCGCCATGATCACCAGATCGGTTTCAATTTCACGTTTGTCGGTGACCACCCTGGTCACCCGCCCCTGGTCATTGCCGATAAGTGCGGTGACTGACTCGCCGGTATGCACCGTTACGCCATTGTCCTGGAAGTGTTTCTCGACCATGGCGGCAAAGCTGGCATCAATGATCCGGGGGAGAAGCTGGGGCATGTATTCCACCACCGTTGTCTTCACTCCCCAGAGATCTCCCAGGGACTCAGCCATTTCGAGGCCGATGGCCCCGCCGCCGATAACCACGGCCCGGCCGACCTTGCCATGGGCCAGGTCGCTTTTGATGGCAATGGCCTTGTGCATGTCATTGACCGTGTAGACCCCTTCAAGTTCAACGCCCTCTATGGGAAGGATATTGGGTTTGCTGCCGGTGGTGATGACCAGGGTGTCGTAGGGAATCTTTTCATGGACCCCGGAAACAAGATTCTCTACAAAAACCTCCTTGTTGCGGCGGTCGATACCCGTGGCCCGGGTCCGGGTCAACACGGTTACGCCCTTGGCAGCGGTGAAAAAGGCCTCGTCCCTGACCACATGAAAACTGGTTGTGCGCAGTTCCTTCTCGTCGGAGACATCACCGGAGACATAGTAGGGGATGCCGCACCCTCCGTACGACACAAGGCTGTCCTGGTCGATGATGGTGATCTCCTTTTCCGGTGCCAGTCGTTTCAGGCGGCAGGCGGTTTTGGGGCCGGCGGCAACACCGCCGATGATAAGTATTTTTTCAGACATGGGTGGGGTTCCTCTTTTTATTTTTTGTCATTCGGATTGAAAAGAGCTCGGTATCCAGCTCCCGAGGAAAAAAGTGTCAGGCGGACACCGGCAGTCGTGATTACTCACTGCCGGATCACAGGTGATCGCTCACCGATTCGGGACCCAGTGAAAACTATATGGAATGGAGTTCGATGTCAATAATTGTGGGCAATTACTTCAGGCCGTCATGAATTAACTATCTTTTGTCCTGCGGAAAAAGAACGGATGAGGTATACTGTGGTGGACTCACATTACCCGTCCGCACAGGAGGAGGCCCTCATGATATCCGGAATTTATTCGTCCCTTTCCGCTCTTTTCAGTTTTCAGAAGAAGATGGAGTCAACGGCCAATAATATCGCCAATGCCGACACCGACGGCTTTAAGAAGACCAGGGTGCTCATGGAGGAGCAGGTTCCCCAAGGCGTCAAGCCGGTGGTGGACAGGGTTGAGGTCGCGGGGCCGACGGTGATGGAGGAGACGGCCGAGGGCAGGGTTCCGGTGGAACAGTCCAATGTCGATCTCTTTGAGGAGTTGCCTGAAATGGGACTCACCCAGCGGTTGTTCGAGGCCAACATCAAGGCGATGAAGACCCAGGAAGAGATGAAGGACAGTGTGCTCGACCTGAAGGCCTGACCGCTCACTCTCTTACCTGCCCAGCATGCCCTTTTTCAGGGAGGCATCGGCAGGGTCCTCGCCCAGCCATATGGCAAAGAGCGCCTTTTTAAAATAGAGTCCCTCAATCACTCCCCGGCGTGTACCCTTTATAAAAATCTCAGTCCCAGCCCCCGGCGTATAGACAATGTCATAGATGTCGCCCTTGAGCGCATCCTCGTTGAACAACTCGTTGAACGCATTGATTTCCTTGCGTATCGGACCGATATTGCTGCCAGTGGCCTTGGCAAAGCCATCGTTCCAGGCCTTGATCAGTTTTTTGGCCGTTACCTTGCTGTGGATGAAGAGCATGCGGATGGCCATGGGGGCATCGCCATTGATGATTGCCTCCGGTTCCGCCTCCTTGTTTTCCAGATAAAGGGCGCCGGCATAGACATTGATAAAGAGTTTATTGCGGAGACCGGCGCCATTAAGCAGCAGTTCCGTCTCCTCCGTCTCCATAGTGTCGGCCACGGTGATTCCGCTGATTTCAATCGCCCAGGCAGTGGAAAGGGGAATCAGGACCGCGGCAGCGAGCAGGAGTAACATTTTTTTCAGCATGGCGGACTCCTCAGCTAGAGGTTGCAATCAGAGCAGCGGGTGAGGACTTCTTCCCCTATAGTACAAAAAAAGGAACCTGGCGGCAATATGAACAGACCCGGATGTCACTTGTCCCGGAGGAGTTCCAGGGTCACAATGATGTCAACGTCCCTGCCGACCACGCCTATCTCCGCGAACTGCCCTGTGCCGACATGATACTCCAGCCGGTTGATGGTCAGGGCGGCCTCAAGTCCGGCAACGATTTCACCCGGATTGAGGGGATTGGCCTTCTGGCCCAGAAAGGTAAAGGGCAGGGTGACGTATTTGCTCACATCCTTGATGGTCAGGATTCCGTCAACGAGAAATATCTTGTCGCCGCTGGGTGTGACCCTGGTGCTTTTAAAGGTGATAAGGGGATAGGTGCGGGCGGAGAAAAAATCATCGGAAAGAAGGTGGCTGTCTCGTTTGCTGATATTTGTATTGATGCTTTTGACCGGGATGGTGAACTCGAATCTGCCGGTTTCGGGTTTTTCCGGGTCAAACCAGACTGAGCCGGAAAAATCGTCAAACTGACCCCGGACCAGGGAAAAGGTGTGGCGGGCATCAAAAAAGAACCTGGTGTGGGCCTCATCGAAACGCCACTGGTTGGCCTGGGATAGTGCCGGCGCCGCAAGGGCAAGGATCATGGTCACTGCGAGCAATCGAAGCAATTTTTTCATGGTCGACCTCCGGTCAAATTTTTTATTTGATGATCATTTCTGTTGAGACGATAAAACTGTAACTCCCCGCTGTAAAGGGTATCTGCTGAAAAATCAGGTGAGAATTCTTTTCCTCAGCCTGAAAAAAAGAAGGGTCGTTGCCGCTGCCAGGGCAAAAAGGAAGATCCGGGGCAGGCCCGCTTGAAAGGAGGTGCTCACGAAATGGGCGTGGACCAGAGCGGCAATAAGAAGAAGAAAGCCTGATAGGGCGTGAACCGTGCGCCAGAGCGGGTAGGCCAGGGGTATTTTTTTCCGCCAGAGAGCCCCTGCTCCTAAAAGAAAAAGCAGGCAGATCAGGACAATGCCGAGATATTCCGGCCAGTATTTTTTCACAAACGGGATGGGGGCAAAATTTTCCGCCGCCCTGACAAGAACAGGATGAAGGGGGATCAGGCAGCAGAGGATAAAACCATTGACGCGGTGAAGGGTGAAATGGCTGCTGGTCCCGAAAATGCGGCCCAGAAGGGAAAATCTGGCAATCAGAACCGGTTGCATGGCAAGAAGCAGGATAACGGTGATTCCCGCAATCTTGCCGCCCCTGAGCAAGGTCTTGTCCCAGCCGAACTTGTAGAGGATGGAGGAAGATGGGTGCGAAAAAGGGATGTTCAGGGCAAAGAGAAGAAGCAACAGGAAGGCACAACCAAGAAGAGTTCCGGCTAGAACTCGTTGCCCGGTCGTCCAGGGCTCAGCAAGCGATCGGTCCATGGCAGGCCTCTTTATTTTTTTTCGATCCTGAAATCAAGGCATGATCAACTAAACCATATTTCCCCGGCAACTTCCAGAGGAGAAAAATCGTCCATGGATAGGGCGGCGCAAAACAGGCGCCTCTTGAAAGCAAAAAAAAACTGAAGGCGCCTCGGGGGGAGGCGCCTTCAGTTTTTAACCTGCAACTACTGGATACAGTGAACGTATCAGGCGATTTCGCGCGGGTAACGCAGGCCTTCCACCATTTTCTGTACCTCTGCGGGCGGTTCCTTGGTGATCTTGGAGACCCCGATGGTGACCGCGAAGTTGATGAGCATGCCGATGGTGCCGATGCCTTCCGGAGAAATACCGAACCACCAGTTGGCAGCCACGTTTGCCGATGGATTGACAAACTTGAAGTAGATGATGTAGATGGCGGTAAAGGCCATACCGGTGAGCATGCCGGCCATGGCACCTTCCCGGGTGGCCCGCTTCCAGAAGATTCCCAGCACGATGACCGGGAAGAAGGAGGAGGCGGCAAGACCAAAGGCAAAGGCCACAACCTGGGCCACAAAGCCCGGAGGATGGATGCCGAAATATCCGGCAATAACAACCGCGCCACCGGCGGCGATACGGGCAAAGAGCAGTTCCTGCTTATCGGTGGCGTTCTTCATGAAGATGCTCTTCATCAGGTCATGGGAAACCGCCGAGGCGATAACAAGCAGAAGCCCGGCCGCTGTCGACAGGGCCGCGGCAAGACCGCCCGCCGCAACCAGCGCTATGACCCAGGCGGGAAGTTTGGCGATCTCCGGGTTGGCAAGCACGATGATGTCATTGTCCACATACAGCTCGTTGGCATTACTGTCATCCTGCGGGGTGGTCACCACGCTCTCGCCATACTGACCCTTGGCATCCTTGTCAAAGGCAATTTTACCCTTGAAGGCGCTACCCTTGGCATACTGCATCACGCCGTCGCCATTTTTGTCTTTCCAGGCAACAAGGCCGGTTTTTTCCCAGTTCTTGAACCAGGACGGGGCATCGACATAGGATTTTTCATGCACTGTCTTGATGAAATTCAGCCGTGCAAAGGAGGCCACGGCCGGGGCGGTGGTGTAGAGAAGGGCGATAAAGAGCAGGGCCCAACCGGCGGAAGAACGGGCGCCCCGGATAGTGGGGGTGGTGAAAAAGCGGATGATGATGTGGGGTAATCCTGCGGTTCCGACCATCAGGGCAAAGGTAATGGCAAAGACATCGATCATGCTCTTCGCGCCGCGGCCGGTATAGGCGGAAAATCCGAGATCCTGCTGTATCATGTTCAGTTTATCAAGGAGATACCCTGCATCGGTGTTCAGGAGCCGCATGCCGTTTTCGCTCAGGGACGAACCAAAGCCCAGCTGGGGAACGGGGTTGCCGGTGAGCATGATGGAGATGAAGATGGCCGGCAGAAGATAGGCCACGATAAGCACGCAGTACTGGGCAACCTGGGTATAGGTAATACCCTTCATGCCACCCATGACCGCGTAGAAGAAAACGATGGCCATGCCGATCATTACCCCGGTGTTGATGTCCACTTCGAGAAAGCGGGAAAAAACCACGCCCACGCCGCGCATCTGGCCGGCAACGTAGGTAAAGGAGACGAAGATGGCGCAGATAACAGCGACAATGCGGGCGGACTGAGAATAATAGCGCTCGCCCACGAACATGGGTACGGTGAATTTGCCGTACTTTCTCAGATAGGGGGCCAGGAGCATGGCGAGGAGCACATAGCCGCCGGTCCAGCCCATGAGGTACATGGCGCCGTCACGTCCCATGAAGGAGATGAGGCCGGCCATGGAGATGAAGGAGGCGGCGCTCATCCAGTCCGCTCCGGTAGCCATGCCGTTAAAGACAGGGTTGATTTGTTTTGCGGCAACATAAAAATCACCGGTGGTTCTCGCCTTGGCCCAGATGGCAATGCCGATATATAGAGCAAAGGTGATACCGACGATGATCCACGTCCAGGTTAAGATACTCATATTTTGACTTCCTCCCTTTTTGATAAAATATTCATGTGTCGAATTCTTGAGATATGCTGAGGCTGACCGCTTTTTTGCGGCCGGGCCTTATTGTTCGTGGACGTCGAATTCCTCGTCAAGCTTGTTCATCAGCTTGACATAGACCAAAATCAGCAGCACGAAGGTGATCTCCGCTCCCTGATTGGCAAACCAGAATCCAAGAGGAAAACCGGCTATTTTTATTTTGTCCAGTTGATCAGCAAACAGAATGCCTGCTCCGTAGGAAACCGCAAACCAGATAGTGAGCAGAACGCTCACATATCGCAGGTTTCGAGTCCAGTATTCCTGTAGATCTTTTGTGTGACCCATGTGTTCTCTCTCCTTTGTTAATGTTTGATTATGATGAGGCTAGCTCGCCTGACTTCTGGAAAAATCGTCAACCCTCTTATCCTGCTTGTTACCTCCCTGTTTGTGTTGGCTGATCAGACTCCGGCTATGCCAGGATATCCTGCACACGCTCCACGCCGAGGAGCGGAAGTTCATGAAGAAAGCGTTGCCATATCTGCGCGGCGATACCACCCGGTAAAAGGTCTCCCCGATGGAGATCCTCCCTTTTTCTATCACCACCGCGCCCAGAGAAACCACCGAGTCCCTGCGCAGTGAAAGTCCCGTCAATTCGGTATCAAAAACCACATAGCGGCTGTTCCGCAGGCCAATGTCAGTCGGTACCGGCGCTTCCAGCTCCTGGCCCGAAAAAAGGCGCGGGCCAGGGAAAAAATGGCGGGCCCGGGCCATGGACCGTTCGGCCTGGCCGGGCAGTCTCTCGCCTGTCACATTACCGACCCCGGGCTGTATTTGCGCACGATCAGCTCCTGGATCTTGGAGATCAGCTTGCATGTATCCTTGAGGGTGTTTTTTTCCAGATTGCTCAACTGCTCGGGATCGATAAAATTATCTGGTTCCTGGCCAGCCCCGATCTGCGCAGACTGATGGAGGATACGGAGCAGCATGATGAATTCAAAGGCATGCGCGAGTTCCGTGCCGAACTCCTGGACGGTGGGGTGGCTTGCCCGCAGAGCTTCTATCCGGTCCATGGTCGATGTTTCGGCAATACCTGCCTCCAGGCTGAACAGGCGTACTATGTTAATCAGGGGGGCAATGCACTTGTTTTTCATGTTCAGTTTATGCTTGTGCTCCCCATCTTTCTCAACGATAAAGGTCTTGAAAAAGCCAAGTGGTGGCCGGGTGGAGACAACCATGTTCGCCATGTGTTTCAAAAACAGGTCCTTCTGGTGCAGCAGAGTGGAGAGATATGCCCTGAGCTCCCCGGCCAGCGACAGGTCTCCGGCCAGGCCCCGAAAGTCAAAGAGGATGACCGATGAAAGAATCGCCTCGGAGGTCGGGGTGTTGATCCAGCGGGCAAAATTGTTTTTCCAGACGGAAAGGGGCTGACGCCAGGCAGGGTTGCTTGCCATGTAATTACCCGGGCAGCTGGGAAAGCCGCAGGTAATCAGGGCGTCCCGGACAAAGATGGACAGGGATGTGAAATATTCCTCGGCCCGCTGCCGCAGGGCCGGATCTTCGACATCCTGAAAAATAAGGCCGTTATCCTGGTCGGTGCGGAAGGTCTGTTCGTTCCGGCCTTCACTGCCATAGGAGATCCAGCAGTAAGGAACTGGAGGCGGTCCGATTTTTTTCTCGGCGATCTGCAGCACCTTCTTTACCAGGCGGTCGTTCAATTCAGAGATGATCTTGGTGATATTGCAGGCCTTGGCCCCCTCTTTGAGGAGCAGCCCGATTACCCGGTTGATCTTCATGGATACCGGGACCAGGCCGCTGATCTCTTCCTGGTTTTCGATAAACTTGGCAAAAGAGAGGGGAGATGTGCCCTGGAGCATCATGAAATCGTGATTGGTCACCACCCCCTGGAGGCGGCCCTCTTTCATCACCAGAATATGGTGCACATTGTGGCGGATCATTTTCAGAACCGCTTCGAAACAGAAATCGCGGGACTCAACCCAGATCAGAGTCCTGCTCATGATCGCCGTAATGGGCCCGTCAATGCCGAGACCGTCTGCCACGACCTTCTTGCGGAGATCCCGATCGGTCACCATGCCAACGGGTTTTCCATCGTTGTCGGTGATTACGAGAGAGCTTACCCTGTTTGCCACCATGATTCGGGCGGCCTCCTGAATGGAAACGTCAATGCCGCTGGTAATAGCGCCCTTGGCGGCCAGTTCCCCGACCTGGGTAGTGAACAGGAGGCGATCGCTGCCGCCGTAAAAAAGGCTCTTGCTGTGCATTTCCTTGTATGTTTTATCAATATAAACAGCAAGATGAGCCTTTAAAAAGAACTCGTTGACCTCTGGTTTGGCGGCAAGAAGCCGGTGCACGGCCTCTTTGTTCAAGAGGTAGGTGAAGGTATCTTCCATGGCCACCATATTGGAACGGACCCGGTCCTTGCCGATAAGGGACAGGAATCCGAAGGTGTCGCCCTCGCCTCGGTAGTCGATGACCATTTCCTCGCCATCCTCGGTGACGACAAAAACCTTGATGGCGCCTTTTTTGATAATGCCGAGGTGCTGACTGGGCGGCCCGTTCTGCCGATGAATGAATGTGTCCTTGGGGTAAAACTCCAGCGAAAGACCTGGGGCGATGGAATGAAGAAGGCCATCATCCAGGAACTGGAAAGGGGGAACTTTCCGCAGAAAGCTGACGGCCTCCTCAAGAATCACGGTCTTTTCCTCACGCCGGGCGGGGATAGATCCGAGGACGGCAGGCAGGAGAAAATGCCGGACTGCGGGTTACGGATATTTATGAGTGTGGGATATGCCATGCCAGTGTGTATCGATTTCTGTTGAATATAGACACAGTTTTCTCTTTCTGAATATATCCAGGAGTGCCTGTTCTGTGCACTTTTCCCGTGTGCTTCAGGTCCTGAAAAGGACCTTTTTATCTCTCATTTTTCCATGTCGAATTCTGACTGCTTGATCAGGGATCCAACGGAACGTCCGGGGTTTATGTACCACAAAGTGATATTTGTTTTAGAAAAAATATTAATAATTCCATGCCGCAAAGATTGGCGTATTATGCAATTTAGCGGTCGAGCGGGCTATCGGGAAAAGCCTGATTTTGCCACAGGGAATCCCTGATATTGTTTGCACGGCTGAGGGGATTTCGACCGGGCGCCAGAGGGAATGGGCGTCGATCACAGAGAGGCTCAGGGGGTATGATTCGAGGCGAGATTCTCTGTTTCATCCGCCAGTTCCGGGTAATGTTTCTTCAGACATTCAGGGCAGATGCCATGGCTGAATTCGGCATCGGTATGCCTGGCAACATAGGCCTCCACGGAGTTCCAGTATCCCTTGTCATCCCTGATCTGCTTGCAATGAGAGCAGATCGGCACTATGCCTTTCAAGGTCTCTATCCGCTGCTGGTAGGAGCGGATGGTCAGGTAGGTAAATATGAGGATTATGGATGTTATAACCGCGAAGATGGACAGATTGATAAAGAGGGTCCGGTTGATCTGGTGAAAAGCCTGGCCTTCAGTCTGTCCGACCAGCAGGTACCAGCCGAACTCGTCTATGAATCTGCTGTTGAGGTGAACGGTTTTACCGTCTTTCCTGTAGGTGTGGCTGTGATGCGTGTCGGCGATTATCGCATCGAGGAGTCCTGACAGTCCCTCGATTTCAGAGATATTTTTTACCGCGGGGGTGCTGCTGCGGCTTGCCAGCTTTATTGCGCCGGTTCTGTCGATGAAATAGATGATGCGGCCATATTTATTCTGGTAGTCTTCAATCAGGTTGATGGCTGCGTTGACTGTCAACCCGACCCCGGTGGCCCCGATGAAGTTTTTGTCATAATCATAGACCTTGTAATTGACGAAAATGGTCATTGAGTCCATGTTAGCCAAATCAGGGTCGACATTAATCTCGAAATCCGTCCCCATCCGCCGGACCCGGTAATACCATGCGTCACGCTCCTCTTCCGGGGAGACGTGTTTCAGCAGGCCGCTGGAGTGATAATATTTACTGGTTTTTTCCGAGACAAAGAAGCTGGTGAAGGTGTTATGGCTTGTCTGTATCTCGTTGAGATATTTTGTTATTTTCTGTTCGTCAGCCTCGCCGCTCAGAACCCAGTCCCTGAGAAAGGTGTCTGATGCCATTAACGATGAAATGAATACCGGTCGCAATAAATCGCGTTGGATTTCAGAGTAGATTGTGTCGCTGGTGAGAGGCAACTGGCTGGTTTCGATCTCTTTTCTCAGGGAGTTTCGCGAGACGAAATAGCTTGTGAGGCTGGTCAGCAGGAATCCGGTGACCAGCAGGACGCTTATGGCTGCGAAGAGTTGGTTTTTGCGCATGTTTTCTACTTTAGTGTCCGTCCGGAAAGTCTGTTTTTTCCGGATGAAAACTACTTAACGCACTGTGTTGATATCTGTCAAGGATGTCAATCCTGGATCTCGGCCCGACTTCTCCTGATACCCTTTCCTTACTCTGCCGTGGTCTCATCCTCCATGTCCGGTTTTTCCTTGGCCGCATCCACCAGAAGCCGGTGCAACGGCCTGCCGGGGATATGGGAAATGTCATAGCGGACCGCCTCGAGCAGAAATTGCGTCCCGAGAATAAACGGCAAGGCGGCAAGCATGACGGTTCCCGAGGTGGCGGGGATCCCGGAGGCAATGCTCAGGTACCACCGGAGCCCTCCATAAAGGACGGCCCAGGTCAGCAGCAGGCCGCCGATGATGATCTGCAGGGAACAGACGTTGAAGTCGCGAAGGAAATAATTGTAAAAGACCCGCTTGACGATCCGGGTGGCGTATTTCCGGGGGAAGGTGACGGCCACGTTGGAGATGTGGAGGCTGCTTTTTTCCTCACCATAAAAGGCGGCCATGGGAATGTCGAGCACCACGGCCCGGATTGTATTCAGCCGGAAGAGCATGTCGCTTTCAAAGAAATAGCGTTTTTCGATCTGGTCCACCGGAAGAACCTGGAGCAGACGGGTGTGGATGGCCACGAATCCGTTGGTCGGGTCCATGATGTTCCAGTAGCCGCTTATGGTCTTGTTGACGAACGACAGCAGGCTGTTACCGAAAAGGCGTATCGGCGGCATGCTTGACAGGCCGTTGAGGTTGTAGAACCGGTTTCCCTTGGTATAGTCGGCATGGCCGTCTATAATTGGTTTGACAAAACGACGGATCAGGGACGGATTCATCTGGCCGTCACCGTCCAGTTTGACGGCAATGTGCATACCGTCGCGCGCGGCCGCCTGAAATCCCGCCAGGGTTGCCCCGCCCACTCCGCTGTTGACAGGCAGGTATATAACCCGTACCCGCAGATCAGTGCATTGCTGCTCAACCAGCCTGCCGCTCTGTTCCGGGCAGGCGTCATCAACAACATAAATCCGGTCAACATCGGACGGGATGCCGGCAAGGACGCCGAGAATGTGACGTTTCACCTTGTACGAAGGGATGACCACCGCGATGTTCCATTTCATGGCTGTTTTGTCTCCTCCTGGTCTGGGGGCGGCAGGGTTGGTGATTCATTTTCAGCCGGTCTGGCCGGATTTCCGCCAGGTATCTGGTAAACGAGATAGGCGCCACCGGCAATGGTGTCAACCGGCTCGGCACTTTCGCGGAGCCAGCGGAATTTTTCCGGATCAAGGAGGCCGACCAGCCTGTTCAGCCCTACGATGATCGTTCCGGTTGCGGGAGTTTCCGGTTCATAGATGGCCTCGGGGTGGGCGTCCTGGTAGCGCCTGAGGTAATACTCATCCCCTCCCCAGGCCAGGTTGGAATCGGCAAAGAGCCGGTAGGCCATCTTGCGGTCGGTGACGATTTCGTTGACGTAGGGAATGAAGTGGGGATAAAATGGCGCCACCGATGCCACCTGGGCCAGGAGCAGAAGGCCGATCAGGGTTTTCTGCCACGTGCCCGGCGGCCTGCCTTTGTATCCGGCGAGCACGCTACCGGCAAGAACGAACGCCAGGGGGAATGCCACCAGAAAGTGGCGCAGGCCCACCTGGGTGCGCGCGGAAAAATTGAAGAAATAGAAAAAATAGATGAGCGGGACAATCAGGAACAGCTCATTCCGCATCCAGTCGTACCGGTGCCAGCGCCAGAGCATGCGAACCGCGGTAGCCAGGAGTATCAGCTGGGCGGCAAGCGGCACCTTGAAGATGGAGACCAGGAAATAGTAGCCGGTGAAAGACTCGCCCCTGGTCGGGTCGCGCAGTTCGCCAAAGAGATAGAGATTGGGGGTGGCCGCTCCTGTTCCGCTGTCGTGGAGAACCCAGTCCAGACCCTGAAACCAGGCAAAGGCGATTGGCATCGGCAGCGGGCCCAGCCAGGGGAAAAGATCACGCAATGAGGAAAAGACCGCGCTCTGAAGGGGGAACTCGTTCAAGGGCACGAAGACCCTCTGGAAAAGGTTGCCGGCATTAATCACCGTAATCGCCGCTATTGCCATCAGGCTTATTGCAAAGACAAAACGGATGCCCTTGCGCGTAAAACCGGAGAGGGATGGCCGGCCGGACAGCTTGTGGATACAGCGTGACGCGGCGATAATCAGAAAAATCGGGCCCAGGGCCACTGCGGTAAATTTGGCGAGCAGGGCAAGGCCGAGGGCGCTGCCGCTCAGGATGGCATGGAGCATGGTCGGTCTGTTCAACAGCCGCCAGAAGCAGTACATGGCCAGCAGCACCGTGCCGGCGGCATAGATATCCGTGGTCACGAGATTGGAATGGGCAAGGATGTTCGGGCAGAAAAGATAGAGCAGCCCGGCCAGGTACGCTGCGTGGAGCCCATAGAGTTCGAAGGCCCAGCGGAACACCAGGATGGCGGTCAGGATCGAAAAGAGGATGGTCACGGCGCGGGCGCCGGCAAGCGAAGGATGAATCTTCATGCCAAGGGCATTGAGGGCTGTTGCTGGCATAACGCTGTTGATCGGGCGGGCGGAGGAGTGGCCGAATGCGAGCTGGGTTCCGTAATTGAGATGATTGGCCTCGTCATAGGTCAGGCCTTTGTGCTGGATAGCGAGCAGACTCACTGCGGCAAAGATTACGAGAAAACAGGCAAACGGGATAATAGCGGCCCTTCCGTATGCTGATTCGTTTGTGTTGTTCCTCTCTTTAGGAGATGATGGGCCATCGGTGGCCTGGGACGCCTCGGGGAAACCAGGTGTTGTTTTTTCCATTTGAGTAGTAAAGAAAACTTTATAATTATGCGAAACAAATACAGTAAGCTCGTCATGTCCGTCCTGCTGCTGGTGTCGTTCGGCTTGCCCTTCCTGCACGGTGGGGGGCACGTCCACGCCACGGTCTCCAGTCTTGCATCGATTCCTGGGTCTTTGACTCCCGCTGTTTCACCTCCGGCATCGGAGGGCACCAATCCCGTGCCTGAGGAGATGGAAACGACGATTCTCTTATACCATTATATCGAGCCCCTGTCACCGGCCAACAGCACTGACAAACTGCGGGCAAATTATATCACCACCCCCGAGACCCTGGAGAAACATCTCAAGTATCTCCGGGACAACAACTATGTGAGCATCGACCTTTACCAGCTTTATGATTCCCTGAACAATGGCACGGAACTGCCCGAAAAAACAGTGGTCATTACCTTTGATGATGGGGATGTCAGCGTTTATACCTACGCCTTTCCCCTGATGAACAGATATGGTTTTACCGGGACGATCTTTATGATCACCCAGTTTACCGAAGAAAACCGCAAGGGATTTCTTACCTGGGACCAGGCCCTGGAGATGGCCCGGGCAGGGTGGCGTCTGGAGCCGCACACCAAGACCCATCCCTCGCTGCGTGGAAACAGTCGTGAGTATCAGCGTGAGCAGATAAACGGATCGATTCAATCACTCAAGGAACGGCTCGGGTACATGCCGCGCTTTTTTGCCTATCCATATGGGGAATACGATGCCACCTCGATTGCCGTGGCCTGTGAGGTCGGTCTCTGGGGCGCGGTGACCACCAATCCGGATGACAGCAACAGTCGGTTGTCGATTTATGAATTGCCGCGCGATGAACTGTTCCACACCACAACCATGCAGTCCTTTAAGAACTATCTTGACGACCATAAAGAAAATCACATGTGACCTCTTGGTGGCGTTGTAAAAAAAATCCGAGATCCTGCTGTGCTTGGGGTCGCGATCTGTTCGAAATGCCATGAAAATATGGGTAGACGCCGACGCATGCCCGGTGGTGATAAGGGAAATCCTCTATAAGGCGGCAGCGCGTACCAGGGTAGAGCTGATCCTTGTTGCCAACCAGTTCATGCGCGTTCCGCCGTCAGCTTTCATTTCCTTTCTTCAGGTAAGGGCCGGATTCAATGTCGCTGACAATGAGATCGTGAAAAGAGTGGCCCCGGGCGATCTGGTAATCACCGCAGACATCCCCCTTGCCGCCGAGGTCATTGAAAAGGGCGGGCACGCCCTGAACCCGCGGGGCGAGATGTATACGGTTGAAAATATCAGGTCTCGCCTGAGCATGAGGGATTTCATGGAGACCCTGCGGGGCAGCGGGATAGATACCGGCGGGCCGCCCCCGTTGAGCAAGGGGGACCGGCAGTCCTTTGCCAATCATCTGGATGCGTTTCTGGCCAGGAATGCGCCAAAGGGGTGAGCCCCGGACCGGGCCTGATTCAAATCCTTCCTTGTCGCAGGCATGATCAGTGATAGATGAAGTCCTTCAACACGGCCCTGTCGATGATCCAGGTTCCTGCCTGCAGTCGCATGATAACGAGATACCGTGCCCGCATGGCCCGGGGGTAGGCGAGGGATACGTCCAACACGGCGGTGTCCCCCTCGCTGTTGAAGCCGACCCGTGACAGGGAGACCAGCCCGTCCCTGAACAGGAAGGCATCCTCATCCATTCCGTCCGGACTCAGGCGGCCAGCAGAGAATCTGGCATCCAGTTCCTCGGTGGAGATGACCACCAGGTCAGGCACCATGATCCTGTCCGTAAGTTGCCATGTTTTCTGGTTTTTTTGGTTGTAATCCTCGATAAGGGAGGATTCCAGGGTGCTGAAACCATCACCGTGCCATGGAGGTGGCGCCGGCTTGTCAAGGGGCAGGGTCTGTCCGTTTACCAGGCGGCACTCAGGGGCAGAGGAAAAGAGCTGTGCCGGTTCCACGACCTCTGGGGGCCGTGCCGTGAAAAAGGCGGAGTAGACCTCGTACTCTTTGGCCGGGATCTCCTGCTGTGCCTGCCCTCTGTTCTGATCGGCCGGGGAAAAGGAATCAACGAGACGGTCAAATATCACCCGGTATTCAGCGGACACGCCTTGGGGGGAATCAAGCCGGAGGACAAAGAACCCCTGCCGGGCCGGAACAACCACCGATCGCGTGAAGGATGGAACCGTCTCCCCGGTCATCCCCGGAAGGGGGTGGCGGTTTGCGGACACATCAATGGCCTTGGCCGGGATTCCGGCAACAAGGGTATCCGCGACCGGGGAGCGTATCTGGTCCTTGCCGCCAAAAGATGGGTTCTGCAGGTCAAACAGGTAGCGTTCCGCTGTCCGGTATGCACTTGCATAATGGAAAACGGTGATGAGTACATGTTCGGGCCACGACAGGCCGGGGGCAACCAGTTGCAGCTCCGAGGGATTTCGGTCGTTGGCCGCGTTCGACCAGGTGCTTTCCCAATCCTGCGGGATAGTAAGCGTGTACGCGCCATCCTTGGCCCGGTAAGCGGCCGCGGGCTGTTCAGTCATCTGTTCCGCAGGTTTTGCCGGCTCCTGCGCCTTGCCGTTGCCGGCAGGAAGGATAACCCCGCACAGGAACCCCAGGCTCAGCGCAATCCACCATCTTTTTTCTATGGGCATATCACCCCTCCCTTATTGACCGTCTGCACTGGATGTTGATGTGTTGCCGTCGTACCACTATGCAGATCTGTTCCTTTGAGAATGGCATATAGTTCCGGGTTTGATGCCGCCGGGACATTGACTCCCTCGGTTTTCTTATTCCGGGCATTTCATTCCTCTTTTCATGGCTGTTCCCCTTATCGTATAGAAGATGTCTCTCTTTGTCTAATCCCCTATGGCCCTGGCCCAGTCCGGGCGGGGCGGGCGTTTGTTGTCGCGTCCCATCTGCTGCCACTGTTCATCGGTGAGGCGATTCTCCATTGGTTGCTTGAACTCGTAATAGGTGAAAACCCCGCCCCGGCAGACCCGGTAGCCGCGATCATCACGCACCAGCACATAGATGTCCGCCGGGGAGCCAACCGCCTCCTCGAGAACCCTGCCGCTATTGGTGTCGGTATGAACGTCGGCGATGATGTCCATGCGGGAATCGGTGTCCGAGGTGATCCGCTGCATGATCTGTGGCGGGAAGCGGGTAAGCGAGCGAATCGTCGCGTCAAAATCAGCAATAAATCCGTACTCCTCATCGGTCAATGGTCGGGCCGCCAGTTCCTTGACCGATATCTCCTTGAGGCGGGAGAGAACGGTTTCGAAATCAATGAGTTTCTGGCTTATTTCCGGGATGGCGAGCCCCATGGCTTCCAGGGAGCCCCGGAGATCGTGGAACATGGCGGCGAGGCGTCCGTAGACCTCGGGCGCGGGCTCTACATATCCGTATGAAACCTCCGGAATCCAGATGCTTTTCCCCATCCCGGTGTAACTCTGCTTGGCATAGAGAATGGTGTCGTGTCGCAGTTCGGTCCATGATCCCAGCGCGGTCTGCAGCTCTTTGTCCCGCCAGGCGGCACTGGCCTGGAATGGCTGTGGCCCGTTGGTGGTCCGCTCCTCGATAAGGGGCAGAAGGGCGTGCAGCCACCGCCAGTAGAGGTTCTGCCGCCATTCGGCAGGGGTGGTTGCCGCATACAGGCTGGAGAGCAGAGTGAGCTGTTCCTGGAAATCGCTGTACGCGGTGTCACCCTCCTGGGTGAGGATTTCAAGGGCGCGGCGGGAACCAAGCACGGCCATGACGTCCAGGCCGCGGGGAAAGGCCCGGGTTGGACCCTTGCCGGGAATAATTTCCATGGTAAAGGGTGTGCCCGCTCCGGTATATGCGAAATCCGGTATCTTTTTGCCCAGGCCGGCCGCCCCGTATACCAGTTCCTGAAAGATATGCGAGTCCGGGATGAAGCGCTGGCCCATGAAGCGGAAACCCTGGGTCTCGGCCGCCCCTCCTCCGGCGCCGGAGAGGATTTTGGGGGCACGAAGTGTCTTGGCCTGTTTCATGAATTGGGCCTGTCGGGTTCTGTCTGCCAGCCGCTCAATACCAGTGCCGGGAAAGATCTCGCTGGTCAGGGCCGCGTAGTCGTTGACGGAAAGATCATCGGTTTTGCCCACAAAATAAACAGTGGGTTCGTAGATCTGCCGCCACAGGGCCATGGCGTCAGGGTCGCGGGCCAGGGCCTCGGTCATGAGCAGGGCCTGGAGGGTCATCTTTCTGCCGATTTCCGAGGGGGTATCGTTTTTAAACGCGAGCAGTTTGAAATCGATGCGTCCGTACCACATCATCATTTTGAAATACCGCGCAAACTGCTCGTTTCTGGTGTAGTGGCCCCGCGGTACATACTGGCTGTAATCCTCGTAGGCAAAAGGGGTGTCATCCAGGCTGGGGTTTGGCACGTAGGGGAGCAGTTCGCGAAATTCAAAGCCCTTATGGGAGTTGATGTTGGCCATCTCTTTTCTGACAATGTCATCCAGTTCCTGGCCAGGGAGGTATCCCGGGGTGAACTGGGCCTTGGCCACGGCAAAAAAACCGATGTTGAGCCGCGCCGCCTCCTTGAGATCCGGGTCGGTGGCCCCCTGGTACTGGGCCGTGGAAAGGGCCAGCATCCGGTCGGTGAGGGTCTCGGCCATGGTGGCAAGTTTATCGATTTCCAGAAGGCGCAACAGATAATCGAAAAAGATGTGGCCGGTGTGGAGCAGTGCGTCGGTGGTGATGAACTGGCCCTGGCCCCTGTCCCTGGCTGACTCATAGATGTCCGTGATGTCATCCATGGCTGTCGGTTGAATCACGAAGCCATTTTTACCGAGCAGTTCGAGGGCATGGGGAGGGAGTTGCGCGTCAGCCAGGCCGTTGAGACCGCTGGTCCAGGCAATTTTGCGTGCGGCAGGTTCGGTTTCCACGGCCCTGGAATCTGCCGGTTGCGCGATCATTGTGAGAAGCAGGATTGATGTCACCACGAAAATTGACCGCATAAGTATCCCCCTGTGGTCTGTTCACTTTATTTCTTTTATCTGGAATTTTTCGAGGAATTCATGCCTGGCCGCAAGGCCGTTATAGGTGATGTCGGGAATGGTGTCGCCATGGGAATAGCTGAGAACAAAAAAACATTTTCCCGGCAGGCACCACGCAGAACTCTTCATCGGTAAACGTTGCCGGGGTCACCATTTTTCCTGCAGGATCTCTTTTCGTTTGCTGTGATACTCTGATTCCGAGACAAGACCATCGGCCTTCAAGGCCTCGAGTTTGCGGAGGCGGTCCGCAAAATCGCCGCCCTGAACTGGTGTGTCTGCGCTTGCCGCCCCAAGATGAAGATCGAGCAGTGAACTGTCCTGTGGTTTTTTGTGTGCAGAAAGCAGGCGCACATACATAACGATCATGGAGATGCAGCCAACTATCCAGAGCAACAGGAATCCTGCCTGCAGGAGCCTGAGCCCGGTTTCCGATTCAGGTGTTTCCATGCCGACAACAAAGGCGAAGAGCAACCCGAAAAGGAGAAAAAAGATGGCAACCGCAATGCCGATTTTCGCCTGCAGCGCCGTCAGTCCGCCTGGAGTCACATGAACCGTGCGTTTCATAACGTATTTACCATGCCGAGTCAGTTATCAGGTCAGATTTTCTAAGAAAAATGAGTATGATACCCATGGGACGGCGTGTCTGTCAAAGAATGGACAGCATTTCATTAACAGTGATCCTGTTGCCGAGTACAAAGGGCTGGTGCGGGGAAATGCCGAGTTCTTCAAGGGTAAAGGCAATGGATGTTTTCTGCGGCATGGCCTTGCAGTCGTCACGCCTGATTCTGAAAATGGTCAAGGTGTTCTCCTTGAATTCCCAGCGGAAATCTTTCTTGGCGGTGCATCCACTGCTTGCCACCTCAAAAACAACCTGTCCGGCTGTGGAATCGGTGCTCAGGCCAAGGAGCAGTTCGGGCCGTCCATCTTCAGCCCGGACCGGAATTGCCAGCAGCAATGCCCATATGATCAATAAAGTGGTTTTCATCGGTTTTCCTCCCATGCGCTGCCATCTGATTGGTTCTATCCAGAGCCACTATCTTTTGGGGAAGTGTACGGCGGGTTGGCATGCGTGTCGAGAAAATAATAGGCTTTGTTGAAATAATTCTTGCAATACCGTGTGGTTCTATGATCAAACGTGAAAAATATGCCGGCAGATCGGCCTTGGTTCACAACAGTGTAACAGGAGAGAAACCATGTGGAGATGGGCTCAGTTTATTGTGGTCGCAGTTCTTTTGCTCCCGGACGTCCAGGCACATGCCGGTGCTGCCGGAAAAGATCCTGGCTGTGTAAAGGGGTGCGGCAGTGAGCTGGCGCGTTGCCTGGAGCCTTGCCGTTCCACCAGGAACTGCTGGTCTGAGTGCAAATCAGATCTTGCCGGTTATGCCTCCTGTGTAAGTCTCTGCGAGGATGAAATTCAACTCTGCGAGGGGTTGTGTCAGGAGTACAATGACAGCTGTCTGGAGTCATGCCCGGAGTAAATCCGCCATGGGATTATAGACTTTTTCTTTAACTAACTGGAGGAAAGTATGAAAAAAAGAACCTTAAGCAAGGTGATGACCGGGGTGCTGCTGTTTGCCTTGTCTGTTTCCATCTCTTCTCTGGCTCTTGCCGATTGCGGTTCCGATTGCGGTGACAGGTGTTCCAGCTCGACCGGCAAGGACTTTGAGAACTGTGTTCTTACCTGTGTCAAGGACTGCCTGGAGAATGATCCCCCCGCGGTGCCCGAAGTGCCGCCGCCAACACCGGTCGAAGAACCGGCCAAATAGTTCGCTTTGATCCGGAAACGCCACTTTCTGAACTCTCTGTGTCGATCTGAGGAAGTATGCGCTGGACGTAGTTGGCTGCGCCAGCGCATACCTCGTTGATCTTTTTCAAAAGTGTCAGTCTCCGGCTTGAAGACGGGGGCGGCGGCGGCCGGCCTGGGCATGCAGTTGTCCGGGCCTGTCCCTGTTTACTGCCTCTTGTCAGGAAGAGGCGTGGCGGGCGGCGCCAATGATTGTGCGGGTTGGGCCCGCTCCCTGTACTCTCTGTCCCCTTTTTGATATTCGTCAAAGGTGGAGTAGGCGAAAAGGGTTGCCGCCAGGACAACAATCCCGGCGATGATCCGTCTTTTCCTGGTCGGGCCAGCGCAGAGTGGCGCAAAGGCACACAGTCCCGCCCCACATGCGGCGAAGAATCGTCCGGCAGGGGATGCTGTCATCATTCCGGTAAAGAGTATGATGGCCGCCAGCCAGAGCAGTGATTTTGCCGAAGTATCATTGAGTTTCATACAGTCTCCAGAAGGTTCACGGTACTGAACCGCACGGCACTGAACCGGATGGCCAGGTCGGCGCTCTGGATCATACACAGTGTTTCTTCGGATGTCATCACAGGAGTATGCTCCTCCCCCTCGCCTCACCCCCTTTCTTATCAGATCAGTGAATTATTTTTTCTTGCAGCAGCCGCCGCAACCGGAGCTTTTTTTCTCTTCCTGCTTCTGCATGCAGCCCTCTGCGGCACAGGCCGGGCATTTTTTGGGTTTGCAACGGCCTTCCTTGGTTGCGCCACATTTCTCGCATCTGAACACTGCCATGATATTTCTCCTTTATACTGAATTTTTTTCGTCTGTTTCCAGCCCGATTCTGCGGGCCACGGAATGGATCGTTGTATTCTCCTACTATAGTGCATATAGTTGTGGAATCAAGAAGCTGTTGCGGAAAAATTATATAATATGACACGATAAAAATGAGTATCATCATGAACTTTATTGGAAAGGTACCCCATGGAAAGTGAAAATAAAAGCACCCCGCGGAAGATGCAGGTCGCGGTCAAGGGTATGACCTGCGCCTCCTGTTCCGCCCGCATTGAAAAGGTCCTCTCCTCCCAGGAGGGGGTTTTGAAGGCTGCCGTCAATCTTGCGGCCGAGAATCTGGACCTTGAGTGGCGTCCGGACCTGATCGATTTTGCCGCAATCAGCGAGCGGGTCAAGGGGCTCGGATTCGAACTGGTCCCGCCGGAGACAGAAAAAACCCTCAATCTGGCCATTGGCGGTATGACCTGCGCCTCCTGTTCCGCCCGTATTGAAAAGGTGGTCAGCGCATTGGCAGGGGTTGAAAAGGCGGAAGTCAATCTGGCGGCGGAAACCGCCTTGATTCACTATCGACCAGAGGAAATCGGGCCCCGCCAGATCCGGGAGGCGATTGAGCGGATCGGTTTTTCCTCCACCACCATCAACGCGGGCGATGATACGATCCTGGCCCGCCAGCAGCAGGCAAACCTTGAAAATCTTGCCCGGATGAAGCGCAACCTGGTGCCTGCCTTTGTTTTTGCCGGTCTGCTGCTCATTCTTTCCATGGGTGAGATGCTCGGGCTGCCTTTGCCTGATTTTCTCAATCCCCACCACCATCCCCTCAATTTCACCCTTGCCCAGTTATTGCTGGTGTTGCCGGTTATGTGGTCGGGCAGGCGCTTTTATCTGGTCGGCTTCCCGAGCCTTTTCCGGGGCTCTCCCAATATGGATTCCCTGATCGCGGTGGGAACCGGCGCCGCCTTTGTCTATTCCACCTGGAACCTGGTCGAGATATCCATGGGGGTTGAGGTGATGAAGCGGGTCATGGATCTCTACTATGAGTCTGCCGGCGTCCTGATCGCCCTGGTCTCATTGGGCAAATATATGGAGACCCGGTCCAAGGTAAAGACCTCGGATGCGATCAGTCAGCTGATGCAGTTGACACCGGATGAGGCGGTGCTGATCAGGAACGCCGGTGAACTGAACGAGGAGCAGGTGCGGATAGCGGCCGCTGAAATCGAGGCCGGCGATATTATCCTGGTGAAGCCGGGCGAGCGGATTCCCATGGACGGCAAGGTGGTCAAGGGCCACTCGGCGGTGGATGAGTCGATGATCACCGGCGAAAGCCTGCCGGTATCGAAAACAGATGGTGACCCCGTGGTCGGCGGCACCCTCAACAAAAACGGCATGCTGAGAGTCAGGGCGGAACGGGTGGGCCAGGATACGGTGATTTCCAGGATTATCCGCATGGTCCGCGAGGCCCAGGGCTCCAAGGCGCCCATTGCCAATCTTGCCGATCGGATCAGCCTCTATTTTGTGCCCATTGTCATGGTCTTTGCTTTATTGTCCGGGCTCTCATGGTATTTCTTCGGCCATTATGCCGGGGAAACCGACTTTACCTTTGCCCTCCGGATATTCATTGCGGTACTGGTCATTGCCTGTCCCTGCGCCATGGGGCTTGCCACCCCGACCTCGATCATGGTCGGCACCGGTCGCGGGGCGCAGCTCGGGGTGTTAATCAAGAGCGGCGAGGCGCTGGAACTGGCCCAGAAGGTCAATGCCCTGGTCTTTGATAAAACAGGAACCCTTACCCACGGCAAGCCGGCCCTTACCGATTTTCACCCCATTGCCGGAGCAAAGCTCAGTGAGAGCGAGTTGCTCGCGCTGGTCGCCAGCGCTGAATCGGTGTCCGAGCATCCCCTGGCCGAGGCCATTGTCAACGCCGCACATGAAAAAGGTATAACGCTCACCGAGCCGGAACACTTCGAGGCCCTTCCGGGCAAGGGGATTCAGGCCCGGGTCAACTCCCATGATCTTCTCTTGGGCAATTATGCGCTGATGGCCGGAAAAGAGGTTGCCGGCCTTGATGATAGCGGGGTCGGAACCCGGACAGATGCCATGGCCGAATCCGGCAAGACCGCGCTCTATTTTGCCGTTGACGGGGTGCTGAGCGCACTCCTGGCGGTTGCCGACGAGATAAAGGCCGAGACCCCTGGGACCATTGCCCGTCTGAAGAAGATGGGGATAGCGGTCTATATGCTCACCGGCGATAACGAGGTCACTGCCCGGGCGATTGCCCGCCAGGCGGGTATTGATAACGTATTTGCCCAGGTGCTT
The DNA here is from genome assembly GCA_041598875.1 of Desulfobulbales bacterium. Lineage (GTDB taxonomy): Bacteria > Desulfobacterota > Desulfobulbia > Desulfobulbales > BM004 > JAKITW01. The sequence continues at coordinate 23,505 of JBFHXP010000023.1, forward strand.
CCCGACCAGAAGGCGGAAAAGGTGGCGGGCCTGCAGAGTGAAGGATATATCGTGGGCATGGTCGGTGACGGGATCAACGATGCCCCGGCCCTGGCCCTGGCCGATGTCGGCATTGCCATGGGCACCGGCATTGACGTGGCTATTGAGAGTGGTGATATCGTGTTGATGAAGGGTTCCCTCAATGGCGTGCTCACCGCCCTCTCTTTAAGCCGCGCGACCATGAGCAATATCCGGCAGAACCTCTTCTGGGCCTTTGCCTACAACGTGATCGGCATTCCAGTGGCCGCCGGGCTGCTCCATATCTTTGGCGGTCCGACCTTGAACCCGATGATTGCCGGCGGGGCCATGGCCTTGAGCTCGGTCTCCGTGGTGAGCAATGCGCTCAGGCTTCGTTTTTTCACGCCGTAGCAGACTCGGGATCAGGGAAGCGATTCAGTTCTATGGTAAAGGTGGTCCCCTTTTCTTCCACGCTTTGCACGGTGATCTCTCCCTGGTGGCTGTCGATGATATTCTTGGCAATGGCCAGGCCAAGGCCGGTACCCCTCGTCTTGTCGGTGTAAAAGGGCTGGAATATCTTCTCCCGTTTTTCCACGTCCATGCCCGACCCGGTATCCGAGATCCGTATTCTGACCCGGTCCGGGAGGTCCGCTGCCTTTTCGGTGGTCACGCTCAGGGATCCGCCCTCGGGCATGGCCTGCAAGGCGTTGACCAGGATATTGAGGAGGGCGCGATGGATCTGGTTGCCGTCCATGGAGATCAGCGGCAGGGTCTGATCAAAATCCCGGGTAAGGGTGATGTTTCGCTTTGTGAGTTCCGGCCCCATGAAGACCAGGATCTTGTCCAGTGCCTCATTGATTGATGCCGGTTTGAATGCCGGTTTCCGGGGGCGGGCGAAATCGAGAAATTCCATGACCACGCCGTCGAGCCTGGTGGTTTCCGCGATAATGATTTCAGCGAGGTGCAGGCTCTCCGGGGCCAGGACTCTTATGCGTTTTTCCAGGATCTCGGCAGTGCTGCGGACGATTCCCAGGGGGTTTTTGATCTCATGGGACACCGCGGTAATCATCTTGCCGAGCCCGGCCAGTCTTTCGGCATCGTGAAGTTTTTCTTCCAGGCGGCGTCTCTCCTCGGCCCGGGCCGCGATTATCTTGTCGCCGCGGGAAACCACCATCCGGAGCATGGCGAAAAGACCACCGAGGATGATGAGCGAGGTGAGCATGATTGTGCCCTGGAGATGGATGATCGCCTCAAGATCATCGGAGAGGTCCTGGACAATCTCCGTCACTCCCATGATGATGTTTGGGTCCGCCCCGATGGAAGTCTCCCGCTTGAACGGAATGTAGGTCCGCAGTTTGCCGGTAACAGGGTCTGCCCCGGGCAGGAGGCTGAGGAGGTTGCCCCGGGAAACCAGGGTTGAGTTGCTTTCCCCCTTCCTGGCCTTTTCATACTCAATCCCACCCTTGTCCCTCATGCCCACCAGCTCGTCGATTGTGCTGTATGAGATGATGTTCTGGGTGGAATCATAGATGGTTACCGAGTCAACCTTGAATCCATGGGTTGTGGTGCGGACCACCGAATCGAGTCTTTTGAATTGCTGGGAATTGCTGAGCGCGATTTCCCCGTACCGGAGGACCGCCGGGATAACGAATTGCTGGAAGACCTGATTGTTGAGGTTTTCCGCAAGCAGGAGGGAGTATGCCTCGCTTCTTTCCAGGAGTACCTTTCTGGCATTATTGGAGATCACCCATGAAAGGGAGAGGGCCGCGGCCAGGATCAAGACCAGCGAGGTAAAGGAGAAGAATTTTACCAGACGGAACGGTTGCAGGGAAGCAAGATCAGGGTTTTTGCCGAGGAGATCTGGTTTTTTAAGAGGGGTCATTGCATACTCCGCAACGCCTGCACAGGGAGGTGTCGCACGGGATGGTGGTTCTTGCGGCAAGGGCCTTCTGGTATTCCTGCCAGAGATAGTCGCGGTTGATTCCGTGGTCTATGATTTCCCAGGGAAACGGTTCTCCCTGGTCCCGCTGGCGGTTTGCATACTCCTCACTGGCAAGGCCTTCCCTTTCCAATGCCTGACGCCAGGGGATTTTGTCTGCGGCAAGGTGGAGAAGCGCGTGGCCCAATCGTCTGTCCCCGCGTGCGAGTACCGCCTGGTGGAGTGTTTTTTCCGGGCGTTCGCTGGTCAGGGTCAGGTTGGCCACGCCTGCCAGCTGTTTACGGAGAAATTTCAGTTTTTCCTTCAATTCACGCACTGGAGAAAAGGGGTGGTATTGAAAAGGCGTCCACGGCTTGGGGATGAAGCTGTTGATGCTCAGGCTGATATCGCTCAGCCGGCCCCGACTCCGGCCGCATGCAAGAATTTTTTCCTTTACCTGAAGGACCAGGGCGACCATCTCCTCAAGGTCGTCAATGGACTCGGTCGGCAGGCCGATCATGAAATAGAGTTTCAGGTTGTATATTCCTGCCTGAACCAGCGCCTCGGCTCCTCTGAGCACATCATCCGCAGTTATACCCTTATTAATTACCCTCCGCAACCTCTCGGAGCCTCCGTCCGGGGCAATGGCAGCACTTTTAAGGGCGCTTCTGCCGAGAACCTTGAGGAGAGAGGGGGTGATCACATCGGCGCGCAAAGAGGAGAAGGAGAGGGCGCAACCCTGATTGAGCAGTTCCTCTGAGATCATGGCCAGATCGCTGCTGTTGGCCATTTCCATGCCAAGAAGTCCGACGCGGGCAACCGATTCCGGCCTGGCAGCAAGGGCGGATATGATTTTATCCGCCGGCCAGAGCCGTGGGGGGCGGTAAATGAAGCCCGCGGCACAGAACCGGCACCCGCGGCTGCACCCGCGGCCCAGTTCCGCCATAAAGAGATTGGCAAATTCGGCGTGGGGGGTAAGAATTTTTGAATGGCCGACCGTGTCGCCGGTGTTTTCCAGGGTTATTTTTTTAATCCGCCGGGGGAGGTCGAGGTCCGGGCTGTGCGAAAATCCACTGAATCTGCCATTTTCCGATGCGTATTGCGGATCATAGAGCGCCGGCACATAACATCCTGGAGATCTCCTCGCCAGGATTTGAAGCACCTCCTCCCGCGAGTGGTGCTGATACTCAAGGATTTTCCGCATCACGTCCGGAAGAACCGGCTCTGCTTCGCCGATGAGGAAAAGATCGACAAAGGGTGCCAGGGGTTCCGGGTTCATGAAGGTGGCGACGCCGCCGGCAATTACTAACGGCCGACCCGGGGCAAAGAGCCGGTTACCACCGGCGGCGTCGCTGGCCCGCTCTTCTGCCAGGGGGGGAATCCCGGACAGAAAGAGCATCTGTAAAAAAGGTATATAGTCCTGTTCAAAGCTGATCGATGCGGCAAGTATCGGGAAATCGGTCATCAGCCTCGATGATTCCACCGAGCGTGCCGGCCCTTCCCGATGCGGATAGAAAATCCGTTCACAGACAATATCATCGTTCCGGTTGAGCAGATCGTAGACCAGCTGAAATCCAAGATTGGACATGCCAACCTTGTAACTGCTCGGGAAAACAAGCCCCACCGGGAGCTTGTTTTTCCATTTTTTTTTCCAGCCGCCGGTTTCGTCCGCTAAAATATCCGGAGCGATGGGGTGCCTGTTTCCGCGAAACCCATGGCCCATTATCAGTGCTGCCTGTTCATCGCATTGTCGGGAGAGCATCCCTTTCCATGGGGTATTCTACTATGCCGGCATAGATCGATCAATCTGCCGCCTGCCGGAGATAGGTCGGTGTCTCCAGCTCCGCCTCGTCAAGAAAATTGGGCAGGGGCAGGGTGCGGCGGCCGCTGCCGC
>JBFHXP010000024.1:0-27249 GCA_041598875.1 Desulfobulbales bacterium
AGAACGACAATTGAGTGCCCGTACCAGGTGGGCCGGGGGGACGCGGTCTATCTCGTGGACACAAAAAAAAGCAGGGTCCTGGAACGAAAAAAATCCCTCGCACTGAATGTGCAGCAGGAAAAACCCCTTTCTTCTTCTCAGCTGTCAAAGGTGGAAAAGATTATTGCCGGATTTTCCAGCGGCCCGGTCAAGAGAAAAAAAACAAGAACACCTCTCTGGGTAAAGATCGATTCCTTGAAAAATATCCACATCCGTCTTCCCTTCAAGCCGCAGAAAACCATCGTTGCCCTCAACCGCCAGACCCTTGGTCAGGCCAGGCACATGCAACGGGATCTTGGCCGACTGGGAGCCAATCTGGTCTGGGCCCTGCCGCCGATCATACACGAGGAGGACCTCCCTTTTTACGCGGACGCGATAGATGAGTTGAGCAACAACACCGCTGCGGCCTGGCAGCTCGGCCATATCAGCCAGGCCCTCTTTTTCGCGGGCAGAGAGCGGGAAATATGTGCGGACTATACCCTGAACGTTCTTAATTCCGTATCGCTTGCCTTTCTTCTGGAAGAAAATATCCTTCATGCCCAGTTTGCGGTGGAGACTGACCGGGCGGCGCTGGAAAAATCCGCCGCCCCATGGAATCCGTCCGCCGTCGGTCTTACGGTTTTCGGTCGGCTGCCGCTCTTTTACTCCCGTCTCAGGGCGGAACATTTTTCCTATGGGAAGCCCCTCGCAAGTCCCCGGGGCGAGCGGTATGAACTGGTTGAGACCAACAACGCGACCATCGCCCTGCCTGAAAAACCCTTTTCCCTGCTGGCGGACCTTGATGCCTTTTCAGCGCTTGGCCTTTCCTATGCGGTGGTTGACCTTACCAATATCAAGGTTAATCGCGCCTTTCTCGCCAGACTGGAAGGTATTTTCTCCGGACGGGACCGGGACTGCACCACCTTTAATTTTCGCGGCAGACTTTCCTGATCACACTATGCAACACCCCATTTTTTAATACGAAGGAGACACGCCATGGAAGAATTCATCCTGATCCAGACCACCACCGAGACCCGTGAAGACGCCGTTCGAATCTCCCGGGAACTGGTGGAAAAACGCCTGGCCGCCTGTGTCCAGATCATCGGGCCGATAACCAGCATCTACCGATGGCAGGGAAGGGTGGAAGAGGCGGAGGAGTTCCTCTGCCAGATAAAGACCCGGAACGAGCTCTTTTCCCAGATCAAAGAGAATCTCCGGAAAATACATCCCTACCAGGTCCCGGAGATCGTGTCCATACCGATTACCAAAGGTGCGGAGTCGTACTGTGACTGGCTGCGCCGGGAAACTTCATAAGCAGATAAAAGCATCATGGAAGAAAAGCAAAAAAAAAGACGATACGGCCGTGGCCCGAGAAAATACACCTGCCACTGCTGCGGCACCGAGTTGCCCTTCTGCTGGAATTGCCCCTGCGGCTTTGAGATCTGCGAGCCCTGTTTTCAGGAGAACAAGTGGGGAATCACCAATGGGCCGACCTGGATATGCCCGGACTGCGGAAGGGTGAGACGGATCGAGTAAGAGGGTGGATGCCGGGATTGAAAAAAAGGGCCGTTTATGGACAAACACTACCCGAGATGATGAAGAAGCGGCCCGTTGCCGCGTCCCAGGCAAAAGGGGGCGCTTTTCCTGATCAGGGCGTCCATCAGGGCGACCGTCTTTCGGAAGGACGTCACGTAATCCCCTGAAAGCAGATGAAAGGCGGTAAAGGCCGATGCGAAGGTACAGCCGGTGCCGTGGGTGTTCGTGCTTGCGAGGCGGGGATGATCTACGCTGACATGCTCAATCGTGGCGGCAGGAGTGCGAACGAGCATATGGTCGGTGAGCACCTCTTCCCCCGCCCGATGACCGCCTTTTATGATAAGGGCCCTCATCTGCGGAAATTGACCGATAATCTCTCTGCCGGCGGCAATTTCCTCTATTACGCCGGAGAGTTCCCTCCCAGAAAGAAGCGCCAGCTCCCCGAGGTTCGGGGTGAGCACCGTTGCCCGGGCACAGAGTTCCCTTTTAAAGATATCAAGATGGTCCAGTTCAAACAGGGGATGCCCGGAGGAAGAGACCAGAACCGGGTCACAGATGATCTCGCCGGAGAATTTTTTTAACTCCAGGCCGATCCGGATCGCTATCGCTGCCGTGCAGACCATGCCGATCTTGATATGGGACACCGGCATATCCTCCAGGACCAGAGAAATCTGCCTCCCGACAAATTCCGCATCTACCGGAAGGACCGAAGCAACTCCAGTGGTGTTCTGGGCGGTGAGCGAGGTGATGGCCGCGCCTGCGTAGACCCCCAATCTGGAAAAAATTTTCAGGTCCGCCTGTATCCCGGCCCCGCCCGAAGGATCGGAACCGGCAATGGAAAGGGCCATGGATTGATATTTTTCCGTCTGTTTTTCCGTCATTTTTTTCATTACTGGCTGAAGGTGGGATCCGCTGGTCAAAGACGAAGTAAACTATACCAGAAAAAACCGCTGAAGCTACGGGGAATCCTCCACCTGGTTCTCATTGGAAGCAAATAATTTTTTAGTTGCCTGGCCACTACATATTGTGTATAAAATCCATAGTCCATCAATATATGGTGTGCCAACTCCCTGTTATTTGGTAATAACCATTTTCACGGAGCCCCTGCGTGAGCGAAAGATCCGGCACGATCCTGACGGAATGCATCCAATCTCGAGAGCAAATGAACCTACCTGCCCAGAACTACGATGAAAGCAAAATCAAGACCCTGAGTTCCCTTGAGCATATCCGCCTGCGGCCCGGCATGTATATCGGCCGTCTCGGCAAGGGAGTCCACCCGGACGACGGTATCTATATCCTGGTAAAAGAGGTGATTGATAACGCGGTGGACGAATTTATCATGGGCGCGGGCAAGCGGATAGATATCTCCATCAAGGAAGATAATGTCGTCTTAATCCGTGATTTCGGCCGGGGGATTCCCCTGGGCAAGATCGTTGAATGCGTTTCGATCATCAATACCGGCGCAAAATACAACACCGATGTCTTTCAGTTTTCAGTGGGACTCAATGGCGTGGGCACCAAGGCGGTAAACGCCCTGTCCGAAACCTTTCGCGTCACCTCCTTTCGCAGCGGCAAATATGCCACAGCCCTTTTCAGTCGGGGTATCCTCGTGGAAGAGAATCACGGATCGACAAAGGAGAAAGACGGCACCCTGGTCGAATTCCGACCTGATCCGGAACTCTTTGTCGACTATTCATTTGATCTCGAATTCATCCGGCAACGACTGTGGAGATACGCCTACCTCAACGCCGGCCTCAATCTCTATCTTGATGATGAACGTTTTTTTTCCGCAAACGGGCTCAATGACCTTCTTGAGCGGGAGGTCAACGGCAGCCACCTCTATGATGCGATCTACCACAAGGATTCCACCCTGGAATTTTCCTTCTGCCACACCGACAACTACGGAGACAGTTATTTCTCTTTCGTAAACGGCACCTATACCAATGAGGGCGGCACCCATCTTTCCGCCTTTCGCGAAGGGGTGCTCAAGGGGGTCAATGAGTATGTCAACTCCAGCAAAAAATACAGCGGCAACGATGTGCGGGAAGGTATTGTCGGTGCCTTTGCGGTAAAGATCAAGGACCCGGTTTTTGAATCCCAGACCAAGAACAAACTGGGCAACACCGAGATCCGCGCCTGGATCGTCAACGTGGTCAGGGACGCGGTTACCGCCCATCTCTACAAGAACTCTGAAACCGCGGAAATTCTTCTGGATAAGATTCAGCGCAACGAGAGGGTGCGCAAGGAATTACAGCAGGTGCGCACCGAGGCGCGGGCCAAGGCCAAGAAGGTGGCGATCAAGATCCCGATGCTCAAGGATTGCAAATACCACCCGACCCGGGACAATCCCTCGCCGCCCGGCCGTGAAAACATGCTCTTCATAACCGAGGGCCAGTCGGCGGCAGGCTCCATTGTCAGCTCCCGGGACCCCATGACCCAGGCGGTCTTTTCCCTGAAGGGCAAGCCCCTCAATGTCTATGGCCAGCAGTTGGCCCTGATGTATAAAAACGAAGAGATGTACAACCTGATGTGCGCGCTGAATATCGAAGATTCGGTGGGCAACCTTCGCTATGACAAAATCATCCTGGCCACTGACGCGGATGTCGACGGACTCCACATCCGCAACCTCCTGCTCACCTTTTTTCTTCACTATTTTGAACCCCTGGTCAAGCTGGGCCATGTCTATATCCTTGAGACCCCCATTTTCCGGGTGCGCAACAAGAAACAGACCATCTACTGTTATTCTGAAAGCGAACGGGACCAGGCATCCCGCCTGCTGGCGGGCACCGGCAAGGCCAGGGTCAATGTCGAGGTTACCCGCTTCAAGGGACTGGGCGAGATCTCGCCCACGGAATTCAAACAGTTCATTAACAGCGATATGCGTATCCGCCAGGTCACCCTTGACCGCTTGAGCGAGGTGCCCAAGGTTCTGAGTTTCTATATGGGCAAAAACACCCCGTTCCGCCGGGAATACATCATGGAGAATCTGGTATAACGATGGAAACCCCGGAACAACTCGGCAAACTGCACAAACTCTTTGATCAGAATTTCATGGAGTATACCTCCTATGTCATCAAGGAGCGGGCCATTCCGGATATCAACGACGGCCTCAAACCGGTGCAGAGGCGAATTCTCCAGACCCTGTTCAATATGGATGACGGCCGTTTCCAGAAGGTCGCCAACGTGGTCGGCGACTCCATGAAACTCCATCCCCATGGAGACAGTTCCATTTTCGGGGCCCTGGTCAACCTGGCCAACAAGGGATACCTCATCGACCGACAGGGGAACTTCGGCAATATCTATACCGGTGACCAGGCATCCGCGGCCCGATACATTGAGTGCCGTCTTTCCCCCCTGGCCAAGGAAACCCTCTTTAACAAGGATCTCACGGAATATGTCCCATCCTATGACGGACGGCTCCAGGAACCGGTAACCCTGCCCGCCAAGCTTCCCTTTCTTCTTCTCCACGGCGCCGAGGGAATAGCCGTGGGCATGGCCACCAAGATCATGCCCCATAATTTCTGCGAGCTTCTTGAGGCCCAGATCAGCATTCTCAGGGATGAACCCTTTGCCGTGTACCCCGATTTTCCCGTGGGCGGACTGCTGGACGTCTCAAACTACAACAGGGGCAACGGCCGCCTCAAATGCCGGGCAAAGATAGTCGAAGTCAATGACAAGACTATCCATATCACTGAGATCCCCTACGGCACCACCACCGAATCGCTGATCGACAGCATCGAAAAGGCGACAAGGGCGAACAAGATCAAAATTCTTTCGATTAATGATTACACCGCCGAGCAGGTGGAGATAGAGATCAAGCTGCCGCGGGGTGTCTATGCCAGCGACACCATTGAGGCCCTGTACGCCTTTTCCGACTGCGAGGTCTCCATTTCCCCCAACCTGATGCTCATCAAGGACAACTCCCCGTGCAACATGCAGGTGGACGAGGTTCTCCGCTATAACACCGAGAAACTGATTTCCGACCTGGAAAAAGAACTGCGGATCGAGCTCGGCCGGTTAAAGGAAAAACTGCACCAGCGGACCCTCGAACGGATATTCATCGAGGAGCGGATATACAAGAGGATTGAAGAGTGCACCACCCATAAAGCGATTGTCGATGCGGTGATTCACGGCCTGGAGCCCTTTTCCGGAGAACTGGAACGGCCTGTTTCCCTGGAAGATATCGACCGTCTGCTCGAGATCCGGATCAAGCGGATTTCCCTGTATGACCTGAAAAAACAGATCGCCGAAATCAAGGAGATCAACAAAGAGATCCGTAAAATCACCAAACATCTTACGGACATGGTTTCGTATACAATCCACTATATCCAGGAAATCTTGAAAAAATACGGGGCAGAGTACCCGCGGCGCACCGAAATCAACACCTTCCAGGAAGTCGAGGTACGCAAGGTCGCCCTGTCGAACCTTACAGTAGGGTACAACCGGGAGACCGGCCTGCTGGGCTTCCAGGTGAAATCAGACTGTGACATGGCCTTTGCCTGTTCAGAGTACGACCGCATACTCCTGGTGTTCAAGGATGGCATCTATCGGGTACTCAACGTGACTGACAAGGTATTTGTCGGTCACGAGCTTTTCTGGGTCGACAAGATGCCCGATGACCCCAAGGTGGTCTATAACATGGTATACCGCGACGGCCGGCAGCTGCTTGTGTACGTTAAGCGTTTCAATACCCCCAAGTTCATCATCGGCAAGGATTACCGACTGTTCCCCGAGCATAAAAAATCAGCGATCCTTTTTCTGAAAGCAGGGGATGGCGTCCGCCTGCGCGTTGATTTCATGCCCACTGCGCGCTCAAAAAGCAATTCGATGCGTCTCCAGATGGAGGACTTCCTGATCAAGGGTGCCGGCGCCATTGGCAAGCGTCTTTCCAACCGTTCAGTCCGGCGTTTGACCGAACTGGCGTCGCAGGTGGTGGAGGAACCGCCCCCCCAGTCAGCTCCGTCCAGCCCGGATATCGAGGACTCAAAAGGGGAAACGGCTGACAGGACCACGGCAAAGGCGACCAACCAGCTCACCTTGTTCCAATCAGATGACAACGAATAATTTTAATGAAAAAACAAAAAGATAAACACAAACAGCCCTTTCTTTCCTTGCAATTTTCTCCGATATCAAATAAAAAGGATCGTATTTTTTTGACAGACGCGTGACCAGATGAAGCAGGCGCAATAAAGAGCTTTCCAGACGGACACTACGTATAATCCCTGTTCAGGACGAGCAGGCGCGAATCACCGGTGACCCCGATGAACACACCGCAAGCCCCGCAGGAAGAAGAACCTTCTCCAGGAACATCGTCGCCGCATGTGCTGTTCGGCACCAGAAAACTCGGTCGACGAACCGCAGGCCTGGTATTTGCCCTCCTTGCCGTCATGGTGTTGGCCATGACAGTGGCAGTGCATCACATATCCATCGACCTTGAGGCGATGCGCATGTCGGAACGGGCATCGGAACATACCCCGTCGGAGTATGAAACCGTTTCCGCGCGCATAAAAGAGCTCAAACGGTTGAACCTCTGGCAGATATCCCCTGAAACACCGGTTCCCCTTGTCGAGTTCAAAAAGTATCCTGACGATTTCGAAAAGCTCCGAGATGTCCGGGTACGGAAAAAGGTCTTTCTCCACTCCCTGCTTCCGGTGGCGATGATTGCACTTGACGAAATCCGCGAAGAACGATTCCGTTTGCTGCAAATCATAGAAAAGACTGGATATCCCGAAGAAGATCTCGTCTTTACCGATGAGGATGACGAGCTGCGGGAAAGGTCGTGGAAATATTTTCTCAGCACCGAAGACCAGAAATTTATCCGCACATTATCCCGCAAGTACAGAACAAGCCGTGCCGATCTCCTGGTCTCCCGGGTGGACGTCCTGCCCGTAAGTCTCATTCTGGCGCAGGGGGCCATGGAATCCTCGTGGGGAAGGTCCCGCTTTGCCCGTGAAGGAAACAACCTCTTCGGCATATGGACATGGAACGACAATGGCATGATACCAGCCAATCGTGATGCCGGAAAAAACCACATGGTCCGCTCCTACGACTCCATCCTTGATTCGGTGCGCTCCTACATGCTGACCTTGAACCGGGTGAAGGCCTATGAACCGTTGCGCCGTATCCGCCTTGAAACAAAGGACTCCCATGCCCTGACCCAGGGGCTCATGAATTACTCGGAAAAGAAAGACAAGTATATAGCCTCCCTGCAGGAGGTAATTAAACACAACCGGCTCCAGGACTATGACCAGCTTTCCCGGCAGTTTGAGAACCAGGAACAGCGCAGGGCGTTGCTTCACGAGAAGGGCCAGAAACGAACCAGCATTCTGACTGCCCTCAATGACATCTTTTAAGATTCTGTTTTTTTTCCTGATTGCCCTTGCCCTCCAGACAGTAACCGCCCCCTCTGTTACAGCCGACGTCACGGTGCTTATCTATCACCGGTTCGGGGAATCCCGCTACCCCACGACCAATGTCGAACTCCATCGCTTTGCCGAGCAGATGGCCTATCTCGCTGCCAACAACTACCAGGTAATCCCGCTTGCCCAGGTAGTGTCCGCCCTGAAAAACGGGTCCCCCCTGCCGGAAAAAGGCGTGGTGATAACCATAGATGACGGATACAGGAGTGTCTATCACGGCGCCTGGCCGATACTGAAAAAAACCGGGTATCCCTTTACTGTATTCCTCTATACCGCTGCCACCGAGAAAAAACACGGCGACTATATGACCTGGGACCAGGTCCGGGAACTGAAGGAGGCAGGGGTCGACTTCCAGGACCATGGCTTTGGTCATCACCGTTTTGCCCTCAAACCGGAAGGATTGGACGGAGCGGCATATGAAAAATGGATACTGGACGACCTGATAGCAAGCAGAAAGCTCTTTGACCAGCGGCTCGGATTCACCCCTGCCTTTCTTGCGCTTCCCTATGGCGAATACAATGCCACTGTTCTCAGAAAGGCCCGGGAACTCGGATACCAGGCTGTTTTAACCCAGGACTCAGGCTCGGTTTCAGACCATACCCCGGTGATGACCATACCCCGGGAGGCCATTCTCGGATTTGAATGGGCGCAGATGGATCATTTTAAAAAGATACTAGAAAGGGGAGACCTGCCCCTGTCCGACCCAGTTCCCGGACTGGATCCCATTGATCCTTCACAGCCGCCTCAATTCAGTGCGCGGATTCTTTTTCCGGAAAGATACAGACCAGGAACCATTGGCATCTATGTGAGTGAACTGGGCTGGCAAAGGGCAACTGTCACCGATGGCGTCGCCCGGATCAGGAATTCCTCTTTGCTGACAAAGAGAATCAACCGGGTCGCGGTGAGCGGCGTTGAAAAAGACTCAGGCAGATCCACTATCCGATACTGGATGGTGACCGCTGATACGGGAAAATAACGGGCGGATCCTGCCCGGTAAAAACGCACCTCTGAAATATACAGTACAAAAGATCCGCCCTTCTCAACGGGGGGATACCCTGGCGACCAGCGCTGCCATGTCGGAACGGATCTTGGCATATCCGGCCTGGTCCAGCCCCGCGCCGAGGGCGACTGTTTCAGCCATTTTTTCCGTGAGAAAATCTCCAGGACCATGGGCATCGGCATTGACCGCAAGCATGGCGCCGGTTGCCGCGGCCATCCGTGCCACATGACCGTTGGTCAGGCTATGTCCCTTGCGGCCGGAGAGTTCCAGAAGAATGCCACGGTCCGCTGCCAGCTGCGCATCTTCACGGGTAATAAACCCGGGGTGGGCAAGAATGTCTACCCCTGCTTCCAGCGCCGCCCGGTTGGTACCAGCAACCACCGGTTCCACAACCGTTTCACCATGGCCAACCACAATTTTTGCCCCCAGCGATCTTGCCCTGCCGGTAAGTTCCGCAAAGAGCGCGGGCGGGATATGGGTCAGCTCGACACCGGGAATAAGCAGTGTCCGGCTGTGCGGGTTCAACGTCTCAGCGGCAATGACCATCCGCGGAACAATAAAATCAAGATTTGACGCGTCGGCGTGATCGGTGATTGCCACCGCGGCATAGCCGAGAATCTCAACCCGCCGCAGGTGCTCGGCCGGAACCAGTTCTCCGTCACTGAACAGGGAATGGGTGTGCAGATCTATCATAACAGTCCTCTCTATTAGTCTCGTGTCAAGGGTAGTTCCACCGTCCTCAGACGGTCAGGTTAGCAGAGTACCACGCAGGGAATGGAGACATCCCTCCTCAATTCGAACCGTGCGCATATCTCCAGGAGTGAGGGTTCCCGTTGCCGGAAAATTGACGATCTGGTTGGTGCCGGTGCGGCCGCGCCACTGACCGTGGGCGGACTTGCTTTCCCCTTCGATCATGACCTCCATCTCCCGGCCGACATAACCGCAGTTCACCTCGAGGCTGATCTGGTCCTGCCGGGCCTGCAGCATGGTCAGTCGTTCGCCCCGGACACCATCGTCAACCTTGTCTGCAAACGACGAGGAGCGGGCCAGCGGACGGTCGGAATACTTGAACGAAAACGCGCCGTGATAGCGGACGGCCTCCAGAAGTTCCATGGTCTTGGCAAAGTCATCATCACCTTCACCGGGAAAGCCGACAATGATATCGGTGGTGAGCGCAATGTCCGGCCGTACCCGGCGGAGCGCCGCCACTTTATCGAGATATGACTCGACAGTATACTTCCGGTTCATCTTATTGAGTATCCGGTCCGACCCGGATTGAACCGGCAGGTGGAAATGGGGACAGAGTTTATCGATCTGTGCGAAACAGTCAATGAGGTCAGCCGAGAGATCCTTGGGGTGGGAGGTGGTAAAGCGTATTCGCGTAATGGCCTCAATTTCTGCGACCAGGGCGAGAAGTTCGGGGAAGCGGACATGTTCCGGCCCCTTATCCATCCCATAGGAGTTGACGTTCTGGCCAAGCAGGGTGATCTCCCTGATACCCTGGCTGGCAAGGACAGTGATTTCCGACAGGATGTCGTCAACCCCCTTGCTGACCTCCCGGCCACGGGTAAAGGGAACCACACAGTACGTGCAGAAATTATTGCACCCCTGCATGATGGTCACAAACTTTTTAAACACCTCCTCCTTGGGAGAAAAAGAGGGCGCCTGGTCGGGCGGGGCAGGGAGGTGGCGCGGGATGACAAAGGAGTGCGACAGGCCGGTTGCTATGTGTCGCTGTCTTTTCAATTCCACATCCCGGACAAGCTGGGAAATCCGGTAGATATTCTGGGTGCCGACCACGATATCGACCAGGGGCATCCGGGAGGAAAGCCTTTCACCCTCCTGCTGGGCGACACACCCGGCCACGGCGATTATCATTGCCTGTTTTTTCTGCTTGTATTTTTTCAAGCGGCCGAGAAGGCTGTAGACCTTCTGTTCGGCCTTGTCACGGATGCTGCAGGTATTGATCAGCACAAGATCAGCACGTGAAATATCACGGGTCGGATGGTAGTTTTCCTCACGGAGAAGCTGGCCCATGATTTCCGAGTCACGCTCGTTCATCTGGCAGACAAAGGTTTCAATATAGGCAAATTTTTCTGGTGTCATTTCAGTAGTCAGGGACAGGCGGATGCAGTGCAATCACCTGCCTAAAACGTGTCAGGCAGCAGGGAAGGGCGCAGGGCGTCCATCAACTGCATAACCTCTTCTTCCTGTTCCATAGGATAATTAATAGTCACATCACCGCTGCGCTGGTCAATGGTGGTCAGATTGGCAAGCCCGTCATATCCCTCGAGTATGAATTTGAGGAAGGCGATCCGCTGCGGAGCAATTCTGATTCGGAGTTTTGAGCAGTTACGAGCCATGCATATACCATGTAATTGAGCAAATTGCCATCTCTGTAAGGCCTTCAACCTAGACAGAAAGGGTTGCATCGCAGTGACCTAATTGATCCTGGTATTTAGCCAGTCTGGGCTCCACAACCTCTGCAAGAAATTCATCGGTCTGGGCAGCAGCCCGGCCGGTGAACTGCTGGTAATCGCCAACCAGTGATTCCAGTTCTTCACGGTCAAAGGGGATCCGGGGGTCAGCGCTAAGACGGTCGAGCAGGTCATTATCCAACCCCAGCTCCTTGACAACCCGACCAGACTCAAGGGAATGCTCCTTTATCACCTCATGCATTTCCTGTCGGCTTTTGCCGCGCTCCACGCTGGCCATGAGAATTTTCTCGGTGGACATGAAGGGGAGTTCCTGGCGAAGATGCCTCTCTATCTGTTTTGGAAAAACAACCATATCGCTTGTTATATTAAGGTACAGCCTCAGGATGGCGTCAGCCAAGAGAAAGGCCTGGGGAATGTCCATGCGCCGGATAGCCGAGTCATCCAGGGTCCGCTCGAACCACTGATTGGCGAAAGTCGCGGAAAAATTAGCGGTAAGCCCCATGAGTTTGCGGGCAAGCCCGGTCATTCTCTCGGAACGCATGGGGTTTCGCTTATAGGCCATGGCGGAGCTGCCGACCTGGCCCTTGGCAAACGGTTCCTCCTGAACCTTGAGATTGGAAAGAAGGCGGAGATCAACGGCAAACTTATGGGCAGAAGCGCCGATGCCGGCAAGGGATTCCCCGGTTTTCATATCCAGCTTGCGGGGGTAGGTCTGTCCGGTAACAGGAAAAACATCGGAAAAACCGAGCTTTTCAGCAACAAGCTGATCAAGGGCTCGAACCTTGCCGTGGTCTCCCTTAAAAAGCTCGACAAAGGTTGCCTGGGTCCCCACGGTTCCCTTGGCGCCACGGGCCTTGATCTGTTCTTCAAGATGTTCGAGATAATCGAGATCCATAAGAAGATCGAGGATATACAGGGTATTGCGCTTACCGACCGTTGTCGGTTGCGCCGGCTGGTAATGGGTGAATCCCAGGGTCGCGAGGTTTTTGTGTTTTCTGGAAAAACGGGCGAGATTGGCTATGACGTTGACCAGGGATTTTTTGATAAAGGCCAGGGCCTGTTTCTGGACAATGAGGTCGGTGTTGCAGACGACAAACTGCGAAGTGGCCCCGAGATGGATGATTCCTTCGGCCATGGGACAGGCCTGGCCAAAGGTATAGACATGGGCCATGACATCGTGGCGGATCTCTTTTTCCTTGGCCCGGGCCATTTCAAAATCTATGTCAGCAATGTGGCTGCGCATCTGATCGATCATCTCCCGGGAGATGATATCAGTCAGTCCGAGTTCGTATTGGGCCTCGGCAAGGGCAACCCAGCAACGCCGCCATGTCTCAATGCGGTACTGTTCTGAAAAGAGTTGTTGCATCTCCCTGCTGGTATATCTGCTCACCAGGGGTTCCTGGTATATGGTATGATCCATGGACGCCTCGCTCACTTTATGTTTTCGATTTATCGTTTCGTATTTACGATGTTAATTACCAAAACAGACCTGACCTGACCCACCAAGATGGAAAGGGGTTCGGGTGGGAGAAAAGACAATGTCGCATAATGTATATTATGTTTAGTTGCGTCCTGGAGCCGGCCCAGTCGACACCGCGCCATCCACCAGCACCAGCTCCCATCTTCTCCTGCCCTTGAAGTCATTGAGTTGCAACCGGCAGACAATATCCATCTTTTCACCCGCGCACACCGGGGCATGCTTTCCCCAGTTAAATCCCACCCCGTCTATCGACCGCCCACTGTCCATCAGCGTGAACCGGAGATGACTTCCGTCAACGCCGATTGTGCGGACACTGCCCAGGGTACACCCCCTGAGGACAAACAGCGGTTCCGGGTTGTTCTTCCCAAAGGGAAACAGACGAATATAATTGCTCAGAAAGGTATCGGCAAACATTTCCTTGACAGAGAGCTCCTCTTCAACAGCAAGAACCGGGGTGAAAAGGCTTGTATCGCATTTTTCGCGAATCACCTTCTCAAAATTTTCTCTGAACGATTCCAGGTTGTTACTCTTCATAGTGATCCCCGCAGCCCCGGCATGGCCACCAAACTTTTCAAGTATCGAGCCATCACAAAGGGTAAGCATTTTGTGGAGATCAAGGCCGGGAAGCGAACGCCCTGATCCCTTTGCCGTCTCACCGGTAACGGAAAAGACCACGGTCGGCTTCCAGAATTTCTCCACCAGTCTGGAGGCGACAATACCAATTACCCCGGGGTGCCACCCCTCTCCCCAGACTACCAGGGATTTTTCGCCGACAACCGCCTGGGATCCGGCCATCGCCTGTTCAAATATGTCACTCTCAATTGCGCGCCGGGCCAGGTTTTCCTGTTCCAGGATCGCGGCAAGTTCACCCGCCAGGGCAGAATCATCGGTCAGGAGAAGCTGAAGGGCCCTCTCGGGCCGCCCCACCCTTCCCGCAGCGTTAATCCGCGGCCCAAGACGAAAAGCGACATCTTCCGAGGTTATTTTCGCACCATTATCAGATGATGCCGAGCGGATAAGGGCCGCAAGGCCGGGCTTCAGCGAACCTGTTGCCAGCATCTCATTCATAGCCTCCAGCCCGGCCCTGACCATGGTCCTGTTGACTCCCAGCAAGGGAACCTGGTCGGCAATGGTGGCCAGGGCCACCAGTGGAAGCAACTTCTTGAGATTCGGCATCTTTTCAGGTTTCCAATGTCCGGCCTGATCCAGATGGCTGCGCAACCCGATGAGAAAATAAAAGGCAACACCAGCCCCGCAAAGATTTTTGTCAGGAAAGGGGCAGTCATTCCGGTGCGGATTGATAACCGCATCCGCCTCCGGCAATCTAGGTGGTGGCTGGTGGTGATCAGTTATGATGACACGAAGTTTCTTTCTCTTGGCCTCCGACACCACGTCAAAGTCGGAAATGCCGCAGTCCGCGGTGATCAGGACGCCCGGCTCTCCTCTCTCTTCCATGTGCTGAGTATAGATATGATCAACGCCTCGCTGGCTGACCCCATATCCTTCGCTGAGACGATCAGGGATGTAGTGGGAAACGCTGAGACCTGCCTCCCGCAGAAACAGAGTCAAAAGAGCAGCGCCGGTAATACCGTCCACATCATAGTCACCGTACACGGTAACAGGAAGTTTCCGGTCAATCGCCTCCATCATCACCGCGATTCCCCGGTCAAGATCCATCAATTTTTCTTCAAAACGCAGGTGCTCGAGGGAGGAGGAAAGAAACCGCCTGCCTTCCTGCTCCGTGCCAACCCCTCGGTGGGCAAGGATCCGGGCAATGGCGAGCGGGATATCAAGGGCACTGGCGAGCCCGGCGGAAATTTTTGGATTATCGGGGTGAACATGCCAGATTTTTCCTGATAGAGAAGGTGTCATTGCTGAGTACACGGTACCGTCATTGCTCCTTGCCGCCGATGCTGGAGTTGGCCAGCAGGGAGAATCCAAGAAAGAGATACTGCGCTCCGGAAAGAAGGGTGAAGGTGACAACTCCATAGATAACCGGGGTTTTAAGCCAGAGAAACGCGGGCAGAAAATCGATTCCCAGAAAAAAGCATACGGTAATAAATTGAAAAAAAGTTGTAATTTTACTGAAATGCGTTGGTTTGACAACAAGCGGCAGACCACAGTACAGCAGGACACCGATACCGCCCAGAATGAGAATGTCCCTGCTGACGATGATAACCGTGATCCATGCCGGCATGAGATCGAGGATCGACAGGGTGACAAAGGACGTGATCAGGAGGAGTTTATCGGCGATCGGGTCGAGAAACGCCCCGAAATCGGTCTTCTGGTTCAATAGACGGGCCAGAAATCCGTCAAGGGCGTCTCCTGTTCCCGCGACCATGAAAGTAACCAGGGCAAGGCCCTTCTCCCCCTCCAGCAACAGGATGACCAGGAGAGGGGTCAGGAGGATCCGGATGATTGTAATCGTATTGGGGATATTCACCAGATTTCACTCCATTGCAGCATCCCTGACAAAAAAATCAGTATTCCCACGGGTACTCTGATCTGTTTTCAATCTGGAACCAGAGACGTCCGGAGTCTCCGACCGTGTGCGTTTATCGTAAAAAATCCTCCACCTTCTTGAAGAGCGATCCCATTTCCGCGTGGGTGAACCAGAAAATATCCGGATCACGGAGAAACCAGGTGTACTGCCTTTTGGCATACCGCCTGGTATCGCGGGCCAGCAACCTCTGCGCCTCGTCGCGGGTCCACCGGCTCGTTATATAGTTGATCATGTGGCGATACCCGATCGACTGCATCGATTTCAAATCCTGATCATACCCCATGTCGAGCAAGGTGCGCACCTCGGCAATCAGCCCGGCGCTGATCATCAATTCCACCCGCTGGTCAATCCTTCTATACAGCTCGTCCCGCTCACAATAAAGACCTATCTTCAGGATATTCCGCTTATCCTGCCCCCCCTTCTCCTGGTGGCGGGCGAGATGTTCCGACCAGGGTATGCCGGTAGCATAAAAGATCTCAAGGGCCCTGACAAGGCGCTGGCTGTCATTGGGATGGATACGGGCAGCGGTTGCCGGGTCGCACCCCTGGAGTTCAAGATAGAGCCGTTCTCTCCCCCCGTCCTCAAGCCGTTTCTTGAGTCCTTGGCGCAGCGCCTCCATTTCCGGAAGCTCAAGACCGGCCCTGCCACCGAAAAGTCCGCTCAGGAGACTCTGCAGGTACATTCCAGCGCCACCAACCAGCAGGGGAAGATGACCCCGGCCGTGAATATCGGCGAGAACAGCGGTGGCGTCACTGACATATCGACCGGCGGTATAGTCTTCATCCGGATCAACAAAGTCAATAAGATGATGCGGGGCCTGCGCCCGCTCTTCCCGGGTGGGCTTGGCGGTGCCGATATCCATGTAGCGGTATATCTGCATGGAATCAAGACCGACTATCTCAGCGGAAAACCGCCGGGCGATCTCAAGGGAAAGCGAGGTCTTGCCAATGCCGGTGGGGCCGACAAGGGCGATCAGGGGCGCAATCGAGCGGGCGTGAGTCATCTTTCCCCGTTTTCAAGGGCATTACGCAGGGCCTGGCCGTTGAAACGAAGGATCTGTTCATAGCTCATCCGGCCGTCAACCCCTCCCAGCGGATCGAGCAGGCCAACGCCTACCTTTGCCGCCTCGGCAAGAATTGTTGCTGATCTTTTGGACAGTTGCGGCTCGGTATAAATGATCCTGCTTCCTGATTTTTTGATTTTGCCAGTCATCTCCGCCAGGAATCTCGGGCCGGGCTCCCGTCCGGGAAAGGGCTCGATTACCCCGCCGATATGGAGGTTGTACCGGGCGAAGAGATAATTAAAAGAGGGATGAAAAAGAAAATAGGAGATACCCCGGCATGGGACAAGCAGGGCCTCAAGTTCCACGTCAAGACGCTCAAGCCCTTTTTGGAAGGCATACCCATTGGCCCGGTACGCCCCCTCTCCCTCCGGATCGAGGGAAACAAGGACATTCACCAGTTCCGGAACCATGGCGTGAATGGTCATCGGGTCAGTCCAGAAATGGGGGTCTATGATTGTGTCAGCCCCATCATCTCCGCTCCCCCCTTTTTTGTCTTCTCCATGATCATGATCTTCCATGAAGAGTTTCTTGTGATCCGGGATATATGCGACAAGTTCAATTTTCTGCGCGGCAGGCAGGCGGCCGATCCATTCCTTATCAAGACCCGGACCTGCGTAGAAAAGGGCTTTGGCGCCATCCAGGAGAATAAGATCCGAAGGACGCGGTTCAAATGTGTGCGGTGAGCTGCCGGGCGAAAGCAGGGTCACGACCTCCGCCCTTCCCCGGGTAATCTGAGCCAGGATTTCGGTCAGGGGATGGATGGTGGCGCTGTAGCGGATGGGGTGTTCCCCGGAAAACGCACCGGGTGCCGGCAAAAAAAATCCCAGCGCCAGCCAGGAGAGAAATATTCGCACGAACATCCTGTTTACCTTTACGCCTTTTCTTTCCATGGCAGAAATGTCACGGCTAGTGGCCGGTTTTGTCGAAGGTTATCTCCGGAAGCAACCGATTCAGTTTCCTCCGGCTGATTCCGGGAACCTCAAGGAGTTCCTCTGCCGAACGTATCCCGCCCCGGCGAAGGCGAAGGGCTATTATCCGGTCAGCCAGGCGGGGTCCTATTTCCGGCAGGCTGACAAGGACATCGCGGCCGACATCGTTAATCGGCACCGGCTGATAAAAAATATGCCGTGCCTCCGCGGGAATAGAAAGCGACTGAAAATCAAGGGGGCCGCGCACATCGCCCCCCGGCCCCTTGTCGACATTCCAGGAGGGCAGCGTTATTCCGGCAAGCCGGGCAGCAAGCAGGAGCATCCCGGCAGCAACAAGGACACAGATCCGCAAATCAGGCGAGGTCCTCTTTGAACCCGTTTCGCCGTCGATCGTTTTACTGAGCTGCGGCAGCGTCTTTCTTCTGTTCATCCTTGAGCAGTTTGTAGGTGATGCTGTCCACCAGGGCCTGCCAGGAGGCCTCGATGATATCCTCGGAAACGCCGACCGTGCCCCATTCGGAATCCGCATCCCGGGACTGGACAAGAACCCGCACCTTGGCCCCGGTGCCATGTTCTCCGGACAGGACCCGGACCTTGTAATCCGCCAGGGACATCTCCTTGAGTTTAGGGTAGAAACGGGTAAGCGCCTTACGCAGGGCCTTGTCCAGGGCGTTTACCGGGCCGTTGCCCAGGGCCGCGGTATGGACCTCGTCACCGCCCACCTCGATCCTGATGGTAGCCTCTTCCTGGGTCGAGTCCTCGTTTCTCGATTTCTGGCTCATCACCCGAAAGCCCTTGAAATCAAAGAATCTCCGCTGCGCATCCAGTGTCCCCAATGCCCGCCGCATCAGAAGCTCGAAGGACGCCTCGGCGCCCTCGTACTGAAACCCCCGGTTTTCCAGTTCCTTGAGCTCCTTGACAATGGCGTTGACAACCGGGTCGCTGCTGTCGATATTAAGGCCGAACTGCTGGGCCTTATGAAGGACATTACTCTTGCCGGACTGATCGGAGATGAGGATTCTGCGGATATTCCCCACCTTCTCAGGTTCAATATGCTCATAGGTAATCGGGTTGCGCTTGACCGCGCTGACATGGATCCCGCCCTTATGGGCAAAGGCGGCGCGGCCCACGTAGGGCTGGTACTTATTGTGGGGCAGGTTTGCCAGTTCATTGACAAAACGGGAGGTTTCGTGCAGCTTGACCAGGTTGCTGCCCGCGTTGCTTGAACGGTTCATCTTCAGGGTAAGCGCCGGAATAATCGATGTCAGGTTGGCGTTGCCGCACCGCTCGCCAAACCCGTTTATCGTCCCCTGGACATGCGTCGCGCCGCAGGAAACAGCCATCAGCGAGTTGGCCACCGCGGTTTCGGAATCATTGTGGGCGTGGATTCCCAGGGGAATCAATAGACCCTTTTCTTCCAGATATTTTTTTACCGTGGCGATGATCTCCGGTATCTCGTTGGGCAGGGTTCCGCCGTTGGTATCGCAGAGCACCAGGCACTCGCCCCCCCCCTTGACAGCACGCTCCAGGGTGGTCAGGGCATAGTCCCGATTCTGCTTGAATCCGTCGAAGAAATGTTCGGCATCATAGATGAGATGGCGGACATGGGGCCGGAGATAGGCGAGGGATTCCTCGATGATAAGAAGATTATCCTCCAGGGAAATCCGAAGCGCATCGCGGACATGGACATCCCAGCTCTTCCCGAATATGGTGACGCCCGGGGTCCGGGCATCGAGCATGGCCTGGATATTGGGATCCTGTTCAACGGGATTGTTGAAATTACGGGTGCTGCCAAAGGCGGTAAGCCGGGCGTGTTTCAGGTCGTAATTCCTGATCTCCTTAAAGAAGTCAACGGAGCTTGGGTTGGAACCAGGCCACCCGCCCTCGATGAAATCTATGCCCATTTCGTCAAGCTTCAGACTGATCCGGACACGATCATCCACCGACAGGTTGAAATTCTCCGCCTGGGTCCCGTCCCGCAGTGTTGTATCGTATATTATGACGTTCTGGGTCATGATATGCACCAAATCCTAATAAATGGGCGTCAAAGGGGCGGTAATCACTACGCGCCGATCTCGGGCTTGTCCAGGGCAAAGGCATCGTGCAGCGCCCGAACCGCCAGTTCCGTATATTTTTCCTCGATGACGCAGGAGACCTTTATCTCAGAGGTGCTGATCATCATGATATTGATGCCCTCTTTTGCCAGCACCTGAAACATGGTGGTGGCAACGCCGGAATGGTTGCGCATCCCCACCCCGACAATGGAGACCTTGGCTATATTATCCGACCCGGAGACACTTTCCGCGTTGATTTCGTCGGCCAGCTTCTGCACCAGCTTCAGGGCCCGCTGATAATCGGTCCGCGGCACGGTGAAGGTCATGTCGGTCAGATCTCCGGCCCGGGTGTTCTGGATTATCATATCAACCACAATACCGGCATCGGATATCGGCAGAAAAATCCGTGAAGCGATACCAGGGGTATCAGGAACCCTGGTGATCGTGATCCTCGCTTCATTCTTACTATAGGTTACACCGGATACAAGCATTGACTCCATTGTCTTATCCTCCTCAACCACCCATGTGCCCTCGTTTTCCGTAAAGGTTGAACGGACATGGAGTGGGACTTTATATCGTTTGGCAAACCCCACGGAGCGGATATCGAGAACCTTGGCGCCCAGACTGGCCAGCTCCAGCATTTCCTCGTGGGATATTCTTTCTATTTTACGGGCCTTGGGACAGATATTGGGATCTGTGGTAAAGACCCCTTCAACATCGGTGAAAATCTCACACCGATCCGCGGTTAACGCGGCGGCCAGGGCAACGGCGGTGGTGTCAGACCCCCCGCGCCCCAGGGTGGTGATGTCATTTTCCTCGGTAACCCCCTGAAAACCGGCAACCACAACAACTTTGCCCTGGTCGAGATAGCTCCGCATCAGATCGGTATCAATGTTTTTTATCCGCGCCTTGGTGTGCATGGCATCGGTTGTGATTTTCACCTGATCACCCAGCAGGGAGACGGCATCGAACCCCGCGGCCTTGACCGCCATGGCAAAAAGGGCGACCGTGACCTGTTCTCCAGATGACAGAAGGACATCCATCTCCCGAGGGTCGGGCAGTTCCTGGATCTGACCGGCCAGGGCGACAAGCTTGTTGGTCTCTCCCGCCATGGCGGAAAGGACAACGACCATCTGGTTCCCCTGCCGGTGAGAGCGCAGCACCCTGTCGGCCACCGCCCTGATCTTGGTTGTGTCGGCAACGGACGTGCCTCCGAATTTTTGAACAATTAAAGCCATTGACGAGATTCCATTGGTGTTGTTTACGATTCACAGCGGTGTCCCTGATCCGGAAAATACCCTTTCCGGAGTGACACCGGGTATGCCGACAAATAAAAGGTCTTGCGACCGTGTCACACTGTAAACTGAATTCCTAAAAAATCAATACTTGAAAAAGAAACTTGCCTCTCCGTTCATGTACTGTTAAAAACAGTACATTTACTTTCAATCCGGGAAGACCATATCTCCGCCCTCCAGAGGTGTGAGGTATGTGACCTGAGGTGGCGCGGCCCCCTCGATTTTCTCCAGAGGGCTGAAATACCACACAAATACAGAAATATCAATGCGAGAATTTCCGTGAAAACTCTTCATTCCTTTACCAAGTTTGGCGCAATTATCCTCTTCTGGGCCGTCCTGTTTCTCTTTTTTCTCTCCCCGGACGGATACTCCCCGATCTCGTCGAACACCGATGATAGCGATGAAGACAGTACGGCCATTGCTTCAATTGCACCCGAGAATCGAATCAGACCCTACCAGACAGTTCCTTCGCCGCGGAACAATTATATCGAAAAAATCGGGGAACTACGCAGCGGAGAGGGCCTGGACGACTCCCTGAAACGATGCGACATCCCCTCCCGGGACCGGCTGGAAATTATCCGCGCGCTCTCAGAGGCGCTGGACATGCGCAAACTTCGGCCGGGCGCAAACTACACCCTTACCCTTGACGAAAGCGGCGAGCTCCAGTTCGGCACCTACGAGGTGAGCCCGATTGAAATATATGATATCTCACGGAACGAAGAGAACATTACCGCCAACCGTAAGGATATCACCCTTGAGCAGCAGACCACCAGAATAACCGGAACCATCGACTCATCGGTATTTCTCGCCTTCACCGAGCTTGGCGAGGAACCCAGACTGATCCACGCCTTTGCCGATATCTTTGCCTCAAAGATAGATTTTAACACGGAACCCCGCTCCGGCGACACCTTTGAGGTGGTGGTTGACAAATATTACAAGGACTGCGTTTTTGTCGGATACGGCAAGATTCGCATGGCCCGGTACACCCTTGACGGCGTGACGTTTGAAGGATTTTACTATTCTTCCCCTTCAGCCAGCGGATACTTTGATCCTGCCGGCAATGAACTTGGCACCTCGTTCCTCAAGTCACCCATCCCCTTTGGTCGGGTAACATCGGGATTTACCCGCAGCCGCCTCCACCCGGTTCTCGGCATCAAGAGACCCCATCTCGGAGTCGATCTGGCCGCTCCGACCGGAACCCCGATCATGGCGGCATCGGACGGCCGGATAGATTTTATTGGCCGCAACGGCGGATATGGCAACCAGATCGTCATCGACCATGCCAACGGCTACCGCACCCACTACGGTCATCTCTCCCGCTTCAAAAAGGGACTGCGTAAAGGAGACCGGGTAAAGCAGAAGGAGATCATCGGCTATGTCGGTTCCACCGGTCTTTCCACCGGGCCGCATCTTGACTATCGCATCCAGGAAAACGGTACCTTCAGGGACCCCTTTTCCCTCAAGTTCAAGCCTCGTTCCATCCTCCAGGGCAAAGCCATGGATCAGTTCAAGAATGCCCGACA
Source organism: Desulfobulbales bacterium (assembly GCA_041598875.1). Taxonomy (GTDB): domain Bacteria; phylum Desulfobacterota; class Desulfobulbia; order Desulfobulbales; family BM004; genus JAKITW01. The sequence continues at coordinate 22,259 of JBFHXP010000024.1, forward strand.
GGCCCTTGCGCAACAGCTTGAGGAACCGGAAGGCAAGGTGCTTTCCGTCAGCAACGTGGTCATATCGAACAGTGAGGGCATCACCCTGCTGTAACCATGCCTTCCTCGAAAAAATTCCATATCGTCCTGGTTGAGCCGGAAATTCCGCCCAATACCGGCAGCACCGCCCGACTATGCGGAGCCACCGATACGGTTCTTCACCTGGTGAAACCCCTTGGCTTCAGTACCGATGACAGGTATCTGCGTCGCGCAGGACTCGATTACTGGCATCATGTGGAGATCGTTTACTGGGAGAGCCTGGCCGATTTTCTTGAGAGCACTGCTGACAAACGCCTCTTCTTCTATACGACAAAGGTGTCACGCCCCTATACGGAGGCCGCATACCTCCCCGGAGACTATCTTGTGTTCGGCAAGGAAACAAAGGGACTGCCCGAAGAAATCCTCGCCGCATATGCCGACCAATGCTACACAATACCGATGAGCAATCCCAACATCAGAAGCCTCAACATGGCCACTGCGGCCGGAATCGTCCTCTATGAAGCCCTTCGTCAACAGACGGTTGAATAAAATTCACGAACACTTTTCCATATAAGGAGAAAAAAATGCCAGAAAGAATATTCAATTTCAGCGCCGGCCCTGCCACCCTGCCCCCGGAGGTTCTCTCCCAGGCGGCTCGCGATATAGTCAACTTCAACAACCGAGGGATCGGCCTGATTGAAATGAGCCACCGCAGCAAGGATTTCATTGCCGTGGCCCAGGAGGCGGAAGCACTGATGTACGAGCTGCTCGACATCCCGAAAAACTACAAGGTGCTCTTCCTCCAGGGCGGGGCATCAACCCAGTTTGCAATGATACCGATGAATCTTCTCGGTCCGGGAAAGAGCGCGGCATATCTCAACACCGGGGTCTGGTCCAAAAAGGCGATCAAGGAGGCCAGACTCTTCGGCCGGATCGACGTTCCCTATTCCAGTGAAGAAACAGTCTTCAACCGGGTTCCCACCCCTGGTGAGTACGATGTCGCCGCTGATGTCGAATATCTCTACCTGGTATCCAACAACACCATTTACGGCACCCAGTTCCCCGACTTTCCGGACAAGGGAAAGATGCTTGTCTGCGACATGTCTTCCGACATCCTTTCACGCCCCATTGACGTAAGCCGGTTCGGTCTGATCTTTGCCGGCGCCCAGAAAAACATGGGGCCTGCCGGGGCCTGCGTGGTAATCATCCGCGATGATCTCCTTGAACGGTCGCCCGCTGACCTGCCGACCATGTTCAAATACAAGACCCATGCTGACAACGATTCGATGTTCAACACCCCGCCCTGCTTTGCCATTTACACCATCGGCCTGGTTCTCAAGTGGCTGAAAAAACTGGGAGGGGTTAAAAAGATGGAGGAAATGAACCGGGAAAAGGCAGGGATTCTCTATCAGGCGATAGATGCAAGTGACTTCTACCGCGGCCATGCCGAGAAATCCTCCCGCTCCCTGATGAATATCTCGTACACCCTCCCCACTCCTGAACTTGAGGCCCGGTTTATCAAGGAGGCTGCGGCCCTTGGGTTCGACGGATTAAAGGGGCACCGCTCGGTGGGCGGTTGCCGGGCCTCGATCTACAATGCCTTCCCCAGGGAAGGCGTGGTGAAACTTGTCGAATTCATGCGGGAATTTGAAAATCGAGCAGGATGAAGTACGAAGGAAACATCATCCGCCCTCCCAGTGAGGCAAGCAGTATACTCTTCCAGGTCACGGTCGGCTGCTCGCATAACAGATGTACCTTCTGCGGGGCGTACAAAGGAACCCGGTTCCGGATCAAATCCGATCCGGAGATTGATGAGGACATCGCCTTTGCCGCCCATCACTGCCGAAAGATCCGCCGGGTCTTTCTCGCTGACGGCGATGCCCTGATCATGCCGCAGAAACGGCTGGTTCCACTGCTGGAAAAAATACGGAAGAATCTGCCCTGGGTAAATCGAGTTTCTCTTTATGGCAATGCCAAAAGCATCGGCATGAAAAGCCCGGATGAGCTGGCGGAATTGCGGCAACTGGGATTGGACCGTGTCTATATGGGCCTGGAATCCGGCCATGGGCCAACGCTTGCCAGGATCGCCAAGGGTGAGACCGCGGAAAAGATGATCGAGGCCGCTCAGAAAATCAGGGCCGCCGGCCTCTTTCTCTCGGTAACGGTACTGCTTGGGATCGCTGGCAAAGAAAATTCCCTTGCCCATGCACGAGCCACCGGTGCGGTTCTCACCGCCATGTCTCCGAGACAGATTGCGGCCCTCACCCTGATGCTGATCCCTGGCACGCCACTTTTTGAAGAACATGCGGCCGGATCCTTTGTCCTGCCGGATCAAAAAACACTCCTTGCCGAACTGCGGGAACTGGTATCGGCTATCTCCCTTGATCGCGTTCAATTCCAGGCCAACCACGCCTCAAACTATCTGCCGATAAATGCCAGGCTGGGCCGTGATAAAGATGATATCGTCAAGACAATCGACAGGGCCCTGGCCGGTGAAATCGCAACCATGCCTGAATTCATGCGGGCCCTATAGAGAAAGCTGGAACTGCCTGATCTCCCAGGTGGTGGTTCAATCTGGAAGAAAGAGAGATGTTCTCGAGAAAAATGCATTCACCCGATCTTAAGAATTTCTCCCTGGAACAACTGACCGCCTATATGGTCGGGGAGTTGGCCCAGCCCTCGTTCCGGGCGCGCCAGCTCTTTTCCTGGATCTATCGTCCAGGGATACGGGATTTTTCCCAGATGACCGATCTGTCCAAGGAACTTCGCAGGATCCTTGGTGAAAAAACCTCCTTTTCCCTTCTCGATCCCCACATTGTCGAACGTTCCACAGATGGCACCGTCAAGTATGGATTCAAGCTCAGCGACGGCCACCTCATTGAGACCGTGCTCATACCGGAGGGGGACCGCAACACCCTCTGCATCTCGTCCCAGGTCGGATGCGCCATGGGATGCTCCTTCTGCCTGACCGCGACCCTTGGCATCAAGAGAAATCTCACCCCGGCTGAAATCGTCAATCAGGTCTGCGCGGTGCGGGACCATCTGCACTCCGGCGGCGGCGGAGATATAAACAATCTGGTCTTCATGGGAATGGGGGAGCCGCTGGCAAATTTTGACAATCTGCTTATTGCCCTGAGCATTCTTACCGAACAACTGGGACTTGATTTTTCCGACAGGAAGATCACCGTGTCAACCTGTGGCCTGGTACCGAGGATGAGAGATCTGGGCCTGGCCACCACCGTCAACCTCGCCGTATCCCTGCACAGCGTCAGGGATGAGGTCCGCAGCCGGTTGATGCCCATCAACCGCACCTATGGGGTCGATGCGCTCCTTGACGCCTGCCGCGATTTCCCCATGCCCAAACGAAAGCGGATCATGTTTGAGTATGTCATGCTGGACGGGATAAACGATTCCGCGGAAGACGCGGTGCTTCTTGCAAAAAAACTGAAAGATATCCGGTGCAAGATCAATCTGCTGGCATTCAATGAAACAGACGCCCTGCCCTTCAGGAGATCACCTGATCAACGTATCGAGGCCTTTCAGCAGATACTCTGGCGGGCTGATTACACCGTGCTGATCCGTAACAGCAGGGGGGCCGACATCTCGGCCGCCTGTGGGCAACTGGCCGGAAAATCTCTGCCCCGATAATACGAAGCGGGCGGAATGCAGTGGGTGTTACGGCCTGAGACCATATGCGGCAGTGGCAAAGGCAATGCCCTTACCGCGACAAGGCCGGACGCAGATCGGTGGCTGACTTGATAACAGCGCCCCTTTTTTCATCGCCCTCCCCCAGCCTCAAGGCCCGCTCCCGCGCAAGAAGATCGTCAAGTTCCTTGTCCGAGCGGATGGTGAAACCGCTGTCCCGGATCATCTGCAGGGTTTTTTCCCTGCTGTCTCCCCGGGTGTTGAGATATCCGTCCATAAAGAGCGAATTGGCCGGATAGAGGCTGAGCACCTCCATGCTCCGCAGATGATCCTCGCGGCCGGCCGCGACCCTGATTTCCGCTTCCGGATTGGCGAAACGAAACATGCAGAGAATCCGCAGGCAATATTCCGGGGTCAGGTTGCGGGGGATATGAAGGACATTGCCCTCAATGGGCAGAAGAAAATTCACCGGAATCGAACGGGCGTCAACCTCCCTGAGGGCCACGGCGAGTTCGACCAGATCCTCCGGGCCTTCCCCCATCCCGGCAATGATCCCCGAACAGACCTCGAGACCGACCGCACGGGCGGCCCGCAGGGTGTTGAGCCTGTCTCCATAGGTATGGGTGGTACAGATGGTTCCATATCGAGACTGGGTGGTATTCAGGTTATGATTCAACCGGTCAAGGCCCGCTTTTTTCAGGAGCAGGGCTGCCTCCTGGTCGAGAATGCCGGCGGAAACGCAGACCTCGAGGGGAAACTCGTTCTTGATTTTTTCAATAAGCGAAACAAGGCGGTTCACCCGGTTACTGCTTGGGCCCCTGCCGGCGTAAACCATGCAGTAGCGGTGCGCTCCGGCCTCATACGCCTGCCGTGCCTCCGCAAGAATTTCCGTATCATCCTTGGTCGGGTACTCTGCGATTTCCGCCCTGCTGTCCCGTGACTGGGCGCAATAGGAGCAATCCTCGGGGCAGCGGCCATTCTTGACATTGTTCAGGATGTGGATGGTAATTTCCCGTCCGTGAAAGTGGCGACGGACCTGAAAGGCGGAGTCGAGCAGGGGAAGCAGCTCGACCTCCGGGCCATGCAGGACCTCGATCATCACCTCCCGGTTGATGGTCCTGCCATTGATGCACTCAGCGGCAATTTTCTGATACCATTCTCTCTTCATCTATTTCTCCATGATCCGGCCACCCAACAGGGGGCCATGCGCGTTTATTAGTCTTGCGTTATGAAAGGGCCCTGACCCGTTCCCGCAGCGGGGGATGGGAATAGTGCAGCGCAACGTAAAGGGGGGCCGGGGTGATATTCGCCAGGTTCTGGGATGAAAG
>JBFHXP010000025.1:0-26564 GCA_041598875.1 Desulfobulbales bacterium
ATTCGAAGATAACCAGAACATTTCATCAATATGCTGAATATATCCCTGAAAATAAAGGCCCTGTTGATCCTGATCGGGGTTTTCATACTCTCCGGGGTGGTGGAATACGTCATCCAGCAGCAGATCGTCTACCCGAGTTTTATCGCCCTGGAGAATAGCGAGGCAAAAAAAAACCTGAAACGAGCGGTTCAGGCAATCAATAGAGAAATGTACCACCTCGATGCCACCACCCACGACTGGGCGGCCTGGGACGAGACATACGATTTCATTGTCACCGCCAACCAGGAGTATATCGATACAAACCTGGTTGACAGCACCTTTACCGGCAATGCAGTCAATCTCATGGTCTTAACTGACACCTCCGGGCGGGTGGTATGGAAAAAGGTCATTGACCTTGCCACAAAGGAGGAAACCACGCTGGCCGGATTCTCTGCAAACTCGCTCCCCGGCAGTCACCCGCTGCTCACCTTTCCGCCGCCTGAAACTCCCCTGTCAGAGGCGGGCGTCAAGGGGGTCATCATGACCGAAAAGGGTCCGATGCTGGTCTCTTCCCGGCCGGTTATTACCAGCAACAACCAGGGCCCAGTCCGGGGTTTTTTTATCTTTGGCAGGCTTCTCAACGCCCCCCTTGTGGAGGTGCTCAAGGGACAGACCCAGGTCGATTTCACCATAACCGTTGCCGGGGAAATAGAACCCGGGGATAGCGAGGACAGGCAGAATACATCCTTTGCCGGTGACATCTTCACCATGCCCGAAGACCATTTTGCCAACCTCTTCACCTTTCAGGACCTCACCGGCCGCGATGCCTTCCATCTGACCGCAAAAACTCCGCGAACCATCTCGCGGCAGGGGGTGATTACCATACGGTACGCCATCCTCTCCATCGCCATCGCGGCAGTACTTTTTCTCATCATCGCGATGCTCCTGCTCCAGCGATCCATTCTCGGGCCGGTGAGCGATCTGACCCGTCATCTGGCCGAAATCACCCGCACCGGGGATCTTTCGGCCAGGATCAACATGCAGAGAAATGACGAAATAGGGAAACTGGCCGACCAATTTGATGGGATGATGGATGAGCTTGAATATGATAAAAAGGAAATGGATGCATTGAATGAGGCGCTGCACACCGATATCCAGCACCAGAAGTTAATGGCCCTTGAGCAGTCACGCCGGGAACTTGTAAAACGGGAGAGCATGCGCAAGGAACTGCTCAGCCATACGGTAATTGCCCAGGAAAAAGAACGGATGCGCATTGCCCGGGAACTCCATGACGAAACATCCCAGGCCCTGACAGCGGCCGCCTTCACCCTTGAGGCCCTCAAGGAAAGCCTGCCTGATAATGCCGAGGCATTCATGCTGGTCGAGCGGTTGCGGAGAATTGATGACAAGATGGCGCTTGATCTCCAGCGGATGATCAAGAACCTGAGGCCGGCGGAGCTTGACCACCTTGGCCTGGTTGCCGCAATCAGAAGTCTGGCCGAGGAGGTATCCCGAAACTCCGGGATAAAGGTCTCGGTAAAAGTGGGCGGCACCGAACAGCGTCTCGATCGTCTGATTGAAACCGTACTCTACCGGGCAGCCCAGGAGGCACTGACCAATGTGACCCGGTATGCCCATACCGATGAGGCCATTATCGGCCTGCAGTTTGAAGCGGACCGCACCGTGCTGGTCATCCATGACGATGGAAAGGGGTTTGACACCACACCTTTAAAAACATCGCGCAGGGGATGGGGCATCGAGGGAATGCGCGAACGGGTGGAATCGGTGGGCGGCCATTTCGAATTGTACTCCGCGCCCGGCAGGGGAACAACCATTGAAATAGTCGTAAAAAATGGAGTTTTTGCATGAAAACAATTCGTATCATGCTGGTGGACGATCATGAGATGGTCCGCGAGGGCATCAAATCACTTCTGAAAAAACAGCCGGACATCGAGGTGGTGACCGAGGCGGCAAACGGCCGCGAGGCCCTGAAAAAAATTGCCGAGATTCCCTGCGATGTGGTGATCATGGACATTTCCATGCCCGAGCTTGACGGCCTTGCGACAACCACGATAATAGCCGGCGACTACCCGGAAACATCTGTTCTCGCCCTGACCGTCCATGCTGACAAACAGCATTTTTTCAAGATGCTGGAGGCCGGGGCCAAGGGGTACATGACCAAACAGAATGGGCCAGACGAGCTCGTTGCCGCCATAAGGACCGTTGCTGCCGGCAACGTCTATCTCCAGCCGGCGCTTGCCCGCTTTCTTCTGGACGATTACACAAAGCTGCTCGAAAAAATAAACCGGGAAAACTCGGATGGCGAGGAAAAGAAAATTAATCCCCCCCCAGGGCTCGACCTTCTCAGCGGGCGGGAGGTGGAGGTGCTCGAACTCATCGCCGAAGGCTTAACCGCGCCGCAGGTTGCCCGGAAACTGAATTTAAGCCCTAAGACCATCGGCGCCCACCGGGAACGGATCATGAAAAAACTCAATCTCCACTCAACCACCGCGCTGGTCAAATTTGCCATCCGCGCAGGACTCATTGATATCTTCCACTGAGGATGGATTTCTTTTTTTCCCGGCGCTGCCAGAAATCATCAAACTCCTGGATCAGGGCCTTCAACTTGGCAAGCTGGTCTTCATTCAAAGCGCCGAACTTCACTCCCCGGCGCCTGACCGCCCCACCTTCCGGGTTTCTCGCCACCAGCATCTGGTAAACATCATGGGTTTTGTCAGTGACCTCCAGATCGATCACCGACTCCACCGGCACCTCTTCAATGGAAACCAGATCACCGAAAAGGGTGTAGACTTCGTCACCGTTTTCCGGCCAATCTTCCTTTTCCTGATAGAAAAAGGCACACCCACCCATGCTGATGTCAACGATCAGCCCGGGCAGAACCGATTTATCGCGGGGAAAAAGACCAAGCCCGCCGAAATCAACGACATAACGCCGGAACTGTCTTTTCTCTTCATAACTCATTGTGCGGGATTGACCCATCGCAGTCACCTGTAGCCAATTTTCTTTCTCAAAAACGAGCAAAGAATACAAAAAAAACAGGATATCTCAAGATTTTTTTACTCCTCCGATGGCCGGTTCCCTTTACTCAACAGCCCTGGGTAGAGTTTTTCAATACAATCCGGACAGATTCCATGGCTGAATTCCGCATCCGATCGTTCTCGGATATATATCTCGATCTGGTTCCAGTACCCCTTGTCGTCACGGATTTTCTTGCAGGACATGCAGATAGGAAGAAGGCCGCTCAGCACCTTTACCTCGGACAGGGCCTGGTTCAAGGCCTGCTGCTTCAAACGAAGGCTGTGAATCAGGCTGATGACCAGTTCCCGTAATTTCCGCACCCGATCATCGCCGACAACGTCGAGATAGATCTCACATTCGGTGCAAAAACCATATTTTTCAGCAAATTTTCCCTGTACCCGGCCACCGCACATTGTTCCGGCAATGAGCCAGCACCGGCCGCATTCATTGCGATAGGCCGGGCACTCATCGGCATCACACTGCTTTCTTATCCAGCACCTGCCCTCGATATGGTTGATGGTTTCGGAGATCCACTCCCGCAACCTTGTCTCATCTTTCTGAAACGAAAGTTCAATAAAAACCTGGAGATCATGTATCAGGCCGTCCAGGGCCGCGTCCCGCTCTTTATCCGTAGTCATGACATCTCACCGGCAAAACCGTTTCAGGTGGACACCTGGTTCCTGCCACCGTCCTTGGCCCGGTATAGAGCCTTGTCCGCGGCATCAAGAAGCATCTCAATCGTGTCCCCTTCCTGCATCTGGGCAAGGCCGAGGGATATGGTCAACGATGGCAGAGGCTCCCCCCTGGCATTTGTCACTTCCACCATTTCAACCCCGCGCAGCAGCCGGTCAGCAACCACCAGGCCGCCTTCCCTGGCCGTGCCGGGAAGGAGTATGACAAACTCCTCGCCTCCGAACCGGGCGATCATATCATTGGGTCGAAGATTCTTGCGCAGGACATTGGCCACGGCCCGGAGGGCGGAATCGCCGCTGAGATGGCCATACTGGTCATTATACCTTTTGAAGTGATCGATATCAGCCATGACCAGGGAAAAAGGACTGTTGTCATTAATGCAGCGCCCGATGACCCGCCCGAGAACGCTATCTAGCCAGCGCCGGTTATGGAGCCCGGTAAGCGCGTCGATCAGGGCCACCTCTTCTATCTGGCGGATTATCTCGGTGCTGTCGGAAATGACCTTGTTGCCGCCGCGGACCCTTCGCGACAGAATGAGAAGCAGGTTTTTGGCAACCCCGTGCGAGGAGTTAATCATCCGCCAGAGACTTTTCTGGTTTATAGCCAGGAGAAGACTATCGACAACGGCGACCACGTAAGCGGATGGCTCCTGCCGCTCAATGATCGACATTTCACCGACGCACTCACCAACTGAGAATGAAACCAGGGCAGAGGCGTTTCGATCGCCAAGACGAACCTCCAGATCACCGGAGACAATGATATAGAGAAAATCATTTTCAAATTCCGGGGAAATAAGAACATCCCCGGCCTCCAGGAAGACCTCTTCACATTCGAGGAGATATTTCTTTACAGATTCAAGGGGCACGTCCCAGAAAAGATGCAGACGTGAAAAAAGATCTCTGTCATTTAAGATACTCAATTCATTCATCACTCTCGGTCTCGCGTAAAGGTCTGGCTGAATATACTGCGGGTGTTTTCCCGGCCGGAAGAAGATGGCGTACTTCCCTGCTATTATCGCAATCCCACATTAATACACAAGTTTCCGACGCTGAACAAGCAGATAGATTCCCAAAAGGAAAGTAATCCGGAAGTGGCCTTGCAGGGAGGTAACGCATGGTGTAGAGTATAAGGTTGAGCAAACAGATAAATCCTTTGACATTGAGGTGGCCCGGTGCCCCCGATGCCTTTCTTGTTTCCGTTGTCCCTTTTAAATAGCGGGAATGTTCGACCGCAACAGATCAGGAGATGACCATGAAGCTATATGTTGGAAACCTTACGCACACAATGACCGACTCGGAGTTGAGCAAACTTTTCTCCACCTGCGGGACTGTGAAAACCGCAAGAATTATTACCGATCACTACACCCGCCAGTCGAAAAATTTCGGCTACGTGGAAATGTCTTCCAGCAACGATGGGAATCGGGCCCTGGAAACATTGAATGGAGCCCTGATCAACGACCGAAACCTGATCGTCAAAAAAGCCCGCCCCCGGGACATACGACTGGGAAAGGGCTGGTAGGGGACCCCATGTCATGCCGGGCGCTTTCCCCTGCTGGGAGGCTTTCATCAAATAAAAGAGCCGTGTCCCAGTCCGGCGTTCAGGGTGAAGGACAAAAGGCCTGATCAGCCCGAAGAACCTTTTTTCCACCGTTCAATTTTTTCAAAGGCGTCCTCAGCGGGGGACAAACTCCACGGCAGAAGAGCGGGGACGGTTAATCGTTCCCAGGGCGCGGGCATATTCGATGAACACCTCGGCATCGCCAAAACCGGTATCCCGGCGGGATCCGGAAGTCTCCGCGAACACCGCATAGCCATCTCCGCCGTAGGCCAGATAACTGGTGGTGATCAGCCGGTAGGTGGCCGTTGCATCCAGCGGAATCAACGCCCCCCCTTTATCCAGAGAAATCCCGCTGACCCGCGTGCCGGCAGGCAGTGTCATGTCAGTGCCGAACCGGGCGCCGGCAAGATAGGGAAAGGCGCCGGATCTGGCCTGGTCCTCTGCCCGGGCCACCGCCGTCTCAACCATATCCCTTATTTTCTCACCTGTAAGCTCGACGGTGACCAGGGTATTTTCAAAGGGAAGCATTTCCAGTACCTGCCCCACGGTAAGCACCCCATCCTCGATATCGGCACGCACCCCGCCTCCCTGGATAAGAGCAAGGTCAACGTCCATTCCCGCCTTTCCCGCCTTCCAGAGCATCGTTTCAGCCACAAGCCGGGCAACCTCGCTGCCCGATTCAAGCACCTGCCCGGACTGGGTATGCCGGGCGCCTGGAATTCTTACGTGCCGGATACTCTCGGAAACCGTGCAGACCGCTTCCGCGCGCATCTCTGCAATACCCTGCCGGTAGGGGGCAAGGATATCGAGTATCTCGGGATCTTCTTCCACCACTGCTATGTTCGGGTTCTGGTCGATGAAGTCAAGGATATCCTCCCTCTCATCGCCCATGACCGTAGCGGTCACCTGGAATTCACCCTCTTTCCGGGTAAAGTGGTTTCCAGCGAGAAGTATCGGATTGCCAGTGCATTTCATGACATGACCGTCATCGTCAAACCATACCTCCAGTTCCCCGAGGATCTCGGCCCATTTCCAGGCCTGGACCACACAGACATCATGCCCGGACGGACCGGTAATCCGGGTGGGATAGGGCCCCTCAGCCGCAAGGTTGAGAAACACGAAATCACCCAGCGGGGTGTGGGAGTGCCCGCCGACAATTACGTCAATCCCGTCAACCTGCCGGGCCAGCTCCTTGTCCTTTTCATATCCGAGATGGGTAAGGGCGATGATTTTCGTTACCCCCTGGCGGTCCAGTTCCGCCACAACCCTTCGTGCGGAATCGATGGGATCCAGAAAATACATATCCGGCCCTGGTTGTGAAATTTCCCGGGTGTCGGGCGTGACCAGCCCGAAGATCCCGATCCGTCTGCCGCCCAGGTCCTTGATGATAAAAGGGGGGATCTTCCCCCTGAGGGATTCTTCGAAATCGGTGTTGATGTTGGCGGCAACAGCGGGGAAATTGACCATATCGAGAAACCCGGCAAGAACACCGGGCCCCTTGTCATACTCATGGTTCCCGGTAACCATGGCGTCAAAACCGATGCGGTTCATGAGCGCGGCATCGGCAGCGCCGCGGTATTTGGTGAAATAGAGGGTGCCCTGCATCACATCTCCCCCATGCAAGAGCAGAGAGGCGGGAAAAAGCCTCCTGGCCTCCCTCACCCTGGTGGCCAGGCGGGCATACCCACCCGCTTCAAGCGTGGTCCTGCGGCCGACAAGTTCAATGGCCACAGGCACTGCCTCGAGGTGGCCATGGGTATCGTTGACATGCAGTACCGCCAGGGCGCTCTGCTGGCCAATTTCCTCGCTACGCCACCACTCTAGAGCCGAGCAGCCGGACAGAAAAAAAACAAGGGTTATCCCGGCGCAGAGTCTCAAAAACCGTGTCACAGGTTCACCCCATTAAAAATCAGGAAAAAACCGCGTTATGCTCCTTATTTCTGGAAATAAGTTGCGCCAGGGCCTCGGACGAAAAGAGCTGTTTCTCGAGAAAGTATTCACCGAATTTTCTCTGCAGATACTTCTGGCGGGAAACAATGAGGTTAAGCTGAGCCGTGTTGAGCAGACCACCCTGCACGGCAGCCTGGCCAATGGGAATACCCGTGCCGCGCCGGCTGACCAGAGATGTAACATCGTCCTCGCTCAACCAGCCGAACCGCCGCCCTATCTCACCAAATCTCGGTCGCTGCAGCCTTTGCCAGATCAGGGCCTGGACAATGGTCCGCCATGAGGCCCGGCCGGAATAATAGAGGAAATGGCCAAACATCAGGGGACGCGAAGGCATCTCTCCACTGTAAAGAGAATCAATGTCCCAAGGCGTTGCGTTGGGCCCGGGTTTCCGCGCTCCGGGTTCGGCAGCGGATGTCCGCCCTGAGGGGCCATTCTTCTTTCGTGTCCGGCCGGAGGCGTATACCCGCCAGGCATACTGCTCTGCCGGGTGGTCCCGGCGCGTTGCCGACTCCTTTTCCACTGAAAAGCAACTGTCTTTTTCCCGGGAAGAAAGAAAAGAAGAAAGCAGCATATACGCACGGTGAACCGCCACAAACTGATCAGACCCCTTGACTGAACCATATCCTGCGGCACGGTCCGGATGCGTTTCAAGGGCGCGCTGACGATAGGCCCTCTTAACGCCTGATCGCTGAACACATTTCAAAAAATCCGGCGAATCCTGTCCTGGTCCAAAAAGTATCCGGCAGGCGTGAAACAGATCCACCTCAGCAATTTCATTCCCCATGAGCTGCACCTTTTTTAGAAAATTGCGCGTGTAACACCTGGCACGAGGGGGTATCGCCCACTCTATTCGACACATTCGCACACCATTTAGTTACAATATGGTGTATGCCTTGTCAAGACAATGCACTATATGTTGTGGAAAAAATTCAGTAACAGGATATTGCATTTGACTTTCATGCCAGTCTCACTGATAATGAAAAAAAATACGCATTGTCGGCAACAAACTCTAAAACCCAGCCTTGGCCCCCTCCCAGGTCAGACTTAAAAAAGGGAAATTGATACCCAATGCAGACCACAAAGCCCATGATTAATAAAGATCGAACGATTGATATAACCTGCCCCAACTGCCAGGGAACAAAGGCCGGGGTCCCTATCTCGGTTTTCCGGGATCTCCAGGGCGAGAAGACCGTGCGCTGTACCTGCGGTGAGACATTTCTGGTTCGTCTCGACGGGCGAAACATGTTCCGAAAAGAGATAAATATCCGGGGCGCTTACACCAATCTCACAAAAAATCTCCCCCAGGCCCCCATGCTGGTGACCAATATCTCCCTCCAGGGCATTGGCTTCACAGCCAACCGGGACCATCGGATCGAAACAGGCGATGAACTGCAGGCCCTCTTCATCCTGGACGATGATCGCTGTACCCAGATTTTCCGGAAAGTTACCGTGATCTCGGTACGGAACAAGAAAATCGGGTGCGAGTTCGTTGACGCCGACCGCTACGACCCGAAATTGAGCTACTACCTCCTCTCCTGAGTTCCCTTTAGAGTGCAGTTCAGATGAATTGCGGTGAGACGTCTTGCTTCAGGCACAAAGGCAGAAGGCACAGAGGGAGAAACTGATTCGTGAGACGTGAGACGTATCGGAAGAAATCACCTCTCCCTTCTCAATCCCCAGTCCTCTTCTTTCCTTCTCCCGTCGCCCATCTCCTGTCGTACCTCTCCCTTCTCACCTCTCACCACACCCTTCCCAAAAAAAACTTGACGCACTGTATTTATACATTTATATATTTAAATATAGTTATACAAAAAAAGAGAGGGACATCAATGCGAGAATTTACCAAAATCATGAAGGCCTTTTCCGACCCAAACCGGGTGAAAATAATTGCCATGCTCAATGAAAAATCCATGTGCGTCTGCGAGTTGCGGGCAGCGCTGGAGCTGTCCCAGCCTGCTGTCTCGAGCCACCTCAAGGTCCTTGACGAGGCGGGCCTGGTCCGCTCGGAAAAGGATGGACTCTGGGTCAACTACCACCTGACTCCCCCACCCCTTGCAAATGGCAGGAAACTCCTCGAACAACTCCTTGAAGCTTTCTCACGGGAGCCGGAGATCCGCAAAATACTCACCATGCTCCCGACGATACACCGTGAGTGCATCTCTCGAAAGCAACCGTGACCTTTTATTTCGTGTCCATCCGGAAAGTCTGTTTTTTCCGGATGAAAACTATTTCACCATGTACTCAAATCAAGAAGGGGCCGCCTTGCGACCGAACCAAAGTTGTCGGGCTGGCACAATAGGCAGGCAACTGGCAAAAACAATTTTTAATTTTAAAAAAAACCCGTGCCTGCCATGAAACCTCTCTCTCTAGACTGTATCGGCTCAATAAAAAACAAGCCATCCCCCCCAGAACTCCACTCCCCGAAACATGGCCGCCCCGCGCTCATTTATGGGATTGCCGGAATTTTTCTTTCTATTATATGGTACTTGCTTTACTCCTCGCTGCACCGCCTGACAGAAACCGTTTCCTTTACACTTCTCGGACTCACCCCAGGGAGCAGAGTTGGCGAGGCGGTCTCCTTCTTTCTCTACGACACCCCCAAGGTTTTCATGCTTCTTTTCCTGGTGATATTTGCCATGGGAATCATCCGAACCTTTTTTACCGTCGATCGGACCCGGAAAATCATAGCAGGAAAGAGCCTGCTCTCCGGTCATCTCCTGGCCGCCCTGCTCGGGGTAGTGACCCCTTTCTGCTCGTGCTCCGCGGTACCGCTTTTTATCGGTTTTGTCAGTGGCGGGATCCCCCTTGGCATCACCTTTTCCTTTCTTGTTGCCGCGCCAATGGTTAATGAAGTTGCCCTGGGACTGCTTTACGGTCTTCTAGGTTGGAAGATTGCCGCCATTTACCTGATATCCGGTCTTGCCATTGCCATGGGAGCCGGTCTGGTGATCGGCAGGATGAAGATGGAAGGCCATATTCAAGAGTGGGTGGGTCAGGTCCATGACTCCCCGGAATCAACGGCAAGAGCACCTTCCTGGCCTGAACGTATCATGGCCGGCAAGGAGGCTGTCCGCGAAATAATCGGCAGGGTCTGGCCCTATATTTTTCTTGGAATCGGCGTGGGCGCCATGATCCACGGCTACGTGCCCGCGGAGTTGCTTGCCTCTTTCATGGGCAAGGAGGCTTTGTGGTCAGTGCCTCTGGCCGTTCTTGCCGGCATTCCGATGTATTCCAATGCCGCCGGGGTTGTCCCGGTGGTTGAGGCCCTGCTTGGCAAGGGAGCGGCCCTGGGTACGGTACTCGCCTTTATGATGGCGGTGGTAGCCCTTTCCCTGCCGGAAGTGATCATCCTCCGCCGGGTCCTGAAAACCCCACTTCTAATCGTCTTTCTTTCTGTGGTCGGCCTGGGAATCATTTTGGTCGGCACCCTCTTCAACATTCTTATCTGAAGTGAACCCTGTGAATTCCTCAAAACTCTCTGTAGTAATGACCTCAATCACTCTTATAGTATCTGTTCTTGGGGCCTCCCTGTTCATGACCTATTCCACGAAAAAAAAGGAGTCTCATGAAACAGCACCAGTTCGCGTCGAACAATCCATGACCGTGGCCCGGTTCGGTAAGCTGAACGGTCTGGACAACCAGACTCTCAAACAAATCTTCACCCTTTCATCCAAGGAGGATCTTGAAAAACCATCCGTGTGCTCTTTTTTATTGCATTCACCTCTCTCGCCCTGACCGCAGGGTTGGACATCATTGAGCCCATTGACCCGTTCCGGATCTACAAACCGTCAATGGTGACCGCCATGGGCTGGGGCCTCCTTGCCCTTCTTCTTGGACTAAGCCTTGTTATATATCGGCCCTGGTGCCACCTGCTCTGCCCCTTTGGCCTGGTCGGCTGGCTCTTTGAAAAAATAAGCATCTTCAAAATCAGGGTCGACCGCGCGGCCTGTATCGGTTGCGAGGCATGCAGCCGGGCCTGCCCTTCATCGGCCATGGAGGCGATACTCTCAGGGAAAAAACCGTACCAGACTGTTTTTCCTGCGGCACATGCATCTCGTCCTGCCCGACGGGGGCGATCAGCCTGTCCGCGGGAAAACGGGAGATGCCCGCAGCTGATGCTTTTACTGGCAAAAAGGAGGGGTAAGCCCAAAAAAAAAGAGACCACTTCCGTGGTCTCTTTTTCATTGCCTATCGATTTACTTGATTTATTTTTCTACCAGCGTCACATACACAAGCGTCTGATTTAACAACATATACGCGATCTCCCCAAAGGTCATTGGCCCCATGATTTTCCCGGTTTTCTTTCCTTCAAGTCCGGCGTACAAATAATTGAGGATACAGTTACAAGAAAAAATTGGGGTAACATTTCTTTTTTCAATTTCTTTTTTAAAATTTACTTCATAGTTGCTAATCGGAGTCGCAACCTTATAAATTACTCCCTTGAATACCGGAGCATAAAGATTCACTTTCTTTGTTTCTTTATTTACGGATTGGAAACTTACATTAACCATGGCCCCTGAGTAATCAGCAACCAGTGGAAGCTCAAGATTTATCTTATTGTCAGACAGATAATCCGAGAAATTCATTTTTTTTCCATTGATTATTGCATCAGTAACTTCAAACCCATCACTTTCAAACTCAATTGTATCACCGCTCCCCTGTGTAAAGAGGTTCAAAATATCGGTTTGAGGGTACATATTATCAGGAAGTTCAACGTGCATAACAATGGCATCCGTGGAAGAGTTACCCTGTGTTTCCCCATTAAAAATTCTTGGCGCCACCTTACCCAGATCATCTAAATGGAGCCCGGAAATCCAACCCACGAGAGGAGAGTTGAAGAGGTTGGGGTAGCTGCTGGCTTCATTTGCAAACTTGATGTGAGCGTCGCTGGTTGCGGGAATAATGATAAAGGAAATACCGTTCTTGGGATAATCAGCGGTAATGTCTTTTAATTGGCTTGCGGCATATTGCTTAATCAATGATACCTTGCATTCATCCGGTAACACGGTGACAAAAAATGAACCTTTCGTCGTCACTCCTCCTGTTTCGCCCATAAAATACGGGATGCTTCCTCCAATCCAATTTCCACTCGGAAGGCCGCTAAAAAGGGCTTCATCGCCAGCGAGCAAGAGAACTTTGTTTGATTTAATTAAATCCTTAACTTCCTCTTTGGAATAAATTGATTTCATATATAGTCCTCTTATCCTTATGAATTGATTAAGTTAAGATCCTCTTCAACCAACTTGCTGTTTTTAACAAAAAAATTATACGCAATATCAATGGCCTCATCATGCGCGCTTTCGCCCTTCATTTTAATTAACAGTTTTACCCGTGAGTACATCATCTTTGTAGCCAAACTGGTAAAACCATACTCTTTTCCTGATGTGATAAATTTTTTCCATACACTGTTTTTTTTGTCCGGAACCATGATTTTCTCCTTGGGCATGAAGATGAGAATTGCTTCGTGAAGGCTTACTTCCCGACTTGGAGGTTACTTTGAGAGTGGCACGTACGTCTTGGCATCAAACTGTGTACATAAACGGCATCTTTTCAGGCAACCTACCACCAATGCCTGCATTTTTATTCCAGAGTCTCTTCGTGCCGATCCGACACGGCTTGAATTGTGTTGACTCAGGTTTGCTTCAATTTCCAGAACAAAAAAAAAGAGAACACTTTCGCGCTCTCCTCTGCATAAAAATTTTTACCGTGCGGGGTGTTCCTGGCTTTCGACTTTCATCCATCCCACGTGCCATTATCTTTTTCGATTCAAGTCTCACAATACTGGCACCATCACGTTACAGGACCGATCACTTCCCTGGTTTTCAAACACGAAAAGCGAAGTGATGGCGACGGTACTGTATTATTTCAGGCCCGCGAGAAGGCGGGCTATCATTGTTAACGACCTTGATCGCTGGACGTGAAGGTCGCCACCACAGTAGCGTATCCTACGTAATAAATATTATCAGCTAAACGACACCATGTCAATTTTTTTTGCCTGGCCTTATGGCTCCTGGCCTGTCGTGAAAAACCACCTTGACTCATTTCTTGCCAGACTTGATACCCCAAAAAAAAACCCCGCGAAACGCGGGGTTTTTTTTATTTTTTGTATTAATGAACCGAATCAAGAGATGGCATCAGTGGCCGTGGTCTTGTTGAGGCTTGAAAAGAACACCGGGAAGCCGACAAGAAAGGCGACAGCGACAATATACTCAACGCCTTTAATATGGGTATAGAAATCAACAGAGGTATGAAACTCCTGAACCAGGCCAATTGCCACCAGATAGTGCCGAATAAGCTCTGATACCTGCCAGTTTACCTGGGCAAGTCCGCTCAAGAACGCGGCCGAGGCCCAGACCGTGCAGACTGATCCCATAAGGATTGATATATTACGAAGCAGGTGGGTGTTTTTTTGCGGGGTATTTTCTTTCATCTCAATTCTCCTGTTTATTCAGTTTTCATTGGGGGATCGCAGTGGATGGCAGCGATCGTCCTTATCTGATCCAGCGAAAAAACTGTCATGGTTCCCCCTGGACGGAGAGAACCATGATCTTTCTGCCGTCATGAAGCAAGGTAGGAGATTATGGCAGAGGCCACACACCAGATGCCGGTGATCGCGGCGATGCCCATCAAGGTGCCGAAACAGATCTCGATGCCGTTCATTTCACTTTTCTGATTCAGGGTCTCTTTTACGGTGGCGTTGGTTGCGGTCATCATGGCTTTATCTCCTTATCTGATTGTTGGCGCTGCCTGTTTTTATTCTTTATTATCAGCTTATTGTTATTTTTTTCTCTTTTTCCCTCTCAGCTTTACTGCTTTACATGCACGGATGGTGCCAGATTTTATTTTTTTTATTTTTATCTGAAATAAAAGAGGGCAGAGAGCACCAGGCAATGGACGATTCATACGATCTCAACCGACAAATCCATACCGCAACTCCCTGAATCAACGTTAAATTTTAAAATGACAACCTTTCTCGCGCCGCTATTGAAAAAATGGGAATAAAAAACGTGGCTACAGACGGAAAAATCATGCCGCAGGTGTGTTGCACACCACAGGTATGTTGCACCACTTACGTTGCACGCCACAGGTTTGCTGCATCAAAAAATGCCACGGGGTGAGCCAATGCTTACCCGAAAAACCATGTATTTACGGAATCAGAGTCAGATTTTCTGGGATTTGAGGCGAATAGCAGCGCTATTTAACGAAAATCCCTGGAAATATGGGTCGAGTCTGTCGCTTTTGCAGTAGATTGGGAATTCTCCGACAGGCTCCTAGGGAAGATGGAGGAATGGACACTGTGACAGAAAGGGGCAGAGAGGGAACCAAGGGCAAAAAACCACAAAAAACACACCGTCAAACAGGCACATCACTCTTTCTGATCGTTTCATACCGCTCCTCCACCCGGATGGCCGGGCGGATAAGCCAGGTGACAACAAAAATCCCCAGGGCAAGAATCCCGAGGGTGATATTGATCTCCACCCAGGTCGGGCTGTAATCCACAACCTCACCCATGGGGGAGGGGATGAGACCAGGGACGATAAGGCCCATCCCCTTTTCGATCCAGATGCCGAAAAAAAGCAGAACCAGGGCGGGAAGCAGGACCTTGGGTCTGCCGCCGGGATAAAGGGCCAGAACAAGAGTAGCCGTAATATTCATGGCAACGGCGGTCCAGATCCAGGGGACCAGGGCATCATGCCCGTCCAGGCCGAAAAAGAGATACACAGCGGACAGGCTGTGATGGGTCTGGGTGTAGAACTCCTTGAACACCTCGGAAAAGAGCATGATCAGATTGATCACCGCGGCAATGACAATGATCAGTCGCAGCTTGTTAAAAAGCTTGGAATCAATCTTGAATGAAGTGGTGGAGTCGATCACCGCAAGGACCAGGGCGATGAGCGCCGGCCCGGCGGCAAAGGCCGAGGCAAGAAAACGGGGACCAAGGAGCGGGTTGTTCCAGAAGGGACGGGCCGGCAGGCCCTGGTAGAGAAACGCGGTGACCATATGGATGGAAACCGCCCAGAAGATTGACAGAAAAACAAAGGGACGGTACTTGCGCTCATCAGCCGGCAATCCCTTATAGTGACAGTAGAGAATATAACAGGGCACCAGGGTGTTTAAGAGCAGATAGCCGTTCAAGACAATCACATCCCAGGCGAGAATCGAAGAGGGCCAGTTGAAAAGACCGATGCCGGGAATGAGATGCCAGACCTTGAGCGGCCCGCCCAGATCCACGGTAATAAAGGAGAGACACATGACCAGCGCGCCCACCGCCACCCCCTCACCGATGATTACCACTCGATGAAAATCAGGGTCATGAAAGACATAGGCAGGCAGGATAAGCATCACCGCAGCGGCAGCCACGCCGACCAGAAAGGTGAAATTGGAGATGTACAGCCCCCAGCTGACGATATTGTTCATCCCGGTGGCGGAAAGCCCTTCACGAAACTGCACGGAATAGGAGTATACGCCTGATCCCATGAAACCCGCAAGGATCAGCAGAAAAAACCAGTAGCCGACACCGCCGGAGAGATTCCAGCGGATGGCATCAATGATGAATGAAAAAAAGCCTTTCTGGGATGAGTGATCCATTATCTTTCCTGTAAAGAAAACCTAGTCCATGAAGTACCAGAACTTGGGCTCAGTACCCAGTTCCTCCTTCATCCGGAAGACTTTTTTATGGGCCAGCACAAAGCGGATCTCGCTGTCGGGATCGAGCAGATTGCCAAAGACCCGTGAACCGGTGGGGCATGCCTCGACGCAGGCGGTGTTTCTTCCTTCCCGGGAGCGCTGGATACAGAAGGTGCACTTCTCCATTACCCCGCGGGAACGCATCCGGTTGCCGAGGTAATGCTGCCTGCGGGTGATCTCCGAAGAGGGGACCTCGGGATCGTTCCAGTTGAACCGCCGCCCCCAGTAAGGGCAGGCAGCCATGCAGTAGCGGCAGCCGATACACCAGTCATAGTCCACCACCACAATCCCGTCCGGCTCCTGCCAGGTCGCCTTGGTGGGGCAGGCCTTGACGCAGGGGGGATTCTCGCACTGGAAACACTGGACCCCCATATAGAAATGGCCATCCACCGGCACCTCGTGAAAATATTTGCCATCACCGGCATCGACATTCATCTTGCCGTGCTCCATCTCAAAGATCCGGATGTACTGGGTTTTGGAACGGCGATCGACATTGTTCTCCTTGACGCAGGCGGCAACGCAGTCCATATACCCTTCGCAGCGGGAGATATTGAAGCCATAGCCGAAAAGCACATTCTCCCGGGGCTCCCGGGTGCTGATCCTGACATCGATTCCCTGGCGGATTCTGGCAAGCTTTTCCAGGCGGGTAACGGTATCCCTCTTCTCTGTTTCGGTCATCAGACGGTAGTTGGCCTTGAAAAACTCCTGCCAGGCGAGAACAGATTCCTCGCCCATGCCAGGCAGACCATTGCCGCATCCGGACAGAGCCAGGGCCGACCCGGTGACAACAGCCCCTTTGAGAAAGGAACGGCGGTCATTCTTCCGGCTCAGGATCCGGCCGACAAAATCATCAACCGCGCGGTATTCGTCTTTTTTGGGGACTCCCATATTGTTTCCTGTCGAATCGGGTCAGGTCAGGGGCAAGGAGTATGTTTTCGGCCATCGCTTCTTGAACCTGGGCGAATGGGGATCATGACAGGAGGTGCAATTTTTTACCACCCGCGCCCCAGCCCAGAATTCCATCCGTTTACCGTGGGCACCGCCGATCCAGTCACGCTTCTGCCGGAAATGGCAGTACCCGCATACCCTGTAACTGTGATCAAAATCAACGGCAAACCCCTCTTCCGCCTCAAGGAGGTTGCGGTTGTCCGGTTTATGACAGGCAAAACAGACCAGCCGCCGGCCCTTTTCTCCGTGTTCAAGGACTATGTCACCATGGGCCTGGGCAGCGCCATCCGCCACGGTAACCTCTTTTTCATTGTGGCACCCGGTGCAGGGATAGCGTTCTATCAACTCCCTTCTCGCCTCGACCCGGAAAAAACCACCCTGATACTCTTCCATGGCCAGCACTGTTTTTTCCGGAAAATCAGCATCAGTGATTGTGCTGTCCACAGCGATCGGCGCCTGTGCCTCCTTGATGCGCTCGGCCACGCCGGCAGCGTGACCCCCCCCCTCCCGGCACCCGGAAAGAAGTACACCCAGGAAAAGTGCGGCCAGCAGCGAAAATGTGGCACTGAATCGTATCATCTTCTCATCCAAGGCACCGCCACAAGGCGTTTGCCTACAAGTTACCGGGTAAACGGCCGCCCATCTCCCGCAGGCACATGGCATTGCCTGCACATACCCCGGGAGGGATGCTCCACCCTGATCGGGGTTACTGCCCCCGTACCCACATGACAGGCGTAGCAATCCCCCCGCATCTCAAGAGAATGGGGAACCGGCGGCGGCCCGCCGGGCAGTTGCGCCCGACCCAGAATGGGTGCCGGCACGCTTTGCCACCCGTTTTCCACAAACAGATCACGGCTGTTTACCGAGACATGGCATTGGCGGCAACTCTGCTGCTCCGGGTGGGGGGTTACCGGGGCAAACCGTTGCAGGACCTGGGACCAGCCACCACGCCCATGACAGGAGAGACAGGCGAGTTTTTCGCCGAAAACCTCAATTGCCGGGTGGGGAATAAAGGGAGGAGATCCGGGATATTGGCGGCGGGAGTAGAACTCCTCAAGGGTCCGCTCGCTGGAACCACCCTCCCGGTAGCTCAGGCTGGTCGTATCATAGCGGTTGAACAGGGTGGCGATATGCTGATCAAAATCCTCCTGGGCCGGACTCGCTCCAGCAAGCGCGGCAAGCAGCAGCATGACAACACCAGCTCCGGCCACCGCCGGTCCCCATCTCGTCCGTGGATTTTTTGCACTCTTTTCCATCACACCCTCTCCACCTTGACCGCGCATTTTTTGTAATCAGGCTGTTTGGAAATGGGACAGAACGCGTCAAGAGTCACCTCATTGATCAGATAACTCTCATCAAAGAATGGGACAAAAACCATTCCCCGGGGCGGATTGCCGCGGCCGTTGATAACCGCGGTCATTACAATGGAGCCCCGGCGCGATGTTATCTTCACCTCGCCGCCGCTGACAACTCCCATGGCCGCCGCATCCTCGGGATTGAGTTCCACATATGCCGATGGCACCGCCCCATGAAGAATCGGCACCCTGCGGGTCATGGAACCGGTGTGCCAGTGCTCAAGAACCCGACCGGTATTGAGCCAGAAGGGATAATCACTATCCGGTGACTCAGCAGCCGGCTCATAGGGCCGGACCCAGATCCACGCCCTGTGGTCGGGTTTGCCGTAAAAATCAAACCCTTCCTGTTTGGCGGCCGGGTCATAGATGGGGTTGAAACGCCACCGAGTCTCCCGGCCATCGACAAAGGGCCACTGCACCCCGGAACGTTTCTTGAGGAGCGCATAGGGTGCCATCCGATGCTTGGGGTCATCATGGAACCTGATATACTCGTTCCAGATATCCTCGATATAGCTCTCGCGACTCCAGGGAAACTGTTTTTCAAAACCAAGCCGGCGGGCCACCTCGATGATCTGCCAGGTATCGCACATCGCCTCTCCGGGCGGCTCGAGAATCTGCTCGAAATGCTGCGTCCTGCGTTCCGAGTTGCCATACATCCCCTCCTGCTCAATCCACATCGCGGAGGGCAGAATCACATCAGCCACATCGGTGGTCGGGGTGGGGTAGACATCAGAGACCACCACAAAACGGTCCTCTTTGCGGGCACCGTTGCGGTAGCGGATAAGATTGGGCATGGTCACCATCGGGTTGGTGACCTGAATCCAGATGAAACGGATGTCCCCCCGGTCCAGCGCCCGGAACATCTCCACGGTATGATAGGTGGGCTTGGGATCGATATTGTCCACCGGCACCTGCCAGATCTCCGCTGCCATCCGGCGATCCTCCTCGTTCATCACCACCCCGTGGGGAAGGGCATGGGTCAGGGTGCCGACCTCGCGCACCGTGCCGCAGGCAGAAGGCTGACCGGTAAGGGAGAAGGGGCTGTTGCCGGGAGAGGAAATCTTGCCGGTAAGAAGGTGGATATTGTAGACAAGATTGTTTATCCAGGTCCCCCGGGTGTGCTGGTTCATTCCCATGCACCAGAAGGAGGTGACCTTTTTGTCGGGATCTCCGTAGAGGGCGGCCAGATATTTTATATCCATTGCCGCCACCCCGGAGATTTTCTCAACCTCTTCCGGGGTGTAGTCCTGGAGGAATTTGGTGTACTCCTCAAAGGAGACATCCTCGGCCTTGTCGGTAAAGGCGAAATGATCCTCAGTGCCGTACCCGATATTGGTCTTGCCCTTGTGCAGGGAGCAGTGGTTGTTGACAAAATCCCAGTTGACCCAGTTGTTGCGGATAATCTCGTAACAGATGGCATTGGCCACGGCCAGATCGGTCTGGGGCCTGAAGAGAATGGACTTGTCGGCGGCGAGACTGGTGCGGGTGGACCGGGTGGCGAAATCGATGATCTTGACGTGTTTCTTGCGGTTGCGGTTGGCAAGCATTCGTGAAAAGAGAACCGGGTGCATCTCGGCCATGTTGTTGCCCCAGGTCACGAAAACATCGGCATGGTCCATATCCTCGTAGCAGCCCATGGGCTCGTCAATCCCAAAGCTGGTCATAAAACCGGTGACCGCGCTGGCCATGCAGAGCCTGGCATTGGCCTCGACATTATTGGTGCCGATACACCCCTTGAAGAGTTTGGAGGCGGCATAGCCGTCTGGAATGGTCCACTGGCCGGAGCCGTACATGGCCACCGCATCCTTGCCATGGGACTTGATGGTTGCCTGCATCTTTTCAGCAATCAGATCAAGGGCCTCGCTGACCGGCACCTCCTTCATGGTCCCGTCGGGCTGGCGGATTCTGGCCTGGGTAAGACGATCACGGCCATAGAGGGCCTGAACCGAATGATATCCCTTGACGCAGCAGAGCCCCTTGTTCACCGAACAGTTCGGATCACCCTTGACCGCAACCGCCCGGGCCCCGGAAACACCGACCAGAAGCCCGCAGCCGGTGCCGCAGAAGCGGCAGGGAGTTTTCCGCCACTGGATTGCCCCGGAAGCCCCTTCCATCTCCTGCCAACCGCTGAAACTGACTCCGGGAAAAAGGGTGGCGGCAGCGGCAATGGCGCTGCTGGCAGCCGCAGCCTTGATCAGTGCTCTTCTGGTAATATCCATACCTTTACTCCTCTGCGGTTTGTCCATCCATGTGGCCATAGGTCATGGCCAGACTCTGCAATGATTCTATCTTGTTGAGCCGGGTGTGGAGTTTTTCCTCCTGCTCCCGGTTGCACGTCTCGGTAACCAGGATGACGATCTCTTCATTATCCGCCGGGATGACCTGGCAGTGTTCCAGGGCGGCAAGTTCACGGCAGAGACGCTGCTTTTCCCCGGCAACGGGATAGGCGATATAGGAAAAGACAGGCATGAGTCCCCCTTTTACGGTCGAAACTGATCACTGGCAGCGTGGCAGGCAACAGGCAACAGGCTGACAGGCTGACAGGCAAAGACAATTCTTAATTTTGAATCAAAAAAAACTCTGCCACTCTGCCCTTTACCATTTATCCTACCCTTCATCCTTCATCATTCCCTGTTCGACATTCGATATTCTCTCATCTCTGTCCCTCTGTTCCTTCCGCCCCCTGCCCCTAAATAGTGTCCGTCCGGAAAGTCAGTTTTTTCCGGATGGCTACACGTGGCTGTTTTCAATCCGGAAACAGACAATTTTGAAAAAGATCAAGGAGATCAAAGAAGTATGCGCAGGCGTACTGGAGTGCGGCGAGCACATACTTCTGCGGATCAACTACCGAGATTTTTTAATAGTGGCGTTTCCGGATGAAAACTAAATAATAAACAAAAAACGTGGACAACTTGACCTAAGTCAATTCGTCACAAAATATTGCCCATTAAATGATTTTAAGAATCTCGGCCTTTTTTCTTTCCGGCGCCTCGGGAATGTACTCGGGATAGCCGACAATGATCGGGGCAACGATCCTGCAGGTTTCAGGGATACCCAGTTCCGCACGCAGTCCAGGGTCGCGGAGATCAGCCCCCAGGTTGACCCAGCATGTCCCGAGCCCCCGGCGGGTAGCGGCGAACATGAGATAGGACGCTGCCAGGGCGCAGTCCACCAGGAGATTCTTCAGACGCCTGTCGCCGACAATAATCACCAGGGCCGGCGCATTATAAAAGACATTGAATTCCGGCCTGGCCAGCATCCCCTGATAGCGCGCCGCCGAATCATCAGGGTTTTCCGCGATCCGGGTGAGAATATTTTTCTTGCTCTCATCGGAGATTCGTTTGATCATCGCCCGGTCGGTAACAATCACAAACTTCCAGGGCTGGTCGTTGCGGGAATTGGGCGCCAGGAGAGACTCGTCAATGATTTCACGGAGAAGATCAAGAGGAACCCCCTGATCCAGGTACTTGCGAACCGAACGCCGCGTTCTGAGCAACTCGGTATAATCGGCCATAACATCCCCCTGATGTTTTGTCCACTCTTCACGCTGACAAAAAACCGGGACGCGGAAATATCACCCGGAGCCGAGCGAAAGAATTCATACGGAATAGAGGGTATACTAGCCGATTCCCCTCTGCTCTTACAATGAAATTCCGCGATTTTGACTCCGTGTACGCCGTTTGTTGGCCACGGCTCCCTGCTCAGCCGACAATACTCTCATTCACCCTGGAAATGTTTTTTCACCATCCGCCAGAAATCGGTTCAGTTTTTTTTCAAATCTGCCGAAAAGAGTATGGAGCGAGAGATCAACTGTGAACAGGGTAGACAGCATGAGAGTTGAAACAAATCAGACCACAGCGGTTTCCAGCACCACTCAGCCCCGGAAAACGAACGCCGGCTCGGAGATATTTTCCGGATTGCTCAAAAAATCACTGCGGCGGCAGCACTCCCCGACCCCTTCTCCCTGGGACCATCAGACTGGAAACACCGAGATACTTATCGGCAAGTTAAGCGACCGCACCCCCACGGTATCACATCTTCTTGCAGGCAACCCCGAACTTGGCCGGGACACGTGGCAGATCATCTATAATCAGGTAAACCAAAAAAAGGATTTCACCCAGATTCCCCATGACGCTACCATTACCATGAACAGGCATACACGGGAAATCTCCTGGCACTCTTCAGAAAAAATCGATGAACCACAGCCTGTCACTCCGCAGCCCGCCCCGGTTATTGACCAGCCCGACTCCATTGAACTCGGCCGGGTGAGCGACGCCCAGCCGACCATCTCCCACATTCTTGCCCGCCACCCGGCGTATGGCAAAGAGATCTGGCAGATTATCTATAATGACATCAACCAGGGCAAGGATTTCACCCGCGTTCCCCATGGCGCAACGGTTACCATGAATCCGCTGACCCGTGAATTATCCTGGGAGATGGCGGTAACCGCGGCCGATAATCCCGTAGCTGTCCCCCCCCCTGTTCTGCCGGAAACCGACCCGGAAATCTCCCGCAGTCAAAAACCTGATTCCTTTTCCGCCGAACTAGTCCAGGCGGTCAGGCGTCATATGGGCAGGCCCTACCGCGACCTCAACTGCTACACCTTGATCGTCCAGGGCCTGGAAGAGATGGGGGTCCGCTACTCCGGACGCGATGGTATCTACGATAAAATGGTTTCACTGGCCCGGCAGAAAGGGCTGGCCGGCAACGCCTATGTTACCGGCGAAGGACTGGTAGAGGTCTCTGGAACCAAAGTCTATGCCAGGCAGATCAGCCGCCCCCGCAATCCCGCAGCCCAGGCCCGGGCCATCTACCAGGAAATCGAACCCCTGCTCGAACCGGGCCTGGTTCTTTCCTTTTCCACCCGAAGCCGCGGCCACACAGGCGTTGTCTCACAGAACGAGAAACAGTGGACCTATATCAACTCCGGATACATTGACAACGATATCGCCCAGCGGCCCGCCGCGAAACGGGTGGGCGAAGAAAGACTCTCCGCTGAGATCGCCAACTGGCTGGCCCTTGCCTCCCGCCGCAGGGAATCACTGACCATCACCATGGGCCGTCTCCACGACTCAACCCGGCCGAGCCAACCCCTTATGGCCAAGGCCGATCCACCCGCGACATCGGGCTGAGGCCTGTTTTATCCCGCACCGTACGGGCCGCCTGGTTTCACCGGAATACCACCGCAGACATAGCCCTTGAAATAATGCATCTTGTAGCTCTATATTACTATGTAACGATATAAAATATAAAGTTTTAACAAAAAAACGCATACCACTGATTACCAACCAGTTAACCTACCGCAGACAAACGCTCATCACCTGCTTCATATCGGTCTCGCCGGCAAAAACACGGTGTATCCCGTCCTGGAGAAGGGTCGTCATCCCCCCCTCTTCCGCAGCGCGGCGGAACTCAACCACCGACGCCTTTCCGATGATCAGCTCCTTCAGGTTCCGATCGCCAAGAAGCAGTTCATAGAGCCCCTTCCGACCGGCGTATCCCTGGTCGCGGCACGCGTAACACCCCCGGGCCCGGTGGAGTTTCAGGCCGGGGTGATGGGGCATGTTCACCCGCTGGTCGAAATACGGGCCATAGGTCTCCCTGATGTGTTCATATTCCCGGAGATCCGGGGCATAGGCGGTCCTGCATGATCCACAGAGAATACGGACAAGACGCTGGGCAAGGATTCCGAGCAGGGAATCGGCAAAATTATAGGGGTCCATGCCCATGTCGATCAGGCGGATGATCGTCTCTGGCGCTGAGTTGGTGTGCAGGGTGCTGAAAACCAGATGGCCGGTCAGCGACGCCTCGATCCCCATGCCAACTGTTTCACGGTCTCGCATTTCACCGACCATGATCACATCCGGGTCCGCCCGGAGAAAACCACGCATCGCCTGGGCAAAGGTCAGCCCGCTCTTGGGATTGACCTGGACCTGACGGAGGCCGTACTGGGTTATTTCCACCGGGTCTTCCGCGGTCCATATCTTGCGTTCCGAGTCATTGATCGCGTTGAGCGCCGAATGAAGGGTGGTGGTCTTGCCGCTTCCGGTGGGCCCAACCACCAGAACAATGCCGTAGGGCTTGCGGATAATGGCGTTGAACCGCTCAAAGGTCTCCCGGCGCATGATTTTTTCCAGCGGCAGGGGTTCAACCCCGCCCAGCACCCGGAGAACCACATCCTCGTTATGGCCGGCCGTGGGCATGGTCACCACCCGGAGCTCCACCATCTTGCCACTGGATGTCCGGAACCGGATCTTGCCGTCCTGGGGTTTTCTCTTTTCCGCTATGTCCATTTTCGCCAGCACCTTGATCCGGGAGACCACGGCGCGAACATAGCCGCGTGGCAAGGTCAACACCTTCTTGCAGCGGCCGTCGACCCGAAAGCGGACCAGTGCGTCACGATTCTGGCCATATGGCTCGATATGGATGTCCGAGGCAAGATGATAGTGGGCATCTTCTATGATTTTACGAACCAGAAGAACCACCGAATTATCATTTATATCGGCTGACTCAACATCATCTTCTTCCTGATGGGGATGGTCCCGTCTCTCGTCCAGTTCTCCGATGATATCGCCCACGCTCTTGCTCCGGATATCCATCCGCACCTGCCCGCCGGACTGGAACGAGAAAATAAAATTCTCAATATCCTCTTTCAGGGAAAAACAGAGCTTGACGTCAAGGGCACCGAAGATATGCTGCACCTCAAGAATCTTCCCGTGATCATGGGGGTTGTTTACGGCAAGAAGCATCCTGTTGTCCTCAATGGCCAGGGGGACGCAATGTTCCTGCTGAAAATATCTGAAATTCTTGTCCTTGAAGAGATGGACTGGATTGTAGTGGGTGGTCGCCAGGTCTTCATATTCCACCCCGTAGAAACGGGCAAGAGCGGTTCCCATATCCCTTTTCCCGATCTTGAACTCCCGGCGCAGGATCTTCTCCAGGTCCTGACCCTGCTCCCGTGACATCCGGGCCGCCCTTTTCATGGCGGACGCTGATATGTATCCATTCTCCACAAGACCCTGATAGCAGGGTTGATAGGCCTGAAGAGCCCGATCCCGGTGAATTGCCGCGGCCAGTTTTTCCGCCACGTACTCAAGGTTATGCTCGTCCACCGGGGTAAACCGGCCACTCCCCTTCTTGTTAAGAAGCTGGATCACCCCGAGAACTTTTTTCCCATAGGCAACCGGTGTTGCCAACACCTGGACGGTCTTAAAAGAGGTGGCCTGATCCCAGGTGCTGTTGAACCTGAGGCCTGGGTCAATGGCGGCAAGTTCTGCCCGATCCCGGACATTGCCGATGCAGACGCCCCTGCCCTTTTCGGCAACATAGCCCGCGATACTGGAGCGATCAATCGCGAGGCGGATCTCGCGCCGCAACCGGCCCGCCTTGATCCGGGAAACAAGTTGCCGTTCACGGGGATCAACAAAATAGATGGTCAGGGCCTCGGCATTGAAAATCTGCCGCAACTCCTTTCGCATTGCCGTCATGGTATCGTTCAGGGACAAGGATGGGCTGAAGAGCCCGGCAAGACAGGCACTCCTGTTGCCAGGCGCAGCCACCACCATGTTTTCACCATATCCCCTTTTTGCTGCCTTGGGTTTTTCCATGATGTCCTCCATTGATACTCAACGAATCACATGATTTTTTCTAACGGAAGAGGATCCTGAACACATGACAAAAATGACGCGGATCGATTTACTCAGCACAGAGATGCCAGAACGCGCTGAAACTGATAAAAACCGTTTCTTTCCGTTTTGCGCCGGACACGGCAACACGGGTAAACCCTCAACGCATGGCATGACCATGCGTTATCGCTGTATGAAAATTGCTGAAAAAAAACATGAACTGCGAATCCCCGGGGAGATACAACCGGCAGGAAAAAGACCGATTGCACCATGTGATGGTTCAGTCATATTCCCTTTTACCTGACTTGTCAACGGATCATGAACATAAAAAACAATCTGTTCTCATCCCTCCACGCAACTTACGCATAACTTGTTTAAATTGCGTGGTTTTTTCTGAGAATGTCGAATATCGAACAAGGAATTTCGATTCATGAAGTTTATCTCGACCAGTGGTTGCAATTTTTTGTCTTTGTCACGGTCTCGATGCTTCGAATGATATGATGGTAAAATCATTCATCTGGACCTCAATAATGAACTTCTTTCATCCCTTCGATATTCATGATTCCTTGTTCTATATTCGACATTCTCTTTTGCGTTTCCCAAGTTACCTTATGACAAACTCCCACGGCAGGCGGGGTGAAGAGCTTATACCTTGCGGAAAAACAGCTTGTATTGGTATGTTTTATCACGCTTCGTTAACACCCTCATTGTGGAGAAGACTATGGCATCA
>JBFHXP010000026.1:0-26057 GCA_041598875.1 Desulfobulbales bacterium
ATCGCCTCTGCGCCGCTGGCCATGGCGTCTTTGTCAACCCGGCGCTGGTCGAGCCCTTTGGCCTTACCCTGATTGAAGCCGCGGCATGCGGGTTGCCGATCATCGCCACCTGCGAGGGCGGGCCCACCGATATCATCGGCAACTGCGAAAACGGGATTCTGGTCGATCCGACCGACCACCGGGAAATTGCCACGGCAATTAAAAAGATCCTCGTTGACCGGGAGACCTGGAAACGATTTTCCGGCAAAGGAATCAACGGAGTCCGCCGCCACTACTCCTGGTCCTCCCACTGCGATCAAACCCTTAAAAT
Organism: Desulfobulbales bacterium; assembly: GCA_041598875.1. Taxonomy (GTDB): domain Bacteria; phylum Desulfobacterota; class Desulfobulbia; order Desulfobulbales; family BM004; genus JAKITW01. The sequence goes on from JBFHXP010000026.1 coordinate 311, forward strand.
TATTGATACCGCCCTGGAGGAGACCCCGGCGGCAAAGGCCTCGGACATGAGCGTTTTCCGCTCCCTTGGCCACCGGCTCACCAGCCTGAAAAAACTCATTATTTCCGATATTGACAACACGCTGGTCGGCAATGATCAGGGATTAAGAGAACTCCTTGACCTGCTGGCTGCGAACCAGGCCCGTATCGGTCTTGGTCTTTCCACCGGCCGCTGCCTCCAGCTGACCATTGATGTCTTGAAAGAACACGCCATCGACCCTCCGGATATCCTCATCTGCTCTGTCGGCACCGAGATCTACTACGGAAAGAAAAGGACCATGGACCGTGGCTGGCAGCAGCATCTGTCCCATAAATGGCGCCCCGAGCAGATCCGGGAGAAGCTGACCGGCCTGGATTTCCTTGAGCTCCAGGAGCCGGAAACCCAGCGCCAGTTCAAAATCAGTTACTATATGGAGGATGATCCGGACCTTCTCACCAGGGTTCATCAGGCGCTCCGGTCAGACAGACTCCGCTACCAGCTGATTTTCTCCCACGGCCAGTTTCTCGACATCCTCCCCTACCGGGCATCAAAGGGCCGGGCTGTCCGCTATCTCTCCTATAAATGGGGCATCCCCTTACAGGATATCATGGTCTGCGGCGATTCGGGCAATGACGAGGATATGCTCCGCGGCGACACCTGCGGGGTGGTGGTGGCAAACCACAGCAGGGAACTTTCCCATCTCAAGGGCCGGCGCAACATCTTTTTCAGTAAAAAGGAGTATGCCGAAGCGATCATCGACGGGATACGAAAATACGGATTTATAGAAGAGGAATGAGCCCCCCGGCTGCCGGGAACATGATCTACTGAAGAGAGGGCACACCTCCAAACAGAAAACAGAACAAGGAATCTCCATGGGAAAATCACTGACCAGCTTCATGGAAGCTCCGGAAGTCACCATGCTCCAGGAGTTTCTCTTCTCCTTGAAAAAACCGGACCCACCTCCCCTTTTTCTCCACAACGAGATCCTCCTCGCCTTTGAAAAGTTCGTCACCCTCCGCAACGGAATCAAACCCGCGGGCAACGGACAGATTGACACGGCTCCGCCTTCTGATGAATCCGCGATGAACAGCCCGCGCCGCTTCCTCAGAAGGGTGCAGGAGATTCTCCACTTTGAGGGAAGCATCATTCTGGTCTTCCGCCAGCGCAAGGCATCCTGCCGCATATACCGGCTGCACCCCGATGATCCGCGACTGGAACCGCTGTCCGTTGCGACATTTCTTTCAATCAAGGAAAGGCTGGTCAAGCCCGATCTCCCCTATAATTACCGGCCCCTGGAAATAGACCTCACCCCGTTTTACGACTATGGACCAAGCCTCCGCGATCCAGACACCATCGGCTCCGGCATCACCCACCTCAACTTTTACATGTCCGCCAACCTTGCGCAGCAGCCGGACAAATGGAACCAGAACCTCTATGAGTTCCTCAAGCTGCACAATATGCACGGCACGCAGCTGCTCCTGGACGGCACCCAGGTCCGCTCCACCCATGAACTCGAAAGCGCCCTGGAAGATGGCATGGATTTTCTTGAGCGCTGTGACTGCCCCGATGACCTGCCGCGCCTGAAAAAACATCTCAGGTCCCTGGGATTCCTTGATGGATGGGGAAACAACGCCGCCCGCATCCTCGAGACGATGCAGCTTCTTCAGGATACATTGGAAAAACCGGACGGCGATACCCTGGAAGAGTTCCTCGCCCGGATCCCCATGGTCTCCAAGGTGGCGCTGATCTCGCCCCACGGCTGGTTCGGCCAGGAGAACGTCCTGGGCCGCCCCGATACCGGCGGCCAGGTGGTATACATCCTTGACCAGGCCAGGGCCCTGGAAAAGTTTCTCAAAGAGGACCTGACCCGCTGCGGCATTGATTTTGAGCCCCGGATACTGATCATCACCCGTCTTATTCCGGAAAATGAAGGCACCACCTCGGACCAGCGTTTTGAGGCGGTCCACGCAACAAAAAATGTCCACATCCTCAGGGTTCCCTTCAGGGACCCGCATGGGAATGTGGTTGCCCGGTGGATCTCCCGTTTCAAGATCTGGCCCTATCTCGGCCGTTTTGCCCTTGATGCCGAGCAGGAGATCCTGGCTGAATTCCACGGCCGACCCGATCTTATTGTCGGCAACTATTCCGACGGCAACCTGGTGGCCACCATGCTTGCCAAAAGCCTCGGGGTGATCCAGTGCAATATCGCCCATGCCCTTGAGAAATCAAAATACCTGTTCAGTGATCTCTACTGGGAAAACTTTGAGGAATCGTACAACTTCTCGATCCAGTTCATGGCCGACATCATCTCCATGAACCTTGCCAATTTCATCATCTCCAGCACCAGCCAGGAAATCACCGGCACTGACGAATCTATCGGCCAGTATGAATCCTATCAGTTTTTCACCATGCCGGGGCTGATGCAGGTAACCGGAGGGATCAACCTGTTTCATCCCCGCTTCAACGTGATTCCGCCAGGGGTAAGCACGGAAACTTTTTTCCCCCACGACTCCCGGGAGCGGCGCAGTCCCGACCAGAGCGAGAACCTCCGGAAAATCCTCTTTGAAACGGAGAACGAGGAGTGCTTCGGCCGGCTGAACAACCCGCAACTCCCCCCCCTGTTTTCCATTGCCCGCCTCGACCGGATCAAAAACCTCACCGGCCTGGTGGAGGCCTATGCCAGGGATGAGAAGCTCCGCGAGCAGGCAAATATGGTGCTCATCGCCAGCATCCTCAACCCGGATCTTTCCCGGGATGCGGAGGAGGCCGCGGAGATCCGCCGGATGTATCAATTGATCGACCAGTACCAGCTCCACGGCCACATCCGCTGGATCGGTAAATTTCTGTCCAAAGAGGATACCGGGGAGGCATACCGGATCATCGCTGACATGGGTGGAGTCTTCGTCCAGCCGGCCCTTTTCGAGGCCTTCGGCCTTACGATCCTTGAGGCGATGCACAGCGGACTGCCGGTTTTCGCCACTGAGTTCGGCGGCCCGCTGGAGATTATTGAACACGGCAAATCCGGATTTCTCATCAACCCCACGTCCCATGAACTGATGAGCCGGGCCCTGGGCGCGTTTTTCACCGAGTGCCGGGAAAATCCTGACCACTGGAAGACCATTTCCCTGGCGGCAAGGGACCGGGCGCAGAACCATTTCACCTGGGACCTTTACTGTCGCCGGCTGACCCGGCTGACCAAGGTCTATGGATTCTGGAAATATTCCACATCAAACACGGCAAAGGCGCGGATGCGGCAATACTGCCATCTGCTCTACCACCTCTTTTACATGCCCCGGGCCGACAGGCTTCTTCCCGGCTGATCCCTGGCCGGTGCGGCGGGCGGCAAGAGAAATTATCACTGACATGGGGAAAAAAATGGAAGCTGACAGAAGCAGAAAACGGGTCCTGACCATCGGCGAAGTGGTCTGGGATGTTTTTTCCGACCGGGAGGTGCTGGGGGGGGCCCCGCTCAACGTGGCCTACAATCTCACGACTCTCGGTCTGGATGTCAATCTCATCAGCCGGATCGGCGATGACCTGCCAGGCCGGCGGACCCTGGATGAACTCAAAAAGCTCCATGTCTCCGCCAGGGGGGTGCAGCAGGACCCCGACCACCCCACCGGCCGGGTCACGGTTACCGTCAGTAACAATGAGCCCAGTTTTGAGATTGTCGCACCGGCGGCCTGGGATGCCATAGCGATAGAGCCAGCCCGGAAAATCGCAGGGGAGAGTCCCTTTGTCCTGGTCTTCGGCACCCTGGCACAGCGCTCCGCTCAAAGCAGGGAAACCATCCGCGCCCTCTGGAAGTTGGCTGATTTCCGCTGCTATGATGTCAACCTTCGCCCGCCCTTCACCACTCAGGATTTGGTCCATGACTCGCTGGCCGTGGCCGAAGTGGTCAAGGTGAACAGAGAGGAGCTCAAGATACTTGGCGCCTGGTTTAAAACCGAGGCAGAAGATGCACGGGAATCAGCGGCAGCGTTACGGGCAAAGTTTACCATTAATACCCTGGTGGTCACTTCCGGCTCGGACGGTTCATGGGTTCTCTGCGAACAGGGTTTTTTCAGTCACCCCGGGTTTCCGGTTGCCGTGGTCGATACCGTGGGCGCAGGGGATGACTTCTTTGCGGCGATAATCGCCTGCCGCCTTGCCGGAATGGAGTGGCCCGATATCCTGGCCAGGGCCAACCGGCGCGGCGCCTTTGTCGCATCCCGCAGCGGGGCCACACCGGACATGCGGGAATGTGAAGGCCAGAAATCTCTCTTCTGAATCAATCTCCTGAATCCGTGAACTTTCCCCCTGTGAAGTGTTCGCGGCAGACAGCGACAGTTTCCTGTGATGCCCTTCAATGGCCCTTTTTCCCATGGATTCAGGCCTTACTCCTCTCCCACCTCTCCCGGTGTGGACTTTTTTCCTCTCCTGCGGGTATACTGTCACCGCCAGCGGTCAAGATACCTGTACCTGTATACAGACAACCGGAAACGGAAAAATCCGCAGATCACGATGCGCTCATTTCAGGGAGAAACATAAGGTGAAAAACAGAATCCGTCCGATCACCGTCCTGGTGGTCGACGACGAACACGCCCACCGGTATATGTTACGCTCCATGCTCGAGGGGTGGAACTGGACGGTGGAAGAGGCGGCGGACGGGGCCATTGCCGTTGATGCGGTGATGGAGCGCCCGTTTGATGCGATCCTCATGGACGTACGGATGGCAAAGATGGACGGCATGGAGGCCCTGAAAAAAATTCATGCCTATAATCCAGCCATACCGGTGGTGATCATGACCGCTTATTCCTCGGTGGACTCGGCGGTTGAGGCAATCAAAAACGGGGCCCATGACTACCTGACCAAGCCTCTGGATTTCGACCGCCTGCGCCTGACCATGGACCGGGCCCTTGAACACCGGCAGGTGGTTGAGAAAAAAGGCGCGACCCTGGAATCTCCTCCGGACCCCGGCCACTATAAAGACATTGTCGGCACCTCGCCGGCGATGCGGGAGTTGCTCGAGATGATTTCCTTTGTCGCTCCCACCGAGGCAACGGTCCTCATCCTGGGCGAATCCGGTACCGGCAAGGAACTGATCGCTTCAGCGCTGCACGCGCACAGCACGAGACGGGAAAAACCTTTTGTCACGGTCAACTGCGCGGCCATTGTCGAAAATCTCCTCGAGTCCGAACTCTTTGGCCACGAGAAAGGTGCCTTTACCGGGGCGGAAAAACTGCGCGAAGGAAAATTCGTCCAGGCAAGCGGCGGCACCCTGTTTCTCGATGAGATCGGCGAAATGGCGCCGGCCATGCAGGTTAAACTGCTCCGGGTTCTTCAGGAAAAAGAGGTGCAGCGGGTCGGCGGCAATGAGACGATCAGTGTCGATGTCCGGGTGGTGGCGGCTACCAACCGGATTCTCGAGGATGAAGTCAGGGAGGGGAATTTCCGCGAGGACCTGTATTACCGGCTGAATGTTGTCTCCATCCAGGTACCGCCGTTGCGCGAGCGGCGCGAGGATATCCCGCTGCTGGTCGATTTTTTCCTCCGCACCTATGCCGCGAAGAATCGTCGCAAGGTTGCCGGTGTTACCCCTGGATGCATGGATATGCTGCTCAACTATCCCTGGCCGGGCAATGTCCGCGAACTCGAAAACGTGATGGAGCGGGGGGTGATCCTCATCCGCGGCGATTTCCTTGCTGAAGACGGCCTGCCCATTTCGATCCGGAAATGGTTTGACGAGCGCGGTGGGGTGTCCGGTGTGCGGGATGCGGCGGCAGCCGACGGTGTGCCGACCTCGCTGGAGGAGGCTGAAAAACAGGTCATACTCAAGACCCTGGAGGAAACCGAGGGCAACAAGAGCGAGGCATCGCGACGCCTTGGCATCACCAGAAAGACCCTCTTGAGTAAATTGAACAAATACCAGGAGGGATAAAGGGTGCCGGTGATTCCAGACCGGCCCGGCATTCTTTTCATAAAGAACCAGATGGTCAGTATTGACGTGTAATTTTGCCTGTAGTAAAGTGCTGCCCTTTATTTCTTTTTTTATCCGATGTCCGAGAGGGCACCGACTTTATAACAAGGAGTTTTACGGAAATGCGTACCAATATTGTCCACATAGGCGCGAGCGAGCTGACCTATGAGATCAGAAACATCGTCAACGTCGGGGAAAAGCTGCAGAGTCTTGGAATAAAGACCTACTGGGAAAACATCGGGGACCCGGTGGCCAAGGGAGAAAAGATTCCCCTGTGGATGAAGGAAATCGTGGCCAAACTCGCCATGGATGACGCCACCTACGCCTACAGCCCCACCCGGGGGATGCTCTATACCCGTCAGTTTATTGCCGATCAGACCAACAAGCGCGGCAAGGTCCAGATCAAGGCGGATGACATCCTCTTCTTCAACGGATTGGGCGATGCCATCAGCAAGGTCTTCGGCCTGCTTAAAAGAACAGCCCGGGTAGTAGTGCCGACCCCCAGCTACACCACCCACTCCTCGGCCGAGGCCGCCCATGCCGGAGACCGGCCGGTGACCTATCTTCTCGATCCCAAGAATCACTGGTATCCTGATCTGGACGATCTGGAAAAACGGATCAAATACAACCCGGCGGTGGCCGGCATCCTGATCATCAATCCGGACAATCCCACCGGCGCGGTTTACCCTGAGGAGATCCTGGTCGGCATGGTGGAGATTGCCCGGCGATATGACCTGTTCGTGATCTGCGACGAGATCTATCACAACATCATATATAACGGCCAGACAACAGTGCCGATCTCCGATATAATCGACGATGTGCCGGCCATTGTCATGCGTGGCATTTCCAAGGAGATGCCATGGCCCGGTTCACGCTGCGGCTGGATGGAGGTCTATAACGGGCATAATGACCCGATGTTTGAAAAGTATATCCAGTCCATCGTCAACTCGAAGATGGTCGAGGTCTGCTCCACCACCCTGCCGCAGATCGTCATGCCCCATGTGGTGACACACCCTGAATACCAGGGCTATCTTACTGAGCGGATCGAGCGCTATGAACGGTATTCCAATGTGGCCCACGATATCCTGAGCAAGGTTAACGGCCTGGTGGTCAACCGGCCCAACGGCGCCTTCTACATGAGCGTGGTCTTTGAAAAAGACGTGTTGAATCATTCACAGACCCTGCCCATCGACAACCCCGAGGTGCGGAATCATGTGATGGGTCTTGTCAGCCAGCCGGGCACGTCTCTTGACAAGCGTTTCGTCTATTATCTCCTGGGCTCGACCGGAGTCTGCGTTGTGCCGCTCTCTTCCTTTGCCACCGAACTTCAGGGTTTCCGGATGACCATGCTTGAAAGGGATGAGGCCAAGTTTGCGATGATATGCCAGATGATCGCCAAGGCCATTGAGGACTACCTGGCAAGCTGACCTGAAACACGCTCGGACAGGCAATTGGACCTCCCCGCCGTTGGCGGTGGAGGTCTTTTTTTTTGTTTCGTTTCCGTCTTGACAGAGGGGTGGGGCATACTTAGTGTAACTGACAAATTTCAGTACCCCTGAAAAAAGGCACCTTTTCACACCATGAAACCTGTCGCCAGGAGAGCGGCGGAATGAGCAACAGGAGACGCTTTTGAATACCGAAGAACAGACAAGGGAAGACATTGAACAGGTCGCTGAGGAGTCCGGGGCTGAAAGTTCTCCCGACACCCCCCCTTCAAATCCGACAACAGAACTTACCGAGGCCCGCGAAAAACTGGCGGAGCTCAATGACAGACTCCTGCGGACCGCGGCTGATTTTGAAAATACCAAAAAAAGGCTGCACCGCGAGCGGGAAATCTCCCTGAAATACGCGGAAGAGAATCTCCTGCGGGAAATGCTTCCTGGAATCGATAACCTGGAACGGGCGATGGAACAGGCCCGGGCAATGGATGGAGTGGAAACATTGATCGAGGGGCTGGAGATGACCCTCCAGGGACTCCTTTCCACATTCGAAAAATTCGGCGCCACCCCCTTGAACAGTGTCGGCAAACCCTTTGACGCAAATATCCACGAGGCCCTGACAATGGAGAATAGCGATGACGTGCCGGCCAAGCATGTGCTCAGGGAGTTTGTCCGGGGATATATGTACAAGGATCGCCTGTTGCGCGCTGCCAAGGTAATTGTGTCAAACGGCCCCGGAGAAGAGAATCCATAGGAAATACATAGGTCTGTCGCCCTTGACAAAAAAAAGATCATGCGCATTGTCTTCATATGGAAGACACGCCGCCATGCCCGGTCCGGGATCATGCGGCACCTGTTCACCAACAGATAGTTTACGGTTCGAGGCCAACTACGGAATCGTAATTTACCAGACAGAGCACTGAACGATATAAGGAGATTACAGCAATGGGAAAAATAATCGGAATCGACCTCGGCACCACCAATTCATGTGTTGCGATCATGGAAGGCGGCGATCCCAAGGTCATAACCAATGTGGAGGGCAATCGCACCACCCCTTCGGTGGTTGCAATTGCCGACAACAACGAACGGCTGGTCGGTCAGGTTGCCAAGCGACAGGCGGTGACCAACCCCTCACGCACCCTGCATGCGATCAAACGGCTTATCGGCCGCAAGTTCACTGACGCGGAAGTAAAGAAGAGCATTGAAATCAGCCCCTTTAAAATCGTTGAAGGCAAAAACGGCGAGGCGGCTGTCGAGGTTGACGGCAAGGTCTACACCTCGGCTGAGATTTCAGCCATGGTTCTGACCAAGATGAAGCAGACCGCAGAGGAATATCTCGGGGAACCGGTGACCGAGGCGGTGGTAACTGTTCCAGCCTATTTCAACGACAGCCAGAGGCAGGCAACCAAGGACGCCGGCAGGATTGCCGGCCTGAACGTGCAGCGGATAATCAATGAGCCGACCGCCGCCTCTCTGGCCTATGGCCTTGACAAGAAAGGTGAGGAGAAGATAGCTGTCTATGACCTCGGCGGCGACACCTTCGATGTCTCCATTCTCGAGATCGGCGATGGAGTTTTCGAGGTCAAGTCCACCAACGGCGACACCTTTCTCGGCGGTGAAGACTTTGACATGAGAATCGTCAACTGGCTCGCCGACGAGTTCAAGCGGGATCAGGGTATTGACCTTCGCACCGACAAGATGGCCCTGCAGCGTCTCAAGGAAGAGGCGGAAAAGGCCAAGATGGAGCTCTCCACCACCATGGAGACCGCCATTAACCTGCCGTTTATCACTGCCGACGCCTCCGGACCAAAACATCTGAATATAAAACTTACCCGGGCAAAACTCGAAAGCCTGGTCGGCGACCTGGTTGAACGGACCACCGGCCCCTGCATGACCGCCCTTAAAGATGCGGGTATCTCAGCGAGCGATATCGACGAGGTCATCCTGGTCGGCGGCATGACCAGAATGCCCATGGTCCAGGAGAAGGTCAAAAAAATCTTTGGCAAGGATCCTCACAAAGGGGTTAATCCCGATGAGGTAGTCGCCATCGGGGCGGCCATTCAGGGCGGGGTGCTGCGCGGCGATGTCAAGGATGTCCTCCTGCTCGACGTCACCCCTCTCTCCCTTGGCATTGAGACCCTGGGCGGTGTCTTTACAAAACTGATTGAGAAAAACACCACCGTGCCCACCAAGAAGAGCCAGATCTTTTCAACGGCCGCCGACAACCAGCCGGCGGTATCTATCCACGTCCTGCAGGGCGAACGGGAAATGGCTTCCTACAACAAGACCATCGGCAGGTTTGAACTTGCCGATATCCCGCCCGCGCCGCGGGGAGTGCCCCAGGTTGAGGTAACCTTTGACCTGGACGCCAACGGCATACTCCATGTCTCGGCCAAGGACATGGGGACCGGCAAGGTCCAGTCGATAAAGATTACCGCATCGAGCGGCCTGTCCGAGGATGAAATCAAGAAGATGCAGCAGGATGCCGAACTCCACGCTGACGAGGACAAAAAGCGCAAGGAGCTGGTCGAGGCCAGAAACCAGGCCGACTCGATGATCTATGCCGCGGAAAAAAGCCTGAAAGATCTCGGTGACAAGGTTGATGCCGCCACCAAGAGCAAGGTTGAGGAGGAAATAGCCTCTCTGAAAAAGGTGATTGGGGGCGAGGATATCGCTGCCATCAAGAGCGGCATAGAGTCCCTGACCCAGGCGTCGCACAAGCTGGCCGAGATGATGTACTCCCAGGCCACGGCCCAGCAGCCAGGCGATGACGCCGGCCCGGGTCCGGGCGCCGGTGGCGGCGCTGGAGCCGGTTCCGCCGGAAATACCGGCAAGGATGATGATGTTGTTGATGCTGACTTCGAAGAGGTCAAATAACAGGCTCCTTGCCAGATAAAAAAGAAGTTCCCGGGGAGTGCGGAAAAAGGTTGCCCGCACTCCCCATTTTTTTTATCTTGCTGCGCGATCAATGTTTTAAAAACCAGGCAAGGGGCAGAGGGAAAACACGATCACGCCGGGCACGCCTATCTTGAATGCCCGGGGTTTTCCCTTGAGAGCAGGGAGAGCGGAAAAAATTACTGCCTGCGGCCTCTTTACTCTAACCAGGACCAGAATCCATGCGAATTCTTTCAGGCATCCAGCCATCCGGACAGCTCCATATCGGCAACTATTTCGGCATGATGCTTCCCATGATCCGCAACATGGAACGTGGCGAACTCTTTGTCTTTGTTGTCAACCTCCATGCCATGACCTCGGTCCACGACCGGGATCGGTTAAGCAGGGGAACCCTGGAGGCAGCCGCGGACTTCCTTGCCCTGGGACTTGATCCCGACCGATCGATCTTCTGGGTCCAGGGCGATGTCCCTGAGGTCACCGAGCTTACCTGGGTACTCTCCACCATCACCTCCATGGGGCTTCTTGAACGCTGTCACTCCTACAAGGACAAGATTGCCAAAGGAATCGCTCCCAGCCACGGCCTTTTTTCCTACCCCGTGCTCATGGCCGCGGACATCCTGCTCTATCAGTCGGAACTGGTGCCGGTGGGCAAGGATCAGAAGCAGCACCTTGAAGTGGCACGTGATATTGCCATGCGCTTCAACAATGTCTTTGGCGAGACCTTTGTGATTCCCGAGCCTGCCATTGAAGAGGACGTGGCCACGGTCCCTGGCACCGACGGCCAGAAGATGTCCAAATCATACGGCAATACCATCCCGATTTTTCTTGATGGCAAAGCCCTGAAAAAGTCGGTCATGTCAATCCAGACCGATGCCAGCCCGGTGGAGGCGGTGAAAAACCCCAAGGCCTGCAATCTCTTCCAGCTCTTCAAGCTCTTTGCCCCGGCAGACCGACTGGCTGAAGTGGAACGGCTCTACCTGGAAGGCGGCGCTGCCTACGGCTACATCAAGCTGGAACTGGTCGATCTTATAAGCAACTACTTTGCCGATGCCAGAAAGAGGCGGGAAGAACTGCTCAGGGACCCTGGAACGATCAGGGAGATCCTGGCAAGAGGCGCGGAAAAGGCCAGGGAAAAGGCGACCCCGACCCTGGATCTGGTGCGGGATCGGGTGGGGTTTAAATATTAAAAGGGCAGGATTTAAAGAGGCTCAGTAATCCGAAAAAAAAAACAGGCCGGTGGGTCGGAAGACCCACCGGCCTGTTTTATGTGGTCACCGGAAACAGCGGGGAGAGCGAGGTTACCTGCCAACTAGAAATCCACCATCTCCACCTCAAAGACCAGGGTCGCGTTGGGCGGTATTGCTCCGGGCACCCCCCGTGGCCCGTACGCCAGCTGCGGGGGAATTATGAGAACCCGCTTCTCACCCTTTTTCATGGTGACCAGCGCCTCGTCCCAGCCGGGGATTACCCGGCCCATGCCCACCGGAAAGCTGATCGGCTCGCCACGATCCACCGAACTGTCGAATTTTTTTCCATTTAAAAGGGTGCCGGTATAGTGGGCTGAAATCGTACTGCCCGGCTTCGGGGTAGCTCCCTCCCCTTCGGCAACAACGACATACTTGAGACCGGAACGGGTGGTGACCGCATTGGGCCATTTTTCCTCAATAAGCTTTTTCTGCGCCGCCTCCTCAGCCCGCTCCCGTGCAAGCTCCTTGCCTCCTGTCTCATTCAGGAGAACGTCAAAGGCAGCCTGATCCGCCTTAAAGGCTTCCGCCTTTTCTCCCACTCGGAGGATCTCGACCTTTTCCAGTCTGTCGCCCTTGCGGATGGCATCGACCACATCCTGGCCGCTAACAACATGGCCAAAGACCGTATGCTTGCCATCAAGCCATGGGGTGGCCACATGGGTAATGAAAAACTGGCTTCCATTGGTGCCGGGCCCGGCATTGGCCATGGAAAGAATACCTGGCGACGAGTGTTTGAGGGTGGGATCAATCTCATCGGGAAAGGTGTAGCCCGGGCCGCCGGTTCCGGTGCCCTGAGGGCAACCGCCCTGAACCATGAAATCGGCGATCACCCGGTGAAAGGTGAGCCCGTCATAATAGGGATTGGGACCGCGGCTGGAGTTCTTGGTCCCCTCGGCAAGCCCCACGAAATTGGCCACGGTAAGCGGTGTTTTTTCAAATTCCAGGGCAAGAACAATCTCTCCCCGGCTGGTTGTCATTCTGGCATAAAGCCCGTCTGCAAGAGGTTTCTCTGCTGCGTGCATGATATCTCCTTTTCCAAAATTGGTCCATGTGACAAAAAAGAACAGTACGATCACGAGAAAACGTTTCATTACAGGGTCTCCTTGGAGCTATTAAAACCGCAATGTTCATGTGGGCGATATTTTTTCAAGGGGCAACAATACGCTTTTTTCCCCTGGGCTGCAAGGCGTTTTCGCTCACTTTTCGCGACGATCCCTTCCCCTGCGCGGTTTTATCCAGGCACATTTCACCTGAATATCTGTTGACGGATTGGCCGATTCTGGTTTAGATTAGTTGTTTTTTTAATTCACGGCAAACAACGGAAAACCAAGTGGGAATGCGACTGTTGTTATATGGAATGTACCAGCTTTCAGGCTGGATTTTTTTTATCGTCAGCTTCCCGTTTTTCCTCTTGTACACCATTGTTTACAGGCAGCACAGGGAAGGACTTGGCCAGCGACTCGGAATCCTTCCCCCCTTTTTTATCAGTGAGGACGGACATCCACGTGTCTGGCTTCACGCATCTTCGGTAGGAGAAGTTCAACTGGCCAGGGCATTGCTGGTGGAATTGAAAGAACTTCTGCCTGAAGCCCATTTCATCCTTTCGGTGATGACCAGCAGGGGCATGGAACTTGCCAGACGGGAGCTCGGCCCGGACGTCCGCTGCATATACGCCCCCCTGGATCTGGCCGGAATAGTTGACCGGGTCGTTACCGCGGTCCGGGCAGATCTCTACATATGCCTGGAGACTGAACTCTGGCCCGCCCTTCTCGTCTGCCTGCGGAAAAGCGGTGCCCGAATCTCCCTGCTGAACGGCAGAATGAGCCAGCGCTCGTTTAAACGATACAGCCTGGTCCGGCGATTCCTTGCTGACACCCTTGACCTTTTTTCCATCATCGGGGTGATCAGCAACGAAGACCGCCGACGCTATATTGAGCTGGGCGCGCGACCAGAAAGAGTCCGGGTGGTGGGCAATGCCAAGTATGACCTGGCTGCGGCAAACTTTTCACCGGAAACAGCGCATACGTACCGCAACCGTCTCCAGCTCGGGAAAGACGTCCCGCTCTTTCTCGCAGGCAGCACCCACACCGGTGAAGAAAAAATGCTGCTGTCGGTCTTTGAGGAGTTGCGAAAGGATAACCGCCTCCGCGACCTGGTCTGGATAGTGGCGCCCCGACACCTGCAGCGCCTTGGTGAGGTGGAAGTCCTTTTTACACGACGCGGCATTGGTTGGCAGCGGATGAGTGATATTGAAAAAAACGGGCGCAATCACGATATCATAGTGGTTGACAGCGTTGGAGAACTCGCCGGACTCTACTCGGTGGCCGACTATATCTTCTGCGGCGGCAGCCTGGTGGAACGCGGCGGCCACAATATCATGGAAGCGGCCATTTACGGCAGGCCGGTCTTTTACGGCCCGCACATGGCCGATTTCCAGGACGCCGTGGACATGCTTGAAAGCGCAGGATGCGGAATCATGATTGCCAGCGAGAAAGAACTGCTGGCCGGTATCCTCCATTTTCTCGATCATGAAGGGGAGTATCGCGCGGCAGGTGAAAATGCCGCCAGGACTGCCCGGGCCCAGATTGGTTCCGCTCGCCGCCAGGCGCTGCTGGCCGACGAATTACTACGAACAGATCACCAATGACGGATTCGCAAAGAGAAAGAAATAATTAGGACATACTTATGAAAGCACTTGTCGCCCTTGAAGATGGCACAGTATTTGAAGGGAAATCCTTTACCGGTTCCGGTGAAGCCTCCGGAGAAATTGTTTTTAATACCGGGATGAGCGGATACCAGGAGGTCCTCACCGACCCTTCCTATAACGGGCAGATCGTCACCATGACCTACCCGCTGATCGGTAATTACGGTGTCAATCCCGAAGACAATGAATCTAAACGCATCCACCCTCCCGCCTTCCTGGTCAAGGAGTATAACGCGGTGCCAAGCAACTTCCGGGCCACCGCCTCCCTGGCGGAATTCCTCCAGGAATACGGAATCCTCGGGGTCGAGGGCATAGACACCCGGGCCTTGACCCGTCATATCCGCATCGGCGGGGCGATGAAAGGCATGGTCTCCACCGAGGATCTCGATCCTGTGTCCCTGGTTGCCAGGGCAAAGGCTTCCCCGGGACTTATGGGGCGGGACCTGGTCCGGGAGGTCACCTGCGACAAGGCTTACGGCTGGGCCGACGGGAAACCGGTAGAGGGGAATAATTTTTCCACGGCCGGGCCTGGCGCCTTTCGGGTGGTGACCCTTGATTTCGGCCTGAAGTACAACCAGCTCCGCCTTCTTGCCGAGCGCGGGTGCAGTGTCCAGGTGGTGCCGGCCACGACCAGCGCCGAGGAGATCCTTGCCATGAACCCGGACGGGGTCTTTCTCTCCAACGGTCCAGGTGATCCGGCCGGCGTGCCCGGAGTGGTGGACACGGTGCGGACGCTTCTCGGCAAAAAACCCATTTTCGGCATCTGCCTCGGCCACCAGATCTTAGGTCTTGCCTATGGCGGAACCACCTATAAGCTCAAGTTCGGCCACCGGGGAATCAACCAGCCGGTCAAGGACCTGACCACCGGCAAGATAGAGATCACCTCGCAGAACCATGGTTTCTGTGTGGACATGGACAGCATTGGCGCGGATCAGGTGGAGCTGACGCACATCAACCTCAACGATAACAGCGTTGAGGGAATGCGCCACCGGCAGTATCCCTCCTTTTCCGTGCAGTACCACCCGGAAAATGCCCCCGGCCCCCACGACACCCTCTATCTTTTCGACCGATTCATCGAGATGATGAAATAATGACACGTTGCGACCTAAACCCATAGAACAACCCTTCAGCACTTTAGAGAAACCATGCCGAAACGTACTGATATTAAAAAAATTCTGATCATTGGATCCGGCCCCATCATCATCAGCCAGGCCTGCGAGTTCGACTATTCCGGAACCCAGGCGGTCAAGGCTCTGCGGGAAGAGGGGTACGAGGTCGTGCTGATCAACTCCAATCCAGCGACCATCATGACCGACCCCGAGCTGGCGGACCGGACCTATATCGAGCCTATCACCCCGGAAGTGGTGGCCAAGGTAATCGAACGGGAACGTCCCGACGCCCTGCTTCCCACCCTGGGCGGACAGACCGCGCTCAATACCGCGATCCGGGTGGCCGAGATGGGCATTCTCGAAAAATTCGGGGTCGAGCTGCTTGCCGCGGACATCGCTGTCATCCGCAAGGCGGAAGGCCGTGAAGAGTTCCGGACCGCGATGAGAAAAATCGGCCTCAAGGTCCCGGAAAGCGCCATTGTCCATACCCTGGACGAGGTCATAGCCGCGGCGGAGGAGATAGGGTTCCCGATCATAGTCCGGCCCAGTTTCACCCTGGGAGGAACCGGCGGTGGGGTTGCCTACAATATGCAGGAGCTTACCACCATGGCCGGCTCGGGACTGGACCTGAGCCTGAACAGCGAGGTCATGCTCGAACGCAGCCTCCTTGGCTGGAAGGAGTATGAGCTTGAGGTGATGCGTGACCGAAACGACAACGTGGTCATCATCTGCTCCATCGAGAACATGGACGCCATGGGTGTTCATACCGGAGATTCGATCACCGTGGCCCCGGCCCAGACCCTCTCCGACCGCGAGTACCAGGTGATGCGGAACGCCGCGATAGCCATTATCCGGGAGATCGGGGTGGAAACCGGCGGCTCCAACGTCCAGTTCGCGATCAACCCGGTGGACGGCGAAATGATGATCATTGAGATGAACCCGCGGGTGTCGCGCAGCTCGGCCCTGGCATCCAAGGCCACGGGTTTTCCCATTGCCAAAATCGCCGCCAAGCTGGCCGTGGGCTATACCCTTGACGAAATACGAAACGACATCACCCGCGAGACCTATGCCTCCTTCGAGCCAACCATTGACTACTGCGTGGTAAAGATCCCCCGCTGGACCTTTGAAAAATTTCCCGAGGCCAAGGACCTGCTCACCACGGCGATGAAGTCGGTCGGCGAAACCATGGCCATCGGCCGGACTTTCAAGGAGGCATTCCAGAAGGCAATGCGTTCCCTGGAGGTCGGGCGCATGGGATTCGGCGGTGACGGCAAGGGTGATCTCAGCGCACTGGATGAACAGGAGCTGAACCATGGTCTCATCACCCCCAACTCCCAGCGGGTGTTTCACCTCTATGAGGCATTGAAGCGGGACTACGAGATAGACCACCTCTATAAACTCACTGCCATCGATCCCTGGTTTCTCCGCAATCTCCAACAGATCGTGGCAACGGAAAGGGAAATCAGCACCGCCGGCTTCAACGGCCTTGAGCGAAATTTCCTGAACAAAATCAAACAGCAGGGCTTTTCCGATGCCCAGATCGGCTACCTGACCGGAACCAGTGAAAATGATATCCGTGAACTGCGGGCAGAACTGGGGGTTACCCCGGTCTTCAAACTGGTCGACACATGCGCCGCCGAATTCGAGGCCTATACCCCCTATTACTACTCCACCTACGAGACCGAGGATGAATCCCGGCCGAGCGAGGCGAAAAAGGTCATGATTCTGGGCGGCGGGCCCAACCGCATCGGCCAGGGTATTGAATTTGATTACTGCTGTGTCCATGCCGCCTTCGCCTTGAAGGAGATGGGGGTGGAATCGATCATGGTCAACTCCAACCCTGAAACGGTCAGCACCGACTACGATACCTCGGACAAGCTCTACTTCGAACCGCTGACCCGGGAGGATGTCCTGAATATCATCGAGCGGGAAAAACCCGACGGGGTTATTGTCCAGTTCGGCGGCCAGACCCCGCTCAACCTTGCCGTGCCGCTGGCCAATGCCGGGGTTCCCATACTCGGCACCTCTCCCGACTCCATCGACCGGGCAGAGGACCGCAAGCGGTTCCAGCAGTTTCTTCACAAGCTGAACCTGCTCCAGCCGGCCAATGGCACCGCGCGGACCGTTGAAGAAGCCCTGGTCGTGGCCAATGAGGTCGGCTACCCGGTAGTGGTTCGCCCATCCTATGTACTTGGTGGCCGGGCGATGCGGATTGTCTATAACGAGAAGGGCATCCGTGAGTTCATGGCCTCGGCGATAATCGTCTCCTCCGAGCACCCGGTGCTCATTGACAAATTCCTCAAGGATGCAACCGAAATCGACGTCGACGCCCTGTCCGATGGCGAGACGACGATCATCGGCGGGATCATGGAGCATATCGAGGAAGCGGGCATCCATTCCGGCGATTCCGCCTGCGTCCTGCCGCCCCATACCCTGTCCCAGGAACTGATAGAAAAGATAAAGGACGCAACCCGGGCCATGGCCAGGGAGTTGAAGGTGATCGGTCTGATGAACATCCAGTACGCGGTCAAGGATGACACCCTCTATGTCCTTGAGGTCAATCCCCGGGCCTCGCGGACCGCGCCCTTTGTCAGCAAGGCCACCGGCGTGCCCCTGGCCAAGCTCGCGACCAAGGTCATGTGGGGGATGAAGCTTGCCGATCTCGGGATTACCTCGGAGGTCGCGGTAAGTCACTGGGCGGTCAAGGAGGCGGTCTTCCCCTTTGACAGATTCGCCAATGTCGACACCCTGCTCGGCCCGGAGATGAAATCGACCGGCGAGGTCATGGGCATTGATACCACCGTGGGCATGGCCTTTGCCAAGTCCCAGTTTGCCGCAGGCCAGAGGTTGCCCCTGTCCGGCAATGTCCTTATTTCCGTCCGTGACGCCGACAAACCGGCGATTGAGTCACTGGCCCGCAGGTTGGTCGCCTCGGGGTTTTCCATTTTTGCGACCGCGGGAACAGCCGGCTACCTGAATGAAAACGGCATCGCCTGCACCCGGATCAATAAGATCTCCGAGGGGCGGCCGCACATTCTCGACAAGGTGCAGGACAAGCAGATCCAGTGGATCATCAATACCTCGATGGGATCGCGCACCACCGAGGATTCCTATTCAATCCGCCGCAGCGCCCTTGACTACCGTCTGCCCTACACCACGACTGTTACCGGCGCCCTGTCCATGGTCGGAGCAATCGAGACGCTCAAGGAAAAAAGCATGGAGGTCAAGGCCCTGCAGGAGTATTTCGAGTAGGAATGGCCACGGAGATCAGGCGGCAAAAAAATAGCACTATTCTCTGGACTTTCACCCTTCCAGTTCTTATGTTGACAAGGTTCATGGCGGCGCAGGGTCGTCGGCTTGTGCCGGAGTTATTGACCGGCCTGGCCACATTAAACCGGGCAAACGCCCTTAACGACTGATCAAGCGCGGATTGGCACAAACCTGCCGAGAGCGTCCGGGACTTGATGTGAGTAGATTACCAATGAGTGGAGGTCGCTCTTGAATAGCTTTTATAAAAATTTAAGCATGTGGCTGGTCATCGGGTTGACCATGGTCCTCCTGTTCAATCTCTTCAACAAGCCGCAACTGCAACACGAGGAGATGTCCTACACCGATTTCCTCAATAACGTGGAGACCGGGGCCATCACCCAGGTAGTTATCGAGGGTAATGAAATAACCGGCTCATTCAAGGGCGGCACCAATTTCCGCACCATCACCCCCCTTGCCGACTCCGAGATGATTCCCACCCTGCGCAAGGCAGGGGTCGACATATCGGTCAAGGCAAAGGAAGACACCCCCTGGTACGTGACCATTCTCGTATCCTGGTTCCCCATGCTTCTCCTGATCGGGGTCTGGATCTTTTTCATGCGCCAGATGCAGATGGGTGGAGGCCGCGGCGCGATGTCCTTTGGCAAGACCCGGGCCAAGCTGATGGAAGCGGGCGGCACCAAGGTGACCTTCAAGGATGTTGCCGGCATTGAAGAGGCAAAGGAAGAACTCTCCGAGATAATTGATTTCCTTCGCGATCCGCAGAAATTCACCCGCCTTGGCGGTCGGATACCCAAGGGAGTGCTTCTCGCCGGCTCACCCGGAACCGGCAAGACCCTGCTCGCCCGGGCCATCGCCGGAGAGGCTGAGGTGCCTTTTTTCACCATCAGCGGCTCTGATTTTGTCGAGATGTTCGTGGGCGTCGGCGCATCCCGGGTCCGCGACCTGTTCACCCAGGGAAAAAAGAATGCCCCCTGTATTATCTTTATAGATGAGATCGATGCCGTGGGCCGCCATCGCGGTGCCGGCCTCGGCGGCGGTCATGACGAGCGGGAGCAGACCCTGAACCAGCTTCTGGTCGAGATGGATGGGTTTGAGTCCAGCGAAGGGGTAATCATAGTTGCCGCCACCAACCGGCCCGATGTTCTCGACCCGGCGCTGCTCCGGCCGGGACGGTTTGACCGTCAGGTGGTTGTACCGGTCCCCGATGTCAAGGGGCGGGAGATGATCCTCGGCATTTACGGCAAAAGAACCAAACTGGCCAGCGATGTCAATCTGGCGGTCATTGCCCGGGGATGCCCCGGATTCACCGGTGCCGACCTGGAGAACATGGTCAATGAGGCCGCCCTGCTTGCAGCACGCAGCGGCGCTGAACAGGTCACCATGACCGATCTTGAACGGGCCAAGGACAAGGTGATGATGGGGGCGGAAAGGAGAAGCATGATCATTTCCGTCCGGGAAAAAGAGATCACCGCATACCACGAGGCCGGACATGCGATGGTTGCCAAGCTTCTCCCTGGAACCGACCCGATCCACAAGGTGACCATCATTCCGCGCGGCCGCGCCCTTGGGCTGACCCAGCAGTTGCCCATAGACGAGAAATACACCCATTCCCGCAAGTATCTCATCGACCGGATGAGTATTCTCCTCGGTGGCAGGGTGGCGGAAGAGCTGATCTTTGACGAGATTACAACCGGAGCTGGCAACGATATTGAGCAGGCCACCACCCTGGCCCGGAAGATGGTCTGCGAGTGGGGAATGAGCGCCAAGATGGGTCCGCTTTCTTTTGGCAAGAAGGAGGAACAGATTTTCCTTGGCCGGGAAATCGCCCAGCACCGTGACTACAGTGAATCCACCGCCATGCAGATCGATGACGAGGTTCGGTCCATGGTGATTGCCGCCCAGGAGACTGCAAAAAAACTCCTGGCCGACAATATTGATGTGCTCAAGGCGGTAGCCCATGCCCTGCTTGAAAAAGAGACCATCATGCTCGAGGATATCGAGGCCATAATGGCGGCAAGCGCCAACGCCGGTGAACAGCCTGAAAAGGCGGGAAGCGCCCCGGCCGGAACTACGGCCACCACGACTCCTGCCGGAAGTACAGTCCCTTCCCTGGATGCGACTCAGTCAGGCGAGGACAAAACCACCTGACATCATTATGGTATCTTGAATAATCCGGATTTTCGTTTGAGATCAAGGAATGCGAAAAATTTTACCACAGGCATATAGTTGATATTCCGAGGATAAAATTTTGAGCATGACACAGAGATCAAGCGAAAAGACACATATTCAGGATGGCCATAAGATGATGAGTGACGAAAAGCTCCCTGCCGCCAACCGGGTACGGGTCATGGGCATCCTCAATGTGACGCCCGACTCTTTTTCCGATGGCGGCAGTTTTATTTGCGAATCCGACATCCGCGCCCAGGTTCTGGCCATGGTCGAGGCCCGGGCGGATTTCATAGATGTCGGCGGAGAATCTTCCCGCCCCTTTGCCGACCCGGTCGCCGCCGCAGAGGAATTGCAGCGGGTGCTGCCGGCAATCGAAATCATCCGTTCCATCACCTCGATCCCCATCTCCATTGATACCTGCAAGGCGGAAGTTGCCCGCCGGGCACTGGCGGCAGGCGCTGATATCATCAATGACATCAGCGCGCTGAGATTTGATCCGGAGATGATTTCGGTGGTCCGCGAGACCGAGGCGCCGGTGGTCATCATGCACATGCAGGGCACCCCCCGGGATATGCAGATAAACCCGCACTACAATGACGTGGTCACGGAGATAATCTCTTTCTTTGATGAACGTATCGCCTGGGCCGAGGCGCAGGGGGTGGACCGGAGCCGGTTCATCATTGATCCCGGCATTGGCTTTGGCAAGACCCTGGAGCACAACCTGACAATACTGAGCCGGCTCCGGGAATTTGCCGGAGTGGATCTTCCCCTGCTGGTCGGTCATTCCCGCAAGGCCTTTATCGGTGCGGTTCTTGGTATTGAAAAACCATCTGACCGCGATGAGGCGACCGCGGTTATCTCAGCTCTCATCGCCAACCGTGGCGCCTCCATCATCCGGGTCCACGACGTCAAAGGTACCGTGCAGGCACTGCGCCTGGCGGCATCGATCCGGGCGCTGGCGTGATTCAGGTCCCTTGGTGATGGATAAACCGATGAAACGCCGGCTGCAACGCACCTCCTCCACCCTGCTGGTTCCCGGTTTCCTGCTGGCACTCTCTCTGGTTGTCGCCGGGTGCACGCTCGCCAACAAACGGTATGGAACCGCCGCATCGGACAGCCTCCCTGTCCGACCGGACGGCGGCCCGATCAGTATCCCGGCAAACGCGCCGTCAATCAGCCAGGGTTTCAAACCTGTTCCCGAGAAAATGGCCTTAAACACCGACTCCCACACCCATGAGGCGCTTGACATCATCGCCGAACCCGGCACCCCGGTGCTTGCCCCGGCTTCGGGGACGGTGCTCTATTCACTCTATGAACCGTTTTCCGGCAACAGGATCATACTTGATCACGGCAAAACCCCGGACAACCGCACCATACGAAGCGGCATTTATCATCTCCAGGGACGGCTGGTGGAAAAAGGTGCCCGGGTTGAACGGGGCCAGCAGATCGGCACCCTGGGCCGGACCGGACTTCTCGCCGGATACCCCCACGTCCATTTTGAGATCAGGGTTGAGAATGAAAACGGACAACTGGAGAACCAGAACCCGCATCTCTTCTGGGCCGGCGGGGTTGGCGTGGTGACCTGTTTCGATTCCCGGCGCAGGTGGCCGGAGCTCCCTTTTCAGACCACCTATCCGGTTTTCTGCCCTGAGACCAACTGAAGGACGCGCCGTGCAACCGGTCCCGCTAATGCGGGCTTTTCGGCGGCGGGGCCAGAAACACGGAAAACTCCCTGATCTCGTCACGAAGAAGCACATGGGGCCGCTTGACCTTGACCCGCACCGTTGAGCCCACATCTTTGTAGAGCATGATGATTTTGACATCATCAAGGGTTTCAACCGGCTCGTCATCGATTGCCAGGATTATATCGCCCTTCTGTATTCCCGCGGCCTCGGCCTGGCCTGCCGGGCTCAAAGCGGCGATTGTTGCTCCCGGCTGGTCCGGATCCTCAATCAGCTGCACCCCGATAAGCGGCTTGGGCGGCAGCTCGGCCGGGGAGGAGAAAAAATGAAAATCAGCGAATTCCGGATCAAGATCCATGCCGTCGCTGTTGACCACCACCACCTGACGCACCGGCAGCCGGCGATGGAGCCGGGGGGGAATCGCGTTCCGGCGGTCAACGTGCCCTTTTCCTGCGATGATCACCATCCGGTGATCCGGGTGGGCGTTCAGAAAATCGGCCGCGGTCTCGGCCATGGTTTCATCCCACAGGGCCTGGGCCTGGACAAAGCCGGCTAATTTCTTTTCACTGCTGCCGGAATGCATCCGGAATATCCGGCTCAACCGGTCCTGATACCCGGGCATGTCCAGATCCATGTCCACGGGAAAATTTCTTCGCTGCTCTTCGGTAAGCGGCTTTTCTTCGTCACTGCTGAACACCCTGCTCACCGCCTCCCTTTCCTGATTCAGCCCGATGAGCGGAATTTTGTTGTGGCGGGCAAAATCTATGATCTCACGGTAATATCTGTAATCAAAACTCCAGACACTGAAATAATTGGACTGTTTGAGAAACTCTTTTTCCGTTAACTTTCCGGCAATATATTCATCCAGAACCCCCTGGGATGATCGATTGAACATCTCCATGCCGATGGCCAGATTCTGATCCCGGGCGTACAGGGCCCGCACGATCCGCAACTGCAGCTGATGATCCGGATAACTGGTGTGCGTTTCTCCCACATAGACCACCCGGTTGGCAAAGAGCTCATCGATGATTGCCGGGAAGGTGTTCTGGTTGCTGGTCCGGACCCCGACCGGGGCCGGTTCCACCGGGTAGCGCTGCCCGCGTGTGGTTTCTGCGATATCCTTGCTCATCATCCGGCCGCTGATAAGGTGAAGCGAGGAATACTTGCCGTAATGACGAAGTTTGGCCAGGGCCTTTTCTGTCTCTTCTGCCGACGATGACGAGACGATCACCGCAACAGTGGCGGGCTCCAGGGGGTTGTTCCGCACCTCGAGGGCAAAACCTGCCCGCGGCAGCGGGCGCAGGGCAAACAGGGATCTGCTGGTAGTGCCCTGGCCAAGGAAGATGAGCGCCCCGGCCGGATTTATCTGTTCACCATCCGCTTCCCGGACAATGGTCGCCCCGTTTTCTCGGAGATACGCAAGCAGGGGCTCATAAAAAACCTCATCAACACCCTGGGCGACCACGGCTGTCTTATTCTGCGCGCCGATAAAACGGGACCAGGTCGGCGCCGATTCAGCGGGGGAAAGGGTGCGCATCAGGTCAAAATCCCTGTCCACGATGATCTCTTCCGGCTGCTCGTCGAGCATGATTTCAAAAGGGGTTTCCGGCCCGGTGAGCAGCAGGTCGAGCTGCTGGCCGCCAAGGGGGGTATTGATGGTCACCGGCAGGGTCAGGTCATAGTAATGGGGCTCGGTTTTCTGCACCGCAGTAAATGAGAGATAGGGGTGACCATCCTGCTCGCGGACCCGGATTTCACGGAGTTCGATTTCCGGGATATCGGTCCGGGTGAGCCATTGATCGAAAAAAAAGGCCAGATTGACATGGGCCGCCTTTTCAAAACTCTCCTGAAGATCGGACCAGCCCGCCTCCTGAAATTTCCTGTTCTGATACAAATTCCGCAGGGCGGAATAAAACTTCGCCTCGCCCACATGGTTCTTCACCATATGAAAGAACATGGTTGCCTTTGAATACCCCACCGCCCGGAGCAGTTCCCGCGCGGAACCGGAGTCGTCGGCCCCGTGAAAATCCCGCAACGGGATGACGTTATCCCTGTTTACATAGCTCTGGTATCTGCCGATCTGCTCCAGGCGGAACCGGTCGTCTTCACCACGGTCTCCGGCAAAGGAATGATCGGCAAGGTAGGCGGTGAGCCCCTCGGCCCAATTGCCCTGGCCCGGCGCCACCCTGACCGCGTTGCCGAACCATTGATGGAGCACCTCGTGACCGAGGGAGGTGTCGGCAATAAAGGGCAGCCGGACCACCGCCTGGCCAAGAAGGGTGAAAGAGGGCATGGCATAGCCGGTGGGCAACCGGTTTTCAACAATGGAAAAGCGCTGATAGGGATAGGGACCGATCAGTTTCTCATACCGCTCAAGGTAGGATCGGGCCTTTTCCCGGTATGTCTCCGCCAGTTCCTCATCCTCCTTGAAAAAATAACTCGCCAGGACCTTGTTGCCGGCAAAGGGTTCCTCTACCACCTGATAGGGACCGGCCACGAAATTGACCCCGCGGGTGGTTTCAGGGTAGGCAAAGGAAAGTGTCCTGCTGCCGGGCTCCGGTCCGGGACCGATGCCAGCCGGTTCCGCCTCGGTTACCGCGGAAAAATGGTCCGGCACAGTGACGGTCAACCGTATGCGCATCCCCTCCCGGGAGATGGGCATCCACCTGCCGGTGAGAGAAATGCCGTCAGGGGCGATCCGGTTGAATTCCGAGCCGGAATCAGGCGGCGCGCTCACCGAATAGAATATCTCGACCACTCTCCCTTGCCCGGCGGCGAGAAGCTCCAGCACCCCCTTTTCCGGATCGCTCTGGAACTGCCTGCCGTCAACCATGACCCCGCTGACATCCAGACCGTTCAAGAAGAGCATAACAGGGACACCGGCCGGAATGGTAATTCTCGATGATCCTGTCAGGAGATGACGCGCCAGGTCAAACCGCAGGGTGATATCATGGGCCGGGATATTCTTTATCGTGGTATCAGCCGATGTTCCTGCCGGGGACGCGAGCAGGAAAAAAGGTGCCGCTATCAGGATAAGGATGGAAAATCTCATGGCGTCTCCAGAGGGTGAAGGATTGTTTTTTTCGCTCAATATTTTAGATTGTAAGCAGGAAGCAGGATCTTGTCAGCAACGAGATGAAAAAAACATGTTTTTTCACCTTGTGTTTTTTTCCACTATGATCTCCCCGGGCATCCGGGAAGAGTCAGGGCGTCATCGACTGCCGCAATCAGGGGCGCGAAAAAAGGACTGAATCG
>JBFHXP010000027.1:0-25860 GCA_041598875.1 Desulfobulbales bacterium
GAGTATAAGGCCACCAAAACCACAACCATTCCGGACTCGAACAGTAATTGGGGCAGGACCACTGCAGGAGGAACGGAAACTGGTGTGGCCTGGGCACGGGCCATGAGTGGCAACGCCCCTGCCACTGCGAATATGAAGCTGAAATCCGTTTCCATTTACGTTGGCGCAACCCATACTGAACAGGTTCGGCTCGCGGTTTATAGCGGCGGCAATCTTTCCACTGGTCCTGCCGGTGCGACTCTGTTGTATGATTTCGGTACAACAACCGGCTCGCTTGTAAATCAGTGGCTAACCTTAACCTATTCAGGCGCGGATATTATTGTCCCTGCCAACCAACCAGTCTGGATTGCTTTCAAGGCGGATGGCAGCGGCTTTTTTACTGCGTACGACGCCAGCTCTGCCGGCACAAACTTTCAGGCTGCTAATGGGCGTTGGAATTCCGGCGCAGTTTCCTCGAATGAGGCGACCGGCTATCCCGCATCATGGCCTGCTGATGGTACCGGATCCTTCGGGGCCTTCTGGTATTCGATGTATATCACCTATGCCTCGGGCGGCGGTCCGTCAACCACCACCTGTACCGACTGGACAGGTACTGCCAATATTCCGGCCACCACAGCCACCGGTTCCGCCTGTGGCGATTACACTGATGGCGGCACCTACGGTATTCAAATACGTGGCATTGACAACACCTGCAGTTCAACTGTTCTTTCTACTCCTAGTTCCAGGGATTTTACATGGAACGCCTGTACTGACAGCGATCTCGCAACTCTCGCCATTACCGCCCCTGCCGGTGGTGCAACCATTGGAGGTTCCTATACCTTTAAAGCCCAGGTAGGTGTGGAAACCAATCCGGAGAATATGACCAGTGTACAGTTCTTCATAAATGGTGCGTGGAAGAACGCCGCCTGGAACGGCAGTACCTCGCGGTGGGAATATACCTCCGTCACCGCTACTGATTATGCCGGATCAGGTGCCGCGCCGGTTAATGACACCACCCTGCGGGTACGGGGTAATGACCCTGACTGCTCAAACCCTACAATCACCTCGTCACCTGATCTCTCCATAACCGTGGATAACACCGATAGTGACCCGGCAACCCTGACAACGGTTAATCCGGCCAACGGCAGTACGGTATCGGGCACGGTAACTGTTCAGGTGCAGGTAGGTGTTGAGAGTGCACCGGCAACTATGACCAGCATGCAGGTCTCTATCCCCGCAGGTACCGGTGGCACTGCAGTGAGCAACGCGGCCATGAACTGGAACGGCAGTTCTTCCCGTTGGGAATACTCCTGGAATACAACTGCAACCCACCCCCAGACCGGTGTTGTCTCTAGCGGGGTGACCATCAATGTCCGGGGTAATGATCCAGATAACGGCAGCACCGTCAACGCGACCCAGATAACGGTCACCGTTGATAACCGGACCAACGCGACCACCGCGGGAACCGCCACTGCGGTTGCCGCAAGCGGGACCTCGATTGCGGTCTCCATGCCCTACACCCATGACAAGAACGCCAACAATACCTATACCGTTGCCTATAAACTGACCAGCGCCGGTTCCTACACCACCTGGGTCGCCAACGCGGCCAATACCGCAAGCCCCTATGCCACCACGATCACCGGGTTGATTCCTGTCACCAGTTATGATGTCCGGGTGACCTATAATGACGTTGACGGGGTGAGCGGGTCACCAATCCAGGACTTTACCCTGTCGACTCCGACTCTGGACGGCGGCGCGCCTGACCCGATAACCATCACCTCGGCCACCACCGAGATCGGGGCCGGGTTCCTCCGCATCTCCTGGAGCGCCACCGGCGATGATCCCGGCGATCTCGCGGGCAGTGGCAAATCAGCCACCTCGTACGACCTCCGCTATGCCAAAAGGCCGATTGTCGAGTCCGGGGCCACTGCCACCCAGACCAACTGGGCCGCGGCCACCGCGGTGGTCGGCGAACCCACGCCAAAGGTGAAAGGCGCGGCCGAGTTTTTTGATGTCACCGGCCTGCAATCCAACACCACCTATTATTTTGCCATCAAGGCAACCGATGATGTCGGCAATGTCTCGGCAATCTCCAACAGCCCTGCCGGGAAAACCGGGCTGCTCATTGGCTGGAACATGGTCTCCTCGCCGCTGACCCTGGTGACCAACGACACCATGTCCGTCTTTGGCGACGATGCGGGCAATGACTGGATGTACCGCTGGACCCCCACCGGGGCAGCCACACCGGACACCAATGGTTTCTGGACCAAGGTGACCACGGTGGTCCGCGACCAGGGGCTGCAGGTCTACTCAAAGAAATCCAATGACCCGACCGATGCCCCGGGCAACGCCACCGTCAATGGCGCGGCTTCCACCAATATCGCCCTTTCCGCCGGCTACAACCTGATCGGCGCCCCCTATAACGGGATAGTCACCCTGAGCAGTTGTGAGGTCTCCAATGGCGGCGCCTTTGTCTCCTATGCCCAGGGGGTGACAAACGGCTGGGTGGACAACTCGATCTGGACCTGGAACGGCAGCAGTTATGTGGCAACCGCATACAACGCCGCCACTCCGGCAACCATGGACCCGTGGAAGGGGTACTGGCTGCTCTCCCTGCAGAACGGCATAACCCTTAAAGTGTATAAACCGGCAGGTTTATAGTCTGGTGAGGCTGATCATGAAGATAACTGGAAAATACCACCTGTTCATTCTGCTTCTTGTCCTTTCCTGCGCCGGTACCGCGTTTGCCGGCACCGATTGGAGGGTGGAGTTGATGGTGCGCGGCGGCGGCACATCCGGGAGCTGCGCCCTGGGGGTCAGGGATGACGCCACAGACGTGCATGACTATGCCTTTGATGTGCGGGCGATGCTCGACAGCTTAAACGACAGCGCTTCCTACTGTTATTTCCCCCACCCGGAGTGGCAGGACATTGCCACTGCAAACTTCCGGGAGGATATCAAGGCCGACGGAGTTGAGAAACAGTGGACCCTGGAGATCCTGTCCACTGTGTCCGGGGAACTCATCCTCGAGTGGCCGGAGGTCGCACAGAAGATTCCCGGACACCGGGTGTATCTGACCGACCTGGGCGGCACTGGCCAGGTTGTTGACATGCAGGCCGTGCCATCGATCGCCTTTGACACTATCGTCAATACACCCCGCCGTTTCACCATCACCGTGGTTTCCCCGGCCGTCCCGCCGGTTGACACCCTGTGGGCGGATGAGAGGGATCTCCGGGTCCGGCTGGGATGGGAGCGGACCGTCAATCCCAATGCCGCCGGGTATAATCTCTATCGCAAACTTCCCGACAGGCCCTTTGAGAAGATAAACAACAACCCGATCGATCCGCTGCGGGAATTTTACCTTGATAACCTGACGCAAATAGTGCTAGATTCGAGGAGGTCGGTCACCGTGGTGTACATCCTCAAAACCATATCCGCCGGCCCCTTAGAGACCGTGATACAGGAATCCAACGAGGTCGCGGTGACCATCGACCCGAAGCCCCGGGGGAGTCGCCGGGACAGGTAGTTTCAAGAAAACGGGTGTTATGAGTCGATACTGGAAAATATACAGACGGGCGGGTGTCGTGGTACTGGCAACTGCCTGTCTTGTTCTGATCAATTTTTATGACAAGGCGCGCTCTGGCCCCTATGCGATTTCCGCCCATGGGACAAGCATTGCGCGGACCGTTGCCAACGGCTATGCCACCGGCAACTGCTACCACTGCCACGAGATGCATGCAAGCTATCAGGGGACCACGCCCGCCCCGACCGCGGGCAGCCCGGATATCTATCTCGGGTTTGAGGCGGAAGAGGATCTCTGTTTCGGCTGTCACGGCAGCGGTGGCGCCCCGGCAATCGTGGTCGGCGCTGCCACCGACAATATTGAGACCGATGCGGACAAGGCCTATGGCCATGGCACCAATACCTCGGGCGCTAATGTCATGGGCAGTTTTTCCTCCCGTCATCGCGCCAACGAGACCTCGGTGACTGGGGTATCCACTTCAGCCCATGTGGAGTGCACTGACTGCCATAACCCCCATCGGGCCCGAACCGGCAAATATACGGCAGCGGCATCGTATCAGACCGCATCCGGTAATCAGATTCCTGCCATCAGTCCCCTGGCAGGGGTGAGCGGGGTGGATTTTTCTCCCTATCCCTCCACCTGGGCCAACCTGACCAGCTGGACAGCTGCCGCAGGCGTCCAGGCCTATGCCACGGCGACCAAGGAGTACCAGATCTGCTTTAAATGCCATTCCAGCGCCAATGCCAATACCGATGACTGGGACGGGGTTGCCAGCGGGGCCGGCGCCTGGACCGATACCGCCCTGGAGTTCAACACCGCCAACCAGAGCTACCACCCGGTAGTCGGGGCCACGAGAACCACAAATCGAATAGCGTCGGGCAATCTGAGCGGTGGCTGGGCTCTGGGCGATACCATGTTCTGCACCGATTGCCACAGCAGCAACTCCGCCGCACTGGGACCGCACGGTTCGTCTGTGAAATGGCTGCTGGCCGGTGCCAACAAGTCGTGGCCCTACCAGGGTTCGGCCAACAACGGCACCTCAATGGGGACGCCCTCTTACTGGATTTATAACAATCGAGCAACGAATCTGGGAACAGCCAACGGCCTTTTCTGTATGAACTGCCATAATCCGCTCAATACCACCATTCATAACCGGACCGCGCCGCACAGTGATCTGCCCTGCGTCAACTGTCACATCCGGGTACCCCACGGCGGCAAGCTTGCAAGACTGATGACCACCAACACCGCCGGCCTGCCGGCGCGCTATGCGCCTAACGGTAACGGAACTTTTACAGACAACAGGCGGATAACGAGCTATACCAATTATGGCACCGCAGAGGGAAGTTGCGGGGCTGTCAACTGCAGCGGTACGCACGGCTCCGCAGCCTCCAGCACATGGTAATCCAGTGGCCTTTCGGGTAGCGACTAATTGTGGACGTTGCTTTTTTTATCCCCCCTTCTCCTGATCACCGCAAGATCATCCGGCTTATCGACTGCAGCCAGGAGGCCAAGGGCGATTACCTCTGGCAGCCCAATGATTTCATGATCATATCCTCGCACCTTGCCCCGGGCGACGGTATGATTCTGGTTGACGGGACTGCCGAGGATCTTACCGGGGAATCCTTTCTCGGCAAGGTGGCGCTCCTTGACGCGGATATTCTGTTTTTTGCCCTTTCCAGTGTCTGCTGGCAGAGTGATCTCCGTTTTTTTCACAGTGTAAAGGAGATCCATCCCGATCTTCCATTTTATGTCATTGGCGACATTTTCCTTGAAGAGGAGTATGCCGAGTATATCCTCGGGCACTGCCTCGGGGTGGTTGTAAACCCCTATGGTGTCGATCTGGGGAAGATGACTGACAATGCGCGTGACCCGGCAACCCCGTTGCCGGGAGTTCGAACCCGGTCCGGCTTTGAACCTGTTCCGGACAGGCCGGTGTTTCTGGTGGAAAAAAGCGGAATTCCCCGGCACAAGCCTTTTCTTTCGCGGAAATATCTCTTTCCCTTTGCCAGGCACGCGATTCATGCCACGGTGACCACGATGTGGGGTTGTCCCTTTACCTGCACCTATTGCCCGGACGCCCGTTTTTCTCCAATGGTCCGTCCCCATGGCGATGTGGTGCGGGAACTGGAGACCCTGCGCGACCTTGAGGTGAGGGAACTCTTTTTCGCAGACAAGTCATTTGGTTTTCCCACGTGGAATATCATGGCCCTGCTCTCCGCAATGAAAGAATCCTTTGATTTTTCCTGGACCTGTTACTTCCATCCCGGAATGTATCGTGCGGATCTTCTTGAGGCAATGTGTCAGGCCGGGTGTCATACCATTATCATTGGTATTGATTCTGCCGATCTCCCGGGGCTTCATCGTTATGACCGGCGGGTAGCAGCGGAGAAGATAAGCGGGCTTCTGGCCCATGCCGGTCGGCTGGGGCTTGCTGTGTGTGCTGATTTTATTCTTGGGCTTCCCCATGAGGATGAAGAGGATATCCGGAAGACCATTGATTATGCCATGACCCTGCCCATTGATTTCGCCTCTTTTAATATCGCGGCCCCCTTTCCAGGGACGGAAATAAGAAAAAAGGTCCGTGAGTCCGGGAAATTGACCTTCGGCCGGGAAGGTCATGACTCGGTGGCCCACGGGGAAGACCTGGGGATCTGCAAGGTAAGTGCGGAAAGGATCAGGCAGCTGCGCAACGAGGCGGTGAAACGATTTTATCTCCGGCCTCAATACCTGCTGCGGAGGATCGGCAAAACCGTATCATTTGCGCATTTCCTGATACAGTCCAGGCAGATGCTGGCGCTCGTGCGCAGGGGGCAGGGGCCTCATCCGGGGAAGCGTTGAAGAGAATTTATTTTTTCGGCAGCAGCACCTTGAGGCCGGATTTGAATTGCCAGATTTTCTGGGCAAAGGACTGCTTTCTGAACAGGGCACGGAGGAGAGTGCCCGGTCTGAGATAAAATTCCCGAAATGCTCGGTAATTCATGCGGGTCAGTGACTCCTGGTCATGCTCAATCCAGCTGTACTGCCTGATTTCTTGCGCCGGATCTCTGACATAGTCCAGCCAGTAATCATCGGTGATAACCCCGTTTTTGAGGGCTTGTTCATAGAAAACGCTCCTGGGCAGGGGGTAAAAGAGACTAAAAGGGGCGTAGTCAAGGCCCAGATCCGTGGCATAGCGAATCGTCTGCTTCATCTCTTCTTCGCTTTCACCGGGGAGGCCGAGCATGAAATTACCATAGGTCAGGATGCCGGCGTCCCGGGTTAACCGGACAATGTCTCTCACCTTGTCCAGGTCGAGATTTTTGTTTATCACCCGCTGCAAACGCTGGCTGCCGGTTTCTATGCCGAATTGGATCATCCTGCAGCCGGCTCTTTTCATCATTTTCAGGATATGGGCATCAAGCTTCATGTCTGCCCGGCTTCTGCAATGCCAGCGCAGGGTGATGTTCTTTGTCAGTATCCTGTCGCAGATATCCGCAACCCGTTGGATGTCAAAGGTGAAATTTTCATCAAAGAGAAAAACATCCCGAATGCCGAGGGATACTATCTGCTTCATTTCATCAACCACATTGTCCGCAGAGCGGGCTCGAACCGTGCGGCCGCGTTCGATATGATTGCAGTATGAGCAGTTATAGGAACAGCCGCGCGAGGTCATCATTGTGGTTATCGGGTTGGAATGGGTGATGAAACTCCGGTATAAAGAAATATTGAGCAGGGTGCGGTCGGGATAGGGCAGGGTGTCCAGGTCTGTTACTGTAACGGGTTCACCGGGCACGGCTGTGGTTTCATGGTGAAGTATCCCTGGTATGGCGCCCGGTCCTTTGCCAAGAATCAGGGATTCGGTTAATGCGGCAAAGGCCTCTTCCCCTTCACCGTATACGCAATAGTCAACATGGGGAATACGCATCGATTCCCCGGGAAAGGTAAGAACATGGGGGCCGCCAGCAACCACCGTGCACTCCGGGAGCAGGGTTTTTACAAGTGCAGCGGTGCCAATTCCATCATGGAGATATTCGGTGGCAAGATATATGCCGCAGATACCCGGTCTTTCTTGGAGTATCCTGCGCGCAAGGGCCTCTTTGCACAGGTTTTCGGCGGGTGCATCAATAAAACGAACCAGGTAGTCCGGGGAGGCAGCCTGAAGATAACTCGCCACATACAGCGGTCCCAGGGTGGGATAGGTCCCAGCCTCCTGGTAGATGGTCTTGGACAGGGTTACAGAGTCAAAGGCCCATCGTGTCCGGGGAGGAATTATGAAAAGTATTCGCATGGCTGACTGTTGCAACGTTATCCCGTAAGCTTTGTCTTAAAGAGCTGGAGCATGACCCGCAGTCCGTCCCGGAAACGTCTCAGTTTCACCGTGCCCATCCTCTTTTTGTACCGCGAATCAACCTCCCGGGCCTTGAGTCTGCTGAAGGCTTGAATCTTTATTTCCTGGCTGAAAGACCAGTCGTCGCAGGTAAATTTTATGCGCGAGAGGGCATCCTTTGTCACTACCCACATGCCGCTCTGGGAGTCCTTGAGGTTGAAGCCGAAAAGCAGGTTGTTCAATGCGGTTAACAGCCAATTACCCAGTCGGTTTACCGGATGCATGGATCCCCTTTCCAGGTTGGCAAAGCGGTTGGCGCTGATAAAATCGAGTTTTTCTTTTTCAAGGAGGGACACCATCGATAAACTCTCTTCCAGGGGATAGCTGCAATCTGAATCGGCAATAATGATGATATCACCCTCTGCTTTGTCCAGACCGGCTCGTATCTGTTTGCCGTAGCCAGGGGGGGAGTTGAGGACGCGTACATTTTTCCGCCGGGCAATTGCAACGGTCTGGTCGAGACTTCCTCCATCAACGAGCAGGATATCAGGATCATAGCCTGCTTCCCTTAATTGAGCCAGAGGGATGCAGTCGATGACCTGGCCTATGGATTCCTCTTCGTTGAGGCTTGGCATGAGTATGGTGAGCTTTTTGGCGGAATTATGTATCATAGGTGGAGTACTGTTTTTGCGGATGCCCCGTAGTGCGCAGCGCACCGGATCTCTTATGGTCAACTTGAATACGTGTCTTTTTGCCCGATCTCTGTGTCATGCCCAAAATTGTATCCTCGGAGGTAGGCGAGCCTGCGATACTCCGATATCAACAATATCCCTGCGGTACGATTTTTCGCATTCCTTGATCTCAAACGAAAATCCTGATTATTCAAGATACCCTTATGACATGGAGCACGGAGAATTGAATAAAAGAACGAGTACGGATGAGAGTGGTGCCGTGGTTGAGTTTTCTCTACAGAGCGAAACAGGTGGTTTATGAAACATATTCTGCGAAGAGTAATTGATCCGCCCCTGTTGCACATCACCCTGATTCTTGCAGCAGGGTGCATCATTTATTCCAACACCTTGAACGTCCCCTTTCACCTCGACGAATTTTATATTAAAGACAATCCCATTGTCAAAGGGATAGATGCCCCTGACGAGGTAATCAGGAAGGCGGGCTTGGACCTCTATGACCATTCCTACAATCGGTATATTGCTTATCTCACTTTTGCATTTAATTACAAATTAGGGGGCTTTAATGTTTTCGGTTATCATATAGTGAATCTCTCCCTCCACCTTCTGACGGCGCTTCTGGTCTATGCCCTGGTGTTTCTTACCTTTAAGACTCCGATCATGGAGCAGTCGGCCCTTCGAGAGAAACGGCTGCCAATTGCCCTGTTTGTCGCGCTGATCTTTGTTGCTCACCCCATCCAGACCGAGGCGGTGAACTGGATATGGCAGCGGGTAGCCGTGCTGGTCGCCTTTCTGTATATTGCGGCATTAGTGGCGTATGTCCGGGCACGGCTGGAAAAGAAAAGTAAGGTGCGGATGCTTGTCTATTATTTCCTGGCATTGGCGGCAACCGTTTTGGCGATGAGGACCAAGCAAAATTCCTTTACCATCCCGGTCATGATTGCCCTGTATGAAGCGGTCTTCTTCAGCGGCCCCGTAAAAGCCCGGCTGATGCGACTTGTTCCTTTTGCGGCAACGATGAGTATCATACCCTATACCTATCTTTATATCCTGGGATATTCTTTTAAGCGGTCGACCGAAGGCATCTGGAATCCTCTTGCCGCGGACATCGGGCGAGGCGAGTTTCTGATCACCCAGCTCAGGGTGATGGTCACCAATGTCAGGTTGCTGTTCTGGCCGGTGAATCTGCCGATATTTCATGAGTATGATGTGTCGCCTGTTTTTTTTTCCATGGAAATCCTGCTTTCCACGCTCTTTGTTGGAGTGTTACTGGGGAGCGGACTCTATCTTGTACTTCATTTTCGAGGGGCAAGGAATGAGTATGCCCTGATCGGGTTTGGCATCCTCTGGTTTTTTGTGGCCATCGCTGTTGAATCTCTTGTCCCCCAATACACCCTTCTCTGTAATTACCGGCTGTATCTGCCTTCGGTGGGCATGATTCTTGCCGTGGTGTCCTTCTTGTTTGTTTTGGGACGGGAGTATACTCAGTTCAAAAAAAGGTTTATGGCGGGTACGCTGGTATTGTGTGTTTTGATCCTTGGCGTTTCAACGTATATACGGAATGAAGTCTGGGCAACGGAGGTGAGTTTGCAGCAGGACACGGTAAAAAATAACCCCAAGAGTCCCACTGCCCATTTTCTACTGGGAAATGCCTACAAGCGTGAAGGAAATTTGCAGGAGGCCAACAGGGAATTTGATCTTGCCCTCAGGTTGGACGAGGAAGCTTCAGCCGTCTCTGCACAGACAAAGTCCAGAGGAGTGTCCGGGACAGGGATAGCCTTGTTAAAAAGGGCGGTTCGCCCCGGTGATGCCGAATCTCACTACAACCTTGCTGTAGAGTATTATCGTCTCGGCCAGCCCGGCAAGGCCCTCTCAGGGATGAGGCAGGTTGTTGCGCTGGAAAATAATCATGTCGGTGCCCATTATTTTATCGGTCTGATCGCCCATGATCAGGAACGATATGACGAGGCAATCAGGGAATATCAGCTGGTGATTGCCTTGAAACCTGATTTTGTTGAGGCCCGTACTAATCTTGGTGGGGTCTATGGACAACTGGGAAGGTATGAGGAGGCGATGGCCGAGGTGCAGGCCGCGCTACGGATTGCACCGGAATATGCGGCTGCCCACAGGTATCTGGGTTTGATTTATCAGGATCTCGGGCGCCTTGATGAGTCCATCGCGGAACTCAAAACAGCACTCCGGATCAACCCTGATTATGCCGAGGCCCATAACAATCTCGGAGAAATATACGTCTTTTTAGGAAAAGGGGAGGATGCGGTTCAGGAGTTTTTGCGGGCAATCAAGGCGGATCCTGATCTTGTTGCCGCAAAGGTGAATCTGGAAAGGGCGACAGGGGCAATGGGCGGGTTGAACAGATAACATCCCGGGTTTCATGACCAAGATAAAGCGAATTATTATATCCAGGCGAACAATCACCTGGACCATAGCTGTTATGGTGCTGGAGTTTTTTGCCGGAACACTCTTACCCCAGCGGTTCATGACCGCACCGGGGGAGATGGCCTCCTGGTATGGGGCGCATCCTGTTCTGCGCCAGATCGCCTTCTACCTGGGACTGGATCACATATACACCTCTCCCCTGTTTGCCCTGACCCTTTCTGTTTTTTCCATCTCTTTGATTGTGTCCAGTTTTGATCAGTTTGTACTTGCCTGGAACAGGGTCTTTGTTGCCCGTCCCAAGGCGGCACCGGCAGTGGCGCCAGGCGGCCGGATTGTCTCTGATGACGATGGGGCAATTTTTGCCGGTCTGCGGGCAAAGGGCTATCTGCTGACCTTTCGGGATGAGACCATGGTGCGATTCGTCAAGCACCCGTGGGGCTATTGGGGGAAATTTCTCCTCCATTGCGGGATTGTGGTGGTGATTGGGTCCTCACTTTCAATTGTTTTGACCACAAAGAGAGGTCAATTGAATCTCTATGAGTTCGGGGATGTCTATCTGGCTGGCACCCCCTTGGCCAAAGATGAGGTCGGCCTGCTGGCAGACAGGTTTGTTCTGCCCATGTCGGTGAGGCTTGTTTCATTTGTCCCGGAATTCTGGGAAACGGATAATGTGAAGCAGTTGACCTCAACGGTGGAGTTTGCCGAGGCTGACGGCACTGTCCGGGAGTACCGCTTATCCGTAAACAGCGGACTTGTCTACAAGGGCATGAAGATTTATCAGAGTTCCCAGTTCGGTCGGGTATTTTTTGTTGATTTTATCGGCCCGGACCGGGTACGGCATCACGTTCCGCTCACGATCCCTCACCCGTTGAGTCGGGAGGAGGCTGGCTACAGGGATAGTGTCCTGCCCTGGCTTCTTCCATCTCTGCATTCCAAATACTATGCCGATGCCGGGAAGGAGGCCATGATAAGCGATGATCCGCTCCTTGTCCTGAGGTTGGTTTTTGGAAAGGAAGTGCTTGATGAACGTGCCCTGCGACCAGGTGAAAGTGGTCAGCTGGGGGAATACACGGTCCGGTTGACCAGAACAGAAGAGTGGGCCGGGATTATCTTTGTGAAATCCTTTGGCATGGGGGGAGTTTTTCTGGGCTTTTTTGTTATTGTATTGGGCGGGGTGCTGATCTATTTTACGGTTCCCCGTCAGGTGGTTTTGCACAGGGTGGAGCACGGGTATGACTATTTTTGCACTGCCTCTCACTTTGCCGGGTTGTATGAAGAGGAGTTTGCGGAGATTGGGAAGATTTTTTCAGAAATCGGCGCGGGCGCACCGGGTAAAGGACAAGAGGTAAATGGATAATCCGCTTCTCATTGATACGTCCATCCACTGGCTGGCGGTAGTGATCTATGTGATTGCCACCGGCATGAATGTCTATGGCATTATTTTTGCCAGAGAGGGTGCGGAGCGCACGAGTTATAGCGTGATGGTCGCGGGCCTTGTCATCCACGGGGCAGCCCTTTTATACAGGTGGCATTACTCCGGGCACGGACCCTATATGACCCGATATGAGGTGCTCTCTTCCAATGCCTGGGTAGGGCTGTTTCTGTTTTTTGTCTTTAGCGGATTTTTCCCCATGATTCGCCGGGCGAGTATTGTGGTCTTTCCCGCCTGTTTTCTCTTGACCGCTCTGGGGCTGTTCATGAATCCCGGCATTCAAAAATTGCCACCCAGTCTTCGCTCCATCTGGCTGGTTCTCCATGTGAGCTTTTATAAGGTTGCCCTCGGCACCCTTCTGGTATCCCTGGCCTTTTCCTTCTTTTATATCCTCAAGAAGAGATCGGCCATGAGTTGGCTTGCCGGGCTCCCTGATCTTGATAAGATGGACCTGCTCGCCCATCGGTTCTGTGGTTTTGGTTTTGTCTTCTGGGCCATCGGCACCCTGGCCGGTTCCATCTGGGCCTATCAGGCCTGGGGCAGATTCTGGGGTTGGGACCCGGTTGAGACCTGGTCGCTCATCACCTGGTTTCTCTTTGGCATCTACCTTCATGTGCGCCGGTTTCACCGCTGGCAGGGCGAGAGGGCGGCATTTCTTTTCATTTTCTGTTTTGCGGTTTCTATTATTGCCATATTTTTTACTCCGTTACTGGATGCCTCCATCCATTCCTCCTATTTCCAGTAGCAACAAGGTATTGCATGGCACGGGTATTAATCATCAAGCAGGGATATTCCGAGACCCTGGACGCGGGGATCAGCAGGGTGCCGAGTCTTGGCGATGTGTTACGGACCACGGTGATCCTTCACCCTTTTGCCAATGATCATGTGACATGGCTGGTTGATGAGGGGGCATATCCCCTGCTTGCGGGAAACCCCTGTATCAAGGAACTCCTTGTCTACAATGAAGAGTCTGTCCGCCAGCTTCAGAATGAACAGTATGATGTGGTGATCAACCTCGAAAAAGTACCGGAGATCTGCTCTCTTGCGGATTCCATCAACGCACCCGTACGGCACGGTTTTCGGCTGAACCCGAGAACCGGGCAGGTTGAACCCTGTAACGGTTGCGAGGCTGTTTTCTCATTATGCACATCAACGGATCTGAAGCGGAACCATGGTCAAAGTTGGCAGGAATCCCTGTTGCAGGTGGTCGGGGAGGAGTGGCAGGGCCAGGAGTATATCCTCGGATTCAAGCCGGAGAGCATGGTCACCCACGATGTGGGGTTGAATTGGGCGGTTGGCGCGAAATGGCCAAATAAATCCTGGCCCCGGGAAAGGTGGGTCGAGTTGAAGCACCTGTTGGATGGCGAGTTCAGCTGGTCCATGCAGCAGGGGATGGATAATCTCCATGCATACATGAACTGGATCAACTCCTGCCGCTGCCTGGTCACAAATGACAGCCTGGGCCTCCATATTGCCGTGGCTTTGAAGAAAAAGGTCGTGGTGCTCTACGGCCCGACCAGCCCCAGTGAGACCTTTTTTTACAACAGGGCGGAGGTTGTATCCCCCAGGGTTGACTACACCTGCATACCATGTCTTTTTCCATCATGTGACAGGGAAATAAACTGCATGGAATTTATTGCCGCTGCGGAAGTAAAAAGAAGAATAGAAATGCTCTTTGGATCGGGTCGCTGAAAGCGAACAGGTGCGGATCATTAATGACATGGAAAAAAATCTGGTGCTTCTTCTCTTTCCCAGGACCGGTATGGATCCTTTGCGTCCCCAACCGCCGTTGTCCCTGCTGGTCCTTGCCCCCTATATTGAGGAAAAGGGGTTGGTTCCGGTGATCATCGACCAGCGGGTGGAACACGATTATAAGAGAAAAATACTCGAACAGCTGCCATGTGCATTATTTGTCGCCATCACCTCAATGACCGGCGAGCAACTTCGGTATGCGGTGGACCTGGTCGATCTGGTGAAAGAGGCGTCCCCGGAGACGCCGGTGGTCTTCGGCGGTATACATGCCTCGATTATGCCCGAGCAGACTGCGGTCACCAGAGGGGTGGATCTGGTTGCCGTTGGCGAGGGAGAGGGTATTCTGCCGGATATCATTGACCACTATCTGCTCCAGGTCGATCGGGCAGAGATTGCCGGACTCTGCTTCCTCGAAAACGGTAAGGTCATCCGTACGCCGGGGCGGGATCAATTGGAGCTTGATGCGCTGAAGATGCCGGGATGGCACCTGATCGACATCTCCCGTTACACCGATTTTACCGTCCAGTGCGGCAGGGGGTGTCCCCATTCATGCACATTCTGTTATAATAAGAAATTCAATAATCGAATATGGCGGGCCAGGTCCCCGGCCATCATTGTTGACGAACTGATGTTTTTGTATCAGGAGTACGGGGTCAGGGATTTTCATTTTATTGATGATAATTTTTTTACCGACTTCGAGCGGGTGGCCGAACTGTGTGCCTTGATTATTGCCAGGGATATGCGGATTCGGTGGAAGAGTTCTTTCCGGGCGGATTATTTTCAAAAGTTGACCCCGGCCTTGGTTGATCTGTTAAAAAGAAGCGGACTGACCCGGCTCTTTGTCGGGGGTGAATCAGGTTCTCAGGAAATCCTTGGCCGGATCAAAAAAGGAATCCGGGTTGAGGATCTTCTGAGCGCGGCCCGGGTATCAAGAAAATATGAGTTACCGACATCCATCTCCTTTATGGCCGGATTTCCCTTTGAAACACAGAGGGATAGAAAGATGACCTGTGACATCATGGATGAGGTTGCAAGAATATATCCCGGTGTCAGTCTGGAGGGGATCAATATCTACACCCCGTATCCGGGCACCGAACTCTTTGAGGAGTCAAAAAGCAATGGGTTGCGCGAACCGGCTTCCTTAAGGGGGTGGGCGTGCTTTGTCTTTAACCAGAGCAATCTTCCCTGGTTCTGTGATAAGGAGAACCGGATGATGATGAATATTTCCTTTATTGCCCGATTTGTTTTCTGGGACCGTGAAATTCGCGAGAGGTTCTTGAAGATTCGCTACTATCCGTTCTATCTCGTCCTGCGGGTCAGTGCCCTTGTACGGTGGCGATTGAGGCTTTTCAGCAACGCATATGAGTGGGATCTGTTCAGGTTCTTGAGCAGCAAGCTCTGAAATGAAAGCCAAGAGAGAAAAGGATGATAGCGGTAGCTGATGATACATACAGGATGGACAGCCATAAGCTCATGTTCCATCCCCGGGAGGTTGTCCGCTGGCTGAAGGGAGATGCGGTCTACCCTCTTTACGTGGAAATTTCTCCATCCGGCGCCTGCAATCATCGGTGCAGGTTCTGCGCCCTTGATTTCATGGGATATGAATCCCGGTTTCTCGAAACCACGATTCTCAAGGAAAGGATTACCGAACTCGCGGCTGTGGGCGTGAAGAGCATCATGTATGCCGGCGAGGGTGAACCCCTCCTTCATCCGGATATCGCGGAGATTGTCATCCATACGAGGGAGGTGGGTATTGATGTGGCTGTCACCACCAACGGCACGCTTCTGGGGCGTGCGGTGTTCTCGGAAATATGTGGCAGCCTCAGCTGGCTCCGGGTGAGTCTTAACGCGGGTTGCCCGGAGACATATGCCGGACTGCACCGAACCAGGCCGGATGATTTTGATACGGTGGTTGGCGTCCTTTCCACGGCATCGGAAATTATCCGGGCGACTGAGGCCTCCTGCACCCTGGGAGTGCAGATGGTCTTGCTGCCGGAAAATGCCGGGGAGGCGGTCAGGCTTGCTTCTATTGTGAAAGCGGCAGGCGCGCACTATTTTTCCGTGAAACCCCATTCGCAGCATCCCGGGAGCCGGAACCGGGAATACGAAAAAATTGACTATGCCCCTTTTATGTCCTTAAGTGGGGAACTGGCATCCCTGGCCGATGACTCATTCCATGTTATTTTTCGAACCCGTGCCATGGATAAAACCTCTGCGGGAAAAAGGGGCTATGACCGCTGCAATGCACTGCCCTTCTGGTCCTATATCGATGCCGGCGGCTCTGTCTGGGGGTGCAGTTCTCATCTCGGGGACAGGAGATTCTGGCTGGGAAATATCGTGGAAAGTAGAATAAAAGACATCTGGCAGGGAGATGTGCGGAAAAATTTCATGGTCGGGGTGGCCAGGGAATTCAATCCCTCGCTTTGCCGAGTGAATTGCCGGATGGATGAGGTTAACCGCTATCTCTGGGATCTCGCTCATCCAACTTCACACGTTAATTTCATATGAGTATTTTGATATGCATCTTCAAGCTAACAGAGCCCGGGATCAGTCGTTCACGCGCTGTCGGGAACCCTCTGGTTTCGCTAAGGTTTCCTGGATTCCCGCCTGCGCGGGAATGACGTAAAGAAAACGGGAAAGACAAAGGGAAACTGGAATGTCGTTGGGAAAAAAGGAACCACGCATGAAAGAAGGGAATGTCAAGATGATTGGAGAGAGTGACAATGGGGGGTAGCGTCATTCCCGCGAAGGCGGGAATCCAGGGAGATGATGGGTGTGCCACATTAAGAGCCACTTTGGGGCATATTGATCTAATATAAAAATCTGTTTCTCCTGCGATAAACAGGCAACCAAGCTGCCGCTGTAAGGAAACGAGATGGCCAAACAATTTTCTGTTTATATTCTCGCCAGCAAGAAAAACGGCACCCTGTACACCGGCGTAACATCAAATCTGCCACAACGGGTCTGGCAGCACAATAATGAACAGACTGAGGGTTTTACCAAAAAATACGGGGTGAAGCAGCTTGTGTATTTTGAAATACACGATTCCGTAGAAGAGGCTATTACTAGAGAGAAACAAATCAAGAAATGGAACAGGGCCTGGAAGCTTAAGTTAATAGAAAAAGATAATCCGCATTGGGATGATCTTTATGATTTGATTTTACAATGATTTTAACTGTTATTTTTTTGTTTGTCATTCCCGCCTACGCGGGAATGACGTAATGAAAGGCGGGAATGACGTAACGACTTACAGGGAATTCGAAAAAAATTGAAAATGGAAGTCAAAGGAAAGTATACAGTCACGGTTTCCATGCCGGCATTAAACGAGGGGAACAACCTCGCCGCCGCAGTGCATAATGTTTTGCAGGGGTTTCATGAGCTTGGAATCAGCGGCGAGTTGATAATCGTCAATGACGGCAGCAGTGACACCACCGGTAAAATTGCTGAGAAATTCCAAAGTGAACATGGAAATGTTTCGGTTGTCCACCATCAGACTCCTCAAGGTTTTGGCAGGGCCTTCTGGGCCGGGGTGCAAAAGGCATCGGGCCCTGCGGTTGTAATGATTCCGGGTGACGGGGAAAATGATGCCAGGGAGATTCTCCGTCACCTGTCTCTGTTGGACACTGTCGATGTGGTGGTGCCCCATGTGGCCAACCCTCAGGTGCGGTCCCTGCGCCGGAGAGTTCTTTCATGTCTCTTCAGCTGGATCATCAACGCGACCTTTGGCCTTTCGCTCAAGTATTACAACGGCACGGTACTCTACCGCAGGGAGATTCTCCGCACGATTGCTCTTAAGAGCACTGGTTTTTTCTACCAGGCCGAGCTGCTGATCAAAACCCTGGGCGCCGGGGTCTCATATGCCGAGGTGCCCTATCTTTTGGGGCAGCGTGGCCAGGGGGAGTCCAAGGCCCTGACCTTGAAATCCCTTGCAGAGGTGTTTCACGCCTATATCCATATGGTTATTTCAATCTATTTTGCCGCTGCCCCCAAACCGCCGCACCGGGTTGAGCCATGAGTCATTTTATGGACAGTCCCGAGATGGAGGGAATATCCCGCGCCATTCGCCGTGATATCATCGAAATGGCCCATTGTTCGCAAAGTCCCCATGTGGGTTCAGCCCTTTCCTGTGTCGATATCCTTGCTGTCCTCTATTTCAGGAAACTCCGGCTCGATCCCTGGCAGGATCGCGATATATTTATACTGAGCAAGGCCCATGGCGCCATGGCGCTTTATGCAACCCTTGCGGCCAGGGGGATTATTCCGCGAAAGGTTCTGGCGGGTTATTTCCAGAACAACGGCACCCTGCCCGGACATCTTAACAGGGATGAGGCAAAGGGAATTGAGGCATCCACCGGATCGCTCGGTCATGGTTTCAACATGGGACTGGGCATGGCCTTTGGCTTGAAAAGGAAAAAGAGCGACCGTCAGGTGTTTGTCTTAATCGGTGACGGAGAAGCACAGGAAGGGTCGATCTGGGAAGGGGCCATGTCTGCGCCCAGACTGGGGTTGGACAATTTCACCGCAATCATGGATTGCAATAACCTCCAGGGCTATGGCCGACCCCGCGATATCTGCGATTTTGAGCCCATGGCTGCCAAGTGGCAGGCATTCGGCTGGCAGGTCTTTGAATTAGACGGCCACGATCATGAAGCTATTATCAGTGCCATGGCCGTTTCCGCCACGGGAAAACCCCGGATGATCATCGCCCGCACCATAAAGGGCAAAGGGGTCTCCTTTATGGAGGATGAACTGATCTGGCATTATTAC
This sequence comes from Desulfobulbales bacterium, assembly GCA_041598875.1. Taxonomy (GTDB): domain Bacteria; phylum Desulfobacterota; class Desulfobulbia; order Desulfobulbales; family BM004; genus JAKITW01. The sequence goes on from JBFHXP010000027.1 coordinate 18,846, forward strand.
ATTGTAACCAGCGCCCACAGGGAAAGGGCGTTGCAGGAGCTGGCGTGAGAAATTCCTTTGTTGATACCATTGTTGCTCAATGTCATCATCGGGATGATCTGATGATCCTGAGCGGTGACGCCGGGCTTGGTGTTTTCGATACCCTGCAAAAGGAACATCCTGACCGGTTTTTGAACTGCGGTATTGCCGAGCAACATATGGCGAGTTTTGGCGCAGGTCTTGCCATGACTGGTGTAAAAGTTGTTCTCTACAACATCATCCCCTTTCTTCTGTACCGCTGTTATGAGCAGGTCCGAAACGACATCTGCGACCAGAATCTCCCGGTGGTGCTGGCGGGCATCGGCAGCGGAGTCACCTTTGCCCCGGCCGGGATCTCCCATTATGCGGTGGAGGATATCGCCCTTGCCCGGACCCTTCCCAACCTGACCGTGATCTCGCCCGCCGATCCGGTTGAGGCCAGGGCCGCGGCCCGGTATGCCTTGGCAGCAGACACGCCGGTCTATGTGCGAATGGCCAGGAGCGGGGAGAGGGAAATGGGACCTGATCATGATATCGATATCACCGCGCCCCGGGTCATCCGCAAGGGTACCGATGTTGCTATTGTCTTTCACGGCTCCATCGGCGACGAGGTGATGGCTGCCCGCGATCTGTTGGCTGAGGTGGGAATTTCGCCACGAGTGATTTCTGTTCCCATGTTGCAGCCGCTTCCATATCGGCAGCTCTGTGAGGCATTGCAGGATGTGCAGGCAGTGCTTTCCGTGGAAGAGCATTTCTCCGATTCCGGCCTGGGCGCTACGGTTCAATCCCTGAGGGCGCTGGAGTCCCCATCCTGGTCATTGCGGATTCTTGGCATTCCCAGGGATGGCGCTCTCAGTCTGGTTGGTGACCGCAACACCTTGCGGGAGGCGTTTTCCATTTCCGCGCGCCATATCCGCGATGAGGTGGCTGCCCTGTTCCAGGGGGGATCCCATGGCATGTAAAAAGATTCTGCTGCTGGGCGCAACCGGCAAGATGGGCTGCGCCCTGAAGGAGGTTTTTTCTTCTGAATACTCTGTGATCTGCGTAAGTTCCCGTGACTTTGATGCCCTGGATCCAATTCAGGTGGAAGGGATGATCAGCACCGCTGATCCGGATATTGTGATCAACGCGGTGGCCATGCTCGGTATTGATCCGTGTGAAACCGAGCCGGAAAAGGCGATGCAAATTAACGCCCTGTATCCGAAAATCCTGGCCGAGCTTTCCCGCAGCAGAAGATATCTGCTCATCCATTTCAGCAGCGACGCGGTGTTTGACGGCGGGAAAGGGGATTTTTATTATGAGGATGACATTCCCTGCCCCCTTAATGTCTATGGGAAGACAAAGCTCATGGGTGACGCGTTTGTCCGGAACTGTGCGGAAAGATATTACCTGATCCGGGTTTCTGTTCTTTTTGGCGAATCGGTAAAAGAAAATCAGTTTGTTGAAAAAATGCTGGCACGAATGGCCTGTGGCGAGAAATTTTTTACCATTGCCGATGATCTTGTTTTCACCCCCACCTACGCCCTGGATGTGGCCTGCGAGGTGAAAAAAATGATTGAACAGAATCTTCCTTTCGGCCTCTACCATGTTGCCAGCCAGGACAAGGGCTCTCTTTTCGAGTTAATGGCAGAGGTGGTGGCCTGTCTCGGACTCAATGTGGTACTGCAGCGGGGATCGTATCGTGATTTTCCTGCCATTGGCACCAAAAACACCTGTACGCCGCTGGCCTCTAAGAAGATCAGGCCGCTCAGGCCGTGGCGGGATGGGGTGCGGGCCTATTGTCAACGACTCGTTCTGGGGAGGGAGAATGGCTGATATGTACACCATGGACGGCCATAAGCTCCACCTTCATCCCGATCGGGTTGTCAAATGGCTGGACAACGAAAGGATCGCGCCGTTGCATATCGACGTGGGTTTGAGCAAGGGCTGTAATATCCGTTGCGAGTATTGTTTCGGGGCGATGCAGGGCAATCTGTATGAAAAGGGGAGAGATATATATTTCTCCCGGGAGCCTCTGCTGCGGTATGTGAAAGACGCCGGTGAGATTGGCGTGAAGTCCATGGCCTTTATCGGTGAGGGCGAGCCGCTCATCAATCCCCATGTATATGACGCCATTATCGCTGGCAGGGAGGCCGGGGTGGATATAGCCATGGGAACCAACGGTATTCTGTTTGACCGCAACAGGGATGGGGAGGCCGCACTTGAACATCTCACCTGGCTACGCTTCAATATCAGCGCGGCAACTGATGCGGCATACCGGCGCATCCACCGTAGCAGGGATTTTGTCACCGCGCTGGAAACGATCCGTTTCTGTGTGGCACTGAAAAACAAAAAAGATCTCCCGGTGACCATTGGCCTGCAGATGGTGCTGACCCCGACCAATGGTGATCAAGTTCTTCCCCTGGCAAGGCTTGGCCGGGAGCTGGGCGTGGATTATCTGGTAATCAAACAATGTTCTGACACTGTGGATAACGCCCTCGGTGCCTTTGACAGACTTGATCAGTATGACCGATATGCCCACACCCTGGAAGAGGCTGAATCCCTGAGCGTTCCAGGGTATGCTGTGATAGTGAAGTGGACGAAATTGACCAACAGGGGCCGGCGCTGTTACGAAAGCTGCCTGGGAACCCCTTTTCTGCTCTATTCCTCGGGGGACGGCAGGCTCTACCCCTGCGGTATTTTTTTTGATGGCAGACATGAGGAATATTGCATGGGGGATCTTTCGCTTCATTCCCTGAAGGAGATTGTAGCTGGAGAACGATACCGGGAGGTGGTTGACATGATGCGCCGGATTGACGTCCAGAAGAGTTGTTACTCCAATTGCCGGACCCATGCCATAAATGAGTATCTCTGGGCACTCCACCATCCGCCCGCGCATGTCAATTTTATATAAGGGCTTTTTTCGTGAATCCCATCCCTGTTCCAGACACATATAACTATATTGGCGTGTTTTTGACTCTGGCCTGTACCCTCGACTGCCCGTACTGTATTAACCGGTTCGGTGCATTGTGTGGCGATAGAAGTCCGCTGACCGGCCGGCAATGGGTTGCGCTCCTGAACCGGCTTGAGGGCCGGGATGACCTGCCGGTGACCCTGCAGGGAGGCGAGCCCACCATGCACCCTGATTTTTATTATATTGTCACCCACCTCAGGCAAGACTTGCCTCTTGATCTTCTCACCAACCTCCAGTTTGACGTAAAAGAGTTCATGTCCCGGATAAAACCGGAGCGGTTTACGAGAAATGCTCCCTATGCATCGATCAGGGTGAGCTATCATCCCGGGTCCATGGATCTTGAGATCCTGGCGCAAAAGGTGTTGCTTATGCAGCGGGCCGGATACAGCATCGGCATCTGGGGAATTCTCCATCCAGCCCAGGAGAAGCGCGTCTTGGCAGCCGCTGAGTATTGCCGTGCTCTGGGTATTGATTTCCGGATCAAGGAGTTTCTTGGGATATATGAGGGCAGGCTCTTTGGCACGTATACATATCCCGAGGCCTGCAGCGGGCAGGTGGAAAGGAAAGTGCGATGCCGGACAAGCGAGCTTCTGGTCGGGCCTGACGGCGGAGTCTATCGTTGCCACCGTGACCTGTATGAGGGAAGATTGGTCATCGGCACCCTTGCGGATCCCTGTTTTCAGGTTGCAGAGGTGTTCCGTGACTGCACTGCCTTTGGAAAATGCAATCCCTGTGATGTGAAGCTAAAAACCAACAGGCACCAGGTTTTCGGGCATACCTCAGTGCGGATTGAGTTTGCGTGGCACCAGGAGGACATGGCTCGGGGGACGATGCGAGGATGAAACGGTATTTTATTATATGTACAGCGTGTTTTGTTATTGGTTTCAGCCTGGTGGGGTGTACTGACTCCGCCCCTGACAAGGTTGTTCTCGCCCCGGAACAGACAGCGGTTCCGGCTGTGGGGGATTCAGGGGAAGATCTTTCAGTACGGGAGGTTAAGCAGATCAAGGGCACGGTTATGATGTACACCCGGCTTCTTGCCGAGGGATACGCCCGATTGAACATGGGTGAATTGACCCGTGTTGCCGCTGAGAGGCAGGCAACCAGAGTCTTCCATCACATGGCGGCCTTGGGCGAAGGAGGGGTGAAGATGCTGGCGTCCCTCACAAGGATTGAATTTGATGGGGTTGAATCCCTACCGGATAAAGTCGCTGAAGTCCGAACCCGTGAACATTGGGAGTACGCCTATTACACAATCGCCACCGGTGAGCTGCGGCATGAAAATGATGTCTCTTATCAGTTGGCGTATACCCTTGAAAAGACGGATCAGCAGTGGCTGATAGCAGACGTCCGGATTGTAGAGAGCATGGAAGGGACTGGAAAGGGGGATCTTTCTTTTATGGTCAGGCCGGACGGCCGCAATCACGGGTCAATGCCATCATCCCCGGAGGGTGGTGCGGGGAGTAATAAAGATTGAAGAGTATTCCACCGGTCCAGCCTGGTCATCATGTTTCTCCTTCGCTTCCCGTTTGTCCTTGAGTTTTCTATAAAAAAGATGGTACGATTTTGATTAAAAGCCTGTTTCTGTGCGTGGAGGCAGATAATTACACATAAACGGGGAGTTATGCATAATCTTTTTATGAAGAACCGTCGGGCGGTGGTTGTTTGCAGTGCAACCGCCTGTCTTGTTCTGATCAATTTTCACGACAAGGCGTGGGCGCCGCCAGGTCCACCCGCCTCCGGCCCCTATGCAAGCTCCGCCCATGGATCTAACATAGCGCGGACCGTTGCCAACGGCTATGCCACGGGCAACTGCTACCACTGCCACGAGATGCATGCAAGCTATCAGGGGACCACGCCCGCCCCGACCGCGGGCAGCCCGGATGTCTATCTCGGGTTTGAGGCTGAAGAGGATCTCTGTTTCGGTTGCCATGGCAGCGGGGGTATCGGATCAGTAACCGCGCCTAACGGTACTATAGGAACCATAATGACCCGGGCCTATGGCCATGGCACCGGCACAACCCTTAACGTCACCGGTAATTCGGGCCGTCACCGGGCCAATGAAACCTCAGTGACCTCGGTGGTCACCACCGCCCATGTGGAGTGCACTGACTGCCATAACCCCCATCGGGCGCGGGTCGATGCCACTGGCCGGCATACGGTCGGCACCAATTTGATTGATGTCCCCGGCCCCCTGGAAGGGGTGAGCGGGGTGGAATTTTCGCCCTATCCCTCCAACTGGGCCAACCTGATCAGCTGGCCCGCTGCCGCAGGCGTCCAGCCCTATGCCACGGCCACCAAGGAGTACCAGATCTGCTTTAAATGCCATTCCAGCGCCAATGCCAATACCGATGACTGGGACGGGGTTGCCAGCGGGGCCGGCGCCTGGACCGATACCGCCCTGGAGTTCAATCGGCTCAACCCTTCCTATCATCCGATAGTCGATACCTTGGGTAACGGGCCCAATGTTCTCACAACCAATGGCGCCCCCAAAGGGCTGGTTGCAGCCCAGCTCCTTGCCCCCTGGAATGCCACCCCGGGCACCAACCTGATGTACTGTTCCGACTGCCATGAGAGCGGCACTGCCGCGCCTTTTGGCCCGCATGGTTCCACGGTGAAGTGGATGCTCAGGGGCACCTATACCAACTGGCCCTTTCGGGCCTCGGCAGATAATGGAACCGCCACCGGCACGGCATCTAACTGGGCCTATCTCACCAATGGCGGCACTGAGGATGACACCTTCTGCCAGAACTGCCACCCGGATACCAATTCCGCCAATTCCAACAATGTTCATACAACGGGCGACCATAAAAACGCTACCGACGGCAGATGCCTCACCTGCCATATCCGGGTGCCCCATGGCGGCAAGGTCTCCCGCCTGATCAACGCCGCAACCACGGCCGCTAATCTGCCGGCCCGATACTGGCCCAACGGCGCCGGCGCCGGTTTTACCCCGGAGATGCACCGGTTCCAAAAAGACACCCGCACAGGCTATGGCGGCAGCAATTCCAACTGCAGTGTGCGGACCTGCCGGGGCAGCCATAATATCGGCACTGGTGAATCCTGGTAAATTTTGCTCCTGGCTCAAGTGAAACGATTTTTTCTCGCCCGAAAAACAGTACTCTCGCTCTTTGTCCTTCTTCTTCTCGCCCTCCTGATCGGCGGGATATTCCCCCAGCGTTTCAGTACATCTCCCCAGGAACTGTCGCAATGGCAGGCTGCCAATCCAATCCTGGCCCGGCTGGCTGAGCTCTTTGGATTTGATCACATCTATACAACCCCCTGGTTTGCGGTAGTCCTCGCGTTTTTTGTCTCTTCCCTCTCTGTTTCCACAGTGGAGCAGGCACGGTCAGCATTTGCCAAAACAACTGCTCCGGGCCGTCTGTTCCCTGATCATGCATGTTTTGTCAAACGCGCCGCGCCCGAACTCCTGGCCGCTGCCCGCAGTGGTGGGTATCAACAGTTCAGCCATCAGGGAAACACCTACCGTTTGATTAAAAATCCCCTGGGCTACTGGGGTGGCACCCTTTTTCACCTGGGGTTGGTGGTGGTGATCTGTGCTGTCTTGTTCCTCGTGCTTACCCAGAAAAGAGGGGTGGTATCCCTTGCCGAAGGGGAGGTGTTCGCCCCCGGGATGCCGTGGTCGGCGCAAGAGCGCGGGCTGCTTGCTGGTTATTTCTTCCTGCCCCAGGCGGTGCGGCTTGATTCGTTGCAGCCGGAATTCTGGGAAACCGATGACATCAGGCAGCAGCGCTCCGTGGTCACCTTTCTCGGGCCGGGTAACCAGGAAACCACCCATGCCTTGGAGATCAACCGAACGGTGTATCATCAGGGGATTCGGATCGACCAGTCTTCGGCCTTTGGCCACACCTTTCTCGTTGTTTTGACCGATGAGGCTGGCAAACGGTTTCCAGTGCGGATGGATCTGGAGCACCCGCTCCGTCGTGATCAGGCAAGTTATAAATCTTTTGAGTTTGACGGGGTTCCCTTTCTTCTCAAGACCAAATACTATGCAGATGTTGATAAGCGGAGTATACAGAGCGA
>JBFHXP010000028.1:0-24938 GCA_041598875.1 Desulfobulbales bacterium
GAATGGTCAACTTCAATCTTGGAATAGTCAACCAGCAAGGTTAATGTCGCTCCGACAACCCTCCCCATATCCTCAATACAGATCTGACCGTCAGGAAACAGATTAAGCAGCCGGAAAATTTCATCCCTGGTCCAGGCCCCGCCCATATTGGAGTATGCCTGGCGCATGATGGCTTCTATGTCCTCATAATCCCCCATGGCAAGACTTCTGATCTTCAGCTTATGATCTATACTATCCGAGCTCATCGAAACTCCTTTTCCAAATGAATCCTATAAATATAAATTTGAGTACAACTGAATATCAGCGAGAAGCCTCGCCAGAGAAGTATACTCGTAACGAAAAAGTGAGGAAATGATTATATGGATTGAGAGGGATCGCTGATACTGCAGCTGAAGGTGTTTTCCGGATTACCTGGAATCACCAAAAAAAATGGGGTTACAGCTAAAAGCTGCAACCCCTTGTCACTTCTGGCGGGGCCGACGAGACTCGAACTCGCGACCTCCGGCGTGACAGGCCGGCGTTCTAACCAACTGAACTACGACCCCGCGTATCTCCCGTTTCAGCACTATTTCGCTGGAATACTGAAACGTTATTACTGGTGGGCGGAACAGGGCTCGAACCTGTGACCCTCGGCTTGTAAGGCCGATGCTCTCCCAGCTGAGCTACCCGCCCAAATCGTGAGGCGATACTTACCAATTCTCGCACTGGTTAGTCAAGGAAAAAGAACGGTTGCCGCTCTTTTTTAATGGGCCACATTATCACTGCCGGCAGCAATCTCCGGGCAGAGGGAGTTCAATGGGACATCGGTAAAAAGGGATTTGCCTTCCTTGACCACCAATGCCTTTTCCAGAACCTCATCCATATGGTCGACCAGCTCGACCTGGAGGCTGTTCCGTACCTTGAGCGGAACCTCCTTTAAATCCCGTTCGTTCTCCCTGGGGATGAGCACATGCTTGATATTTCCCCGGCGGGCGGCGAGAAGCTTCTCGGTCAGGCCGCCAATGGGCAGCACCCTGCCCCTGAGGGTAATCTCCCCGGTCATGGCCAGATCCCGCCGCACCGGCAGCTTGAGAAGCGCCGAAACAATGGCGGTTGCCATGGTGATGCCAGCCGAGGGGCCATCCTTGGGAATCGCTCCTTCCGGCACATGGACATGAATATCCAGTTTCTGGTAAAAATCAGGAAGAAGCCCCAAGCGCAAGGCCCGGGAACGAACGTAGCTGAGCGCTGCCTGGGCCGACTCCTGCATCACATCGCCCAGCTTGCCGGTGATCATCAGCTTGCCGCCTCCTGGCATCAGGGTCGTCTCGATCTGGAGCAGTTCGCCGCCCACCTCGGTCCAGGCAAGGCCGGTGGACAGGCCGATCTCGTCTTTCTTCTCCGCAAGCCCGAACCGGAAACGGGGGATCCCCAGATACCCGGCTATGGACTTGGCGGAGACCCTGGTCCGGGTTTCCAGTTCCCCGTTTTTAAGCTGTTTGCGGGCAACCTTGCGGCAGATCGCGGCAATCTTGCGCTCAAGATCCCGGACCCCAGCCTCGCGGGTATAGCGCCGTATTATTTCCATAACCCCGCTATCGAGAAAGTTGATTCCTTCAGGGCCGAAACCATTGGCTTCCAGCTGTTTGGGTATCAGAAATTTCTGGGCGATATGGAGTTTATCCTCTTCGGTATATCCGTCCAGCTTGATGATCTCCATCCGGTCCTGAAGAGGCCCGGGAATGGAATGGAGGCTGTTGGCAGTGGTCACGAAAAAGATATCGGACAGATCATAGTCCAGTTCAAGATAATGATCGTTAAAGGAAAAGTTCTGCTCAGGATCCAGGACCTCGAGCAGGGCGGCCGAGGGATCGCCGCGGAAATCCATGCTCATCTTGTCTATCTCGTCGAGACAGAAGAGGGGATTGGTGACCTTGACCTTCTGCATCGACTGGAGGATTTTTCCAGGCAGTGCGCCGATATAGGTCCGCCGATGGCCACGAATCTCCGCCTCGTCACGGACCCCGCCAAGGGAAAGACGGACAAATTCCCGTCCCATGGAGCGGGCAATGGACTTGCACATTGAGGTCTTGCCGACCCCAGGGGGACCGACCAGACATAAAATGGGACCGCGGATCTTTTTGACCAGGGACTGCACGGCAAGATACTCAAGGATTCTCTCCTTGGGTTTCTGCAGGCCGTAATGATCGTCATCCAGGATTTTTTCCGCCTCGACAATATCTATTCTGGACCGGGTTTTCTCAAACCAGGGAAGACTGATTATGGTGTCGATATAATTGCGGACCACCGTTGCCTCTGCGGAGACCGCGGGCATCAATTTCAGCTTCTTGAGTTCCTGCTTGACCTTGGCGTGAACCACCCTGGGCAGTTTCTTGCGGCGGATCGCCTTCTCGAGCTCGGCAAAACCGGCCGCGCCGTCATCGCCATTGCCCATCTCCTTCTGGATGGCGCGCATCTGTTCGGCAAGGTAATAATCCTTCTGATGCTTCTCCATCTTTTTTTTGACCCGCATCCGGATCGTCTGTTCAAGATCAGCGACCTCGATCTCGCGACGGAGAAAATCCAGGGTCATCTCCATGCGTTTGAGCACGGAAAGGGTCTCGAGCAGCTTCTGTTTTTCTCCGGTTTTCAGGGGAAGATGGGTGACCGCCATATCGACCATCCGGGACGGGTCGCTTATCGCCTCAAGGGACTTGATGACTTCCTTGGGAATCTTTTTATTGGTTTTAAGGTATTCCTCCAAAGAAAGAATAAGCTCCCGGGCAAAGGCAAGATGACGGGCATCGGCAGGCTCGCCGGCCGGAACATCTTCGACCTCGACCATATAATAATCGCTGTTGGGCTGAAAGGAGACCACCCGTCCGCGCCGTTTCCCCTCTACCAGGGCCTTGATTGTCCCATCAGGCAGACGAAGCAGTTGCATTACCCGGGCCACACACCCTACCCGATGCAGTTTTTCCGGCCGTGGGTCCTCTTCACCCGCATTTTTCTGGGTAATCAGAAAAATCTCCATATTCGCCGCCATCGCCGCCTCAAGGGCCTTGATCGACTTCTGACGGCCGACCACCAGGGGGGCAACCATGTGCGGGAAAATGACAATATCCCGAAGGGGCATCAGGGGATAATGTTTGCTGGTAAATTCAGTATCCATCATAGACTCGTCCTGTTCACCTAAGCACTTTTTTGGGAGTTGGCATTCTCATAGAGGATGACCGGGTAATCTCCGCTCAGAATAACCTGTTCGCTGATAACACACTCCTGGACATTGGTTTCCGACGGCAACTCGAACATCACGTCTAGCATCGCGTCCTCCATCACCGCTCGCAACCCGCGGGCGCCGGACTTCCGTTTCAACGCCTCCTTGGCGATGGCCAACAGGGCTCCCTCGGTAAATCGAAGGCGGACTCCATCCAGCTCGAACAGCCGCTCATACTGCTTGGTAAGGGCGTTTTTCGGTTCCCGCAGAATCCTGACCAGATCATTCTCATCCAGTTCATCCATGGTCGCGACAACCGGCAGACGTCCCACCAGTTCCGGGATCAGACCGAAACGGAGCAGATCCTCGGGATGGAGCTCGGCAAGCAGTTCGCCCAGTTTTTTCAGAGGCTTGCTCACGACCTTGGCGCCAAACCCCATGGATTTGGTGCCCTGGCGCTTCTTGACCTCCTTTTCCAGGCCGACAAAGGCGCCGCCGCAGATGAAAAGGATATCAGTGGTATCGATCTTGACCAGTTCCTGCTGCGGGTGCTTACGGCCACCCTTTGGCGGCACACTGGCCACTGTCCCTTCAATAATCTTCAGCAGGGCCTGCTGCACCCCCTCGCCGGAGACATCACGGGTAATGGAGGGGCTGTCGCTTTTCCGGGCGATTTTATCGATCTCGTCGATGTAAATGATCCCGCGGCTGGCTTTTTCCACATCATAATCAGCAGCCTGAAGGAGACTGACCAGGATATTCTCAACATCCTCGCCCACATATCCGGCCTCGGTCAGGGTGGTTGCATCGGCCATGGCAAAGGGGACATTGAGAATCTTGGCCAGGGTCTGGGCCATGAGTGTCTTGCCGCTGCCAGTGGGGCCGATGAGAAGAATATTGCTCTTCTGCAACTCCACGGTATCCTTCTCGCCACGGTTCTTGGCGTCAATCCGCTTGTAATGATTGTGAACGGCGACCGCAAGTATCCTTTTTGCCCGGGGCTGGCCGATCACATAGTCATCAAGATGGGCATTGATATCCCGCGGCTTGAGGTAGAGTTCGGAGTTGACCGAATCCTCTGACTCCTTGGCCCCGGCCTCAAGGACAATCTCATTGCAGAGCTCGATGCACTCATCACAGATATAGACAGATGGGCCGGCGATGAGCTTGGCAACCTCATCCTGGCTCTTGCCGCAAAAGGAACAGTAACAGGCCACATCTTTTTCGTTGCCGCTTTCTTTATCGGACATAACTACGTATTCTCCTCGGATAACGGTCGTTTACTCAGCACCTTGTCAATGATGCCATACTCCACGGCCTCTTGGCCGCTCATAAAATAATCACGCTCGGTATCACGCTTTATCTTGCGGACATTCTGGCCGGTGTGCAGGGCCAGGATCCTGTTCAGATCCGACCTGAGACGAAGAATCTCCTGGGCATGGATATCCACATCCGTTGCCTGCCCCTGAAAACCGCCCATGGGCTGATGGATCATGATACGGGAATTGGGCAGGGAATACCGTTTGCCTTTTGTGCCGGCGGCAAGAAGCAATGCGCCCATGCTGGCGGCCTGGCCCATGCACAGGGTGGCGATATCGCACCGGACATAATTCATGGTGTCATAGATGGCAAGTCCGGCGGTCACCACGCCCCCCGGGGAGTTTATATAAAAAGTAATATCCTTGTCCGGGTCATCCGCCTCAAGAAAAAGGATCTGGGCGATAATCAGGCTGGCGCTTACATCATCCACCTGCCGGCCAAGAAAAATAATTCTTTCCTTTAAAAGACGGGAATAGATGTCCCAGGAGCGTTCACCCCGGGGACTCTGCTCTACGACCATGGGAACCAGGCTCATGCATCTTCTCCTGATGTGGCGTTTTCACCGGCGGACTTAACCTCTTGGGCTTCGGGAACCACCACATAGTTCGATTCAGCCAAGAGGAATTTGAGGATTTTTTCATTGAGAATTTCGTTCATGAACGGGAGGAGGTCATCACGCTTTTTGAAGTATTCCTTTACCTGCTCCACCTTCATATTGTACTGGTTGGCGATCCGCTCGAATCCGGCAGTGATATCCTTCTCGTCAACCTTTATATCCTCTGTTTCCGCAATTTTCTTTAGGATAAAATCTCCGCGGACCCGACGCTCGGCTGCCTCCCGGTACCGCTCACCCAGCTCGTCCCTGTTGATTCCAGCGGCCTCCATGGACAACCCGCCCTTCTGGAGATGGCTTTCCGTCTGCTGGATATACTCTTCAATCTCGTAGCGAACAAGACGCGACGGCACCTCAAAGGTATTGTTTTCCAGAAGTTTGAACATGATCTTGTCGGTCAGGTCACCCTCCTGGGCCTTGACCCGGGACTCTTCGATCTGTTCGCGGATTTTCTTTTTCAGATCGTCAAGCGAGGAGAACTCCTGACTCACGTCCCTGGCAAACTCATCGTCAAGGGCGGCCAGGATCCGTTGCTTGATTTCATTGACCGTAACCCTGAACTCAACGGTTTTACCGGCCAGCACGGGATTGGGCGCCTGGGCGTCAAAGGTGACCTCAAAGCGTTTCTCTTCGCCTTTGGCCATCCCAACCAGGTTTCCTTCAAACTCCTCGCCATTGCGGCCCGACCCGACATCCAGGACCGCAGACTCTCCATGCACCTGGGGAATGGGCGCACCGTCCTGATAGCCCTGGAAATCTATGGTAACCACATCCTGGTCACACACCCCGCGGTCTTCAACACTCTGGAGAGGGGCCATTTCCTTGCGCATCCGTTCCAACTCTGCATCAACATCCGCATCTGAAACGGTAACATCGGTTCTTTCTATCTCAAGCCCCTTGTACTGGCCAAGCTCGAAAACGGGCCGAACATCAACTTCAGCCTCATACACAAAGGTCCCATCCGAGGGGAACTCATGTTTCTTGATTTCCGGGTGGACAACCGCATCTATTTTCTCCTGTTCCACCGCATCAAAATAGGATGCCTGAACCAGTTTTTCGCCGACCTCGGCGCGAACCCGATCGCCATAGGCCTGCTCAAGAATCGTCCGGGGCGCCTTGCCGCGGCGAAAGCCCTTTAACGATACCTCGGACTTGAGTTTGCGATACGCATCATCAAGCTCTCTGGACACCTCTTCCACGGGAAGAACTATCCGCATGCGCCTGGTTAACGGGGTTACCTCTTCAACTGTGATATTCATCGATTTTTCCCTTCATGGTCAGTTAACTTAAAACGGTGCGGGACAGGCCAGCGCCGCTCGGTTTCGCCTGGTGCGAGAGGGGAGACTTGAACTCCCAAGGCATTTCTGCCGCTGGATCCTAAGTCCAGTGCGTCTACCAATTCCGCCACTCTCGCATAACATTGTATATATAATCAATTTCCCCTGTACAGTCAAGTTCATAGCACGCTGGGGAAACGGTCTCGAACGGTACAATTTACTGATTTTATTTGCTTATTCAGCGATGAAAGAATCATGCCCCACCAGCGCCCCTCTGGTTCGCTTTCGGTTGGTGTCGCTCAGGAAGATTCGGCACCCCGCGGTTCGCTATTCGATCTTCAGATCTTTAGCAGCCAGGGCCCGTTACATCTCGGCCTCTCCCGAATCGCTTCTCACGTCCCGTTTATCCCGAACTTGCCGCGCAACCTGTCCCGGACATGGTCAGGGACAAGTCCGGAGACATTGCCCCCGTGCCGGGCCGCATCCTTGATAATACTCGAACTGATATAGATCCAGCGAAATCCGGTCATCAGAAAAACGGTTTCCACTTCCCGCTCCAGCCGGCGATTCATAAGCGCCAGCTGAAACTCATAGTCAAAATCCGAAACCGCCCGCAGACCGCGGACAATGGCAGCCGCCCCTCGCTTGTGGGCATAATCGACCAAAAGGCCTTGCACACCTTCGGCCTCCACCCTGCCCCCGTTGTTCGGAAAGCAATCCCGGATCATCTGCAACCGCTCCTCCAGGGAGAAAAGCGGCTGCTTTCCGGGATGGATGGCTACCCCGATAACAACCTTGTCAAATATCTCCAGAGCCCTGTTGATAATATCGAGATGCCCCATGGTGATGGGATCAAATGTTCCCGAATAAACAGCGATTCTCTCTGTACCGCTCATATGCTTTACCCAGTTTTGGATTGATCTTGATCCGCACCTACTTCCGGGAACTTTTCCGGCCGATAGAGCCAGAACCCCGTATCTCCATAACGACGGCAATCGACAAGCGCCAACCCGGCCGCCATTTCGGGCAGTTCCTCTCCAACGGCGTCTTCCACCACGATCAGGCCGCCCGGGGCAATATGGTGCGGCAGGGCAGCCAACGCCTCCACGGCCCGGCCGCCAGCCCCGGTACCATAGGGAGGATCAACAAAAATCAGTGAAAAACGCTCTGGGCCACCCAAGTCCCGCAAAAAAGAAAGGCCTTTCCTCAGATCGCGGCGCATAATCCGCGATTTTTCAGAAAAGCCGCACATCTCGAGATTGGAGGCAATAAGGGAGAGCGCCTCCTGATCACGATCGACAAAGAGGGCAGCCCTGGCCCCGCGACTGAGAGACTCGATGCCCAGGGCACCGGTTCCGGCATAGAGATCAAGCACCATTGCCCCGACCACCTCGCTGCCGATGATGTTGAACAACGCCTCGCGGGCCCGGTCCGAGGTCGGCCTGATCACCGGTCGTCCCTTGGTCCGGGCCGGCGGTTGCAGACGCCGCCCCCGGGCTGTTCCGCTTATAATCCGCAAACCCTGGCAACCTGCCTCTTACAGATAATCACGGATCAAAATCTGCGCAATCTGGACCGCATTCAGGGCCGCGCCCTTGAGGATATTATCAGAGACCACCCAGAGGTTGATCCCCTTTTCTATCGATTCATCCTCGCGGATTCGACCGACCAGGGTCTCGAATTTCCCGGCGCAGTCAATGGCCAGGGGGTACTGCGACAGGGTCGGCTCATCCACCAGTTTGACTCCGGGCGCGGACGAGAGCAGCGCCTTGACCTCGGCCGCGGTAATCTTTTCCCGGGTCTCGATATTCACCGACTCGGAATGGCCGTAAAAAACCGGAACCCGGACCGTGGTCGCAGTTACCCCGATTTCCTTATCACCAAAGATCTTGCGGGTCTCATTGACCATTTTCATCTCTTCCTTGGTGTAGCCGTTATCCAGGAAGGAGTCGATCTGCGGCAGACAGTTGAAGGCGATCTGATGTGGGTATACCGACCGGGTCATCGGTTTATCAGCGGCATACGCCCTGACCTGGGCGTCAAGCTCTTCAATCGCCTTGGTGCCGGTCCCGGAAACCGCCTGATAGGTGGAGACAACGATACGCCTGATCCCGACCTTGTCATAGATGGGTTTCAGGGCCACCAGCATCTGGATGGTTGAACAGTTCGGATTGGCGATGATCCCCCGTTTCCTGTACTCGGCGATTGCCCCGGGGTTGACCTCGGGCACGACCAGGGGAATCTCCGGATCCATCCGGTATGCGCTGGAATTATCGACTACCACGGCGCCGGCCGCGGCCGCTGCCGGGGCAAACTCCAGGGAGCGCGAGGCGCCGGCGGAAAAAAGGGCGATATCAATGCCGGCAAAGGAATCGGTGGTGAGCTGCTGGACCACTGTCTCTTTACCCCGGAAAAGAAGTTTCTTGCCCACCGACCGCTCCGAGGCAAGAAGACGTAATTCATCGACCGGGAAGTCCAGCCGGTCAAGGACATCAAGCATGGCGCCACCCACCGCACCGGTGGCACCGGCAACTGCTACGTTGAATCTGGTTTTCGTGCTCATTGATTTTATTCCTTCAATTTATATTTTTTCACCACTCACTTTTTCAAGACATCTTCCAGCCGGATCTGACAACCATGCGGCCATGACTGGACACTCTACTCCTTAACCCTGCCGATTTCCTCCTGCAGAAATACCAGGCGGTTGAGCCCGTTGAGGTAGGCCTTGGCCGCGGCCGTGATGATATCAGGATCAGATCCCTGGCCGACAACGACCTTGCCGTTATCCTCAATCCGCACCATCACCTCGCCCTGGGCATCGGTTCCGCCGGTGATGGAACTGACCGCGAAATAGAGAAGCTTGCTGCTGGTGGCAGTCAAGGCGGCAATGGACCGGAAGGTTGCGTCAATGGGCCCGATTCCCAGGGACGAACCCTTGACCTCCTCGCCGTTGACGATCATCTTCACCGCGGCGGTGGGCAGGGTCTTGCTGCCGCTCATCACACCCAGGGAGATCAGCTTGTATGTCTCGGGAATCCGGAGGATCTCATCCATGATGATCGCCTCGAGATCCTCGTCAAACATCTCTTTTTTCAGATCTGCAACCTGCTTGAAACGGGTAAAGAGACGATCAAGCTCCTCTTCATTGAGAGAATATCCCAGGGTCTTGACCCGATCGCTGATCGCGTGCCTGCCGGAATGTTTTCCCAGCACCAGATTTCCCTTGGTCAGGCCGATATCGGCGGGGTTCATTATCTCGTAGGTGGTACGCTCCTTGAGAATGCCATCCTGATGAATTCCGGACTCGTGGGCAAAGGCGTTGCCGCCGACAATCGCCTTGTTGGGCTGCACCGGGATGCCGGTAATGGTGGTTACCAGACGGCTGCTGGCATGAATGTGCTCGGTAACGATATCGGTGTGCACCGTCATCCGGTCGGCCCGGGTACGGACCGCCATGACCAGCTCCTCCATGGCGGTATTGCCGGCCCGTTCGCCCAGGCCGTTAATGGTGCACTCAACCTGGCGTGCGCCATTATTAACCGCGGCAAGGGAATTGGCGACCGCAAGTCCCAGATCATTGTGGCAATGCACGCTCAGCACGACATTCTCAATGCCCGGAGTGTTTTCCATGAGATACCGGATCTGACTGCCGAACTCATCGGGGAGCGCGTAGCCGGTGGTGTCGGGAAAATTGAGAACCGCGGCCCCGGCCTTGATCACTGCGGCAAAGACCTTGCAGACAAAATCGAGATCGCTTCTCGAGGCGTCCTCGGCCGAGAACTCGACATTGGAGGTATAACGGGAGGCATGCTTCACCGCAGCCACCGCCTTTTCAAGCACCTGATCCCGGCTCATCTTGAGCTTGTGCTTGAGATGGATATCCGAGGTGGCGAGAAAGGTGTGTATCCGGGGATTCGCACCGTTTTTCAAGGCATTCCAGGCAGTATCAATATCCTTGACATTGGCGCGGGCAAGACCTGCTATCTGGGCATCACGGACATTATCGGCAATATTTTTCACGCACTCGAAATCGCCAACCGAGGCAATGGGAAACCCTGCCTCGATCACATCGACGTTCAGCTTGACCAGTTGCTGGGCCAGGCGGAACTTCTCCTGCAGGTTCATGCTTGCGCCGGGAGACTGTTCCCCGTCGCGCAGGGTGGTATCAAATATAAAAATCTTGTCGGACATAACACATCACTCCTGTGGGGGTGCTGCTTTTTAAGAATCCGGGGTAGCAGGACGCGCCGCATGTACACGTTTCAGACAAAATACCCGAGAATCGTCTCCCCGGCACGCACCTTCTGGCCGAGTGAGACCTCCAACTGCACATGCTGCGGCAGATAGATGTCTACTCTGGAGCCGAACCGGATCAACCCGAACCTCTGTCCCCGCTTCAGGAGATCACCCTTTTCCGCCCAGCAGACGATCCGTCTGGCAACAAGCCCGGCGACCTGAACCACGGCGAGATTGCCATTGGTCGGCGTAGTAATGATCATGCCGCAATTCTCGTTTCCAAGGGCGCCCTGTTCGGTATTTGCGGCAAGAAAACTCCCAGGGGTATAGCGGATCTCCTTCACCTCTCCTGCCGCAGGCGTCCGGTTGACATGAACATTGAACACATTCATGAAGATACTGATCTTGCAGACATGCTCCTTGACAAACCTTTCGTCAAAGACCTTCTCGATCACAATAATCTTGCCGTCAGCCGGGGCGACAACTGCATCCTCGGCATCAGGGGCCACCCGTTCGGGATCACGAAAGAAGTAAAGAACAAAGGCAGTCAGGACCAGCCCACTCATCGAGAGAATGGCTTGACCGAGCAGGGCTGCTACCACGGTGAACAGGGCGGCAAATGCAATAAAAGGAACGCCTTCGCGGGCAACAGGGATCTTCGGTTCTATCATGGCTGTTATTCTTCCCAGGCAGGAAAACCAGTACCCCTCACAGCCGGCGCCCGGTCTCTTTCCAGCGTCATTCTCGTTGAAGGGGAACTGTGCAGGACAACGGACCAACCGCCCGTGCTGCTCTGTAAAATCATCGCCGCGGCAAAGAGATTCGTCTCTTTGCCGCGGCGGGAGTGCTTACCGGAACCGTGTTCTTTCAGTTCTTTTTCGCCCGCGACATGGCAATGGTTCCAGTCCGGATAATCTCCTGGATTCCGATGGGCTTCAAAATGTCGAGCACCGCCTGAATCTTGTTCGAATTGCCGGTAATTTCAACTGCATAACTTTTAGGGCTGACATCAACGACCTTGCCCCGGAAGATATCAATCACCCGCAGCACCTCGGCCCGGGTTCCGGCCTCGGCCTTGACCCGGATTATCATCATCTCGCGCTCGACAAACTCGGTTTCACTGATATCAACCACCTTGATAACATCTATCAGCTTATGGAGCTGTTTGGTGATCTGTTCAATGATACTGTCATCGCCGGAGGTAACAAGGGTCAGACATGAAACCGAGGGCTCCAGTGTTTCTGCCACGCACAGGCTTTCAATGTTAAATCCACGGCCGCTGAACAGTCCGGTGACCCGGGACAGGACTCCGGGTTTATTTTGTAATAAGACGGAAATCGTATGTTTCATTTGGCAATCATCCTCAATTTACGGTTACGGTCGACTTTAAACCAGCAGCATCTCGGTAGTGGCCTTTCCAGCGGGAACCATTGGATAGACGCCCTCTTCCGGAGAAATGACAAAATCCATCATTACCACATTGTCAGTTGCCAGGGCCTCCCTGATTACCGCCTCCACCTCGCTCTTCTTGGTGGCTCGCAGCCCCACGGCACCATACGCCCGGGCCAGGGCCACGAAATCCGGCGTTCCCTCCATAACGGTCTGGGAGTACCGCTTTTCATAGAACAACTCCTGCCACTGGCGAACCATGCCCAGATAGCCGTTGTTGAGAATGGCGATCTTGACCGGGCATTTATAGTTGCGGGCCGTTGCCAACTCCTGGATATTCATCTGGATGGATCCGTCGCCAGCCACATCGATAACTGTCCGGCCGGGGGCTGCCATCTGCGCCCCGATTGCTGCGGGGAAACCGTAGCCCATTACCCCGAGCCCGCCCGAGGTCATAAAGGCCCGGGGTTTGTTAAAATGATAGAACTGGGCAGCCCACATCTGATTCTGGCCGACCTCGGTGGTAATGATCGCATCACCTCCGGTCATCTCGTCAAGCTTCTGAATCACGTACTGGGGCTTGATAATTTCGCCCTCATCGACATACCCCAGGGGGTGCTTCATCTTCCACTCCCTGATCTGGGAAAGCCAGGGTTCATGCTTCTCGGCCTCTGCCGTTATCTCCGCCTTTTCCTGACGATCCAGCCAGCGGTTGATGGCGGTAAGGGCGTGACGGCAGTCGGCAACGATCGGGATGTCAACCCCAACGTTCTTGCTGATCGACGAGGGATCAATGTCAATATGGATAATCTTGGCATGGGGCGCAAAGGCATCAACGCGGCCTGTGACCCGGTCATCAAACCGGGCGCCCACGGCAATAAGAAGATCGCAATTGGCAACCGCCATGTTGGCGTAATATGTCCCATGCATGCCGAGCATGCCCAGGGAAAGGCCGTCTGTTCCCGGAAAACCGCCAAGGCCCATGAGGGTCATGGTTACGGGAATGTTCAGTTTCCGCGCCAGCTCGGTCAACTCCTCGTTGGCATTTGAGGCGATCACTCCGCCCCCGGCGTATATTACCGGTTTTTTTGCCTTGAAAATCGAGTTGCAGGCCTTCTCGATCTGGCCGGGATGCGGTTCATAGGTCGGCCGGTAGGTCTGCATCCTGATCGGGGTCGGATCGGTATACTCAACCTTGGCGGCCACCACGTCTTTGGGCAGGTCTATGAGCACCGGTCCGGGCCTTCCGGTCTTGGCGATGTGGAAGGCCTCACGGATGGTGGGAATAAGATCAGCCGGGTTCTTGACCAGGTAATTATGCTTGGTGCACGGCCGGGTAATGCCGACGATATCCACCTCCTGAAAGGCATCGTTGCCGATCAGCATGGTGGGAACCTGTCCGGTAAAAACAACAAGGGGAATTGAATCCATGTACGCCGAGGCGATACCGGTCACCGTGTTGGTGGCACCGGGCCCGGAGGTAACCAGGGCCACGCCCACCTCGCCCCTGACCCGCCCATATGCATCGGCAGCATGGATTGCCGCCTGCTCGTGGCGGACCAGTACATGATTGATATTCGATCGCATCAATTCATCGTAGAGATCGATCACCGCGCCGCCGGGAAAGCCGAAAATCACTTCAACGCCCTGCTCCTCGAGGCACTTGATTATCGCCTGTGCACCTGTCACTTTCATACGTTCATCCTTTCATCTGCTGTTGTCCCGACCAATGTGCGGGACACATTAAGATTCTCTGATCTGAAACAGAAAATCATCTGCCTTTTCAGCCAGGCAGGGTCATCCCGGCCATCTTACCATTAAACAAAAGAAACACGAATATATAGTACGATTTTAGAACTTGTCAACTACTGATTACGGTAAAATGCCACAACCAGGAGACGGTCAATCCTGAAAAAGAATCCCTCTCAGGATTTCCGGGAGAAAAGAGAGTGACGCGACCATGGCAACGCCCCGACCTCTCGTCCTTTTTCAAGAAAGAATTCCACTGCGGCAATGCCTTCCGCCCCGAGATCCTCGGAAAACCCGGTGACATAGAGGCCAATATGACTACAGACAACATCCTCTTCCATCTCCTGGGCATGGGCCCGGACATAGGCCATGCAGTCATGGGGATGGCTCCTGGCGTACAGAACGCTTTCGCGCACCGCTGCTTCTATCGCGCCGACCAGATCCTGCCCCAGGGAACGGCGGACAGCGATCCCGCCGAGGGGAATCGGCAGACCGGAGACCTCCTCCCACCAGGCCCCGAGATCCTGCACCAGAGAGAGGTTATGGCGCTGATAGGTGAACCGGCTCTCGTGGATGATAACCCCGGCATCGACCCGGCCGGAAACAATGGCCGGCATGATCTCCTCAAAGCGCATGATCACCGGATTGACGCAGTGCGGCGCATACATCCTGAGCAGGAGCGCGGCAGTGGTGTATTTTCCGGGAACAGCCACCGATATCCGATCCAGTTGATCAGGATCGATGCCCCTGCCGGCCACCAGAAGCGGCCCGCATCCACGGCCAAGGGCCGCGCCGGACCGGAGAAGGAGATACTCGTCAAGCACGTGGCCCAGGGCGTTAAAAGAAAGCTTGGTGATGTCGAGTCGGCCCTGGAGCGCCCAGAGGTTGAGGGTTTCGACATCTTCTAGCACCGGCGGGGAGGGCTGCCATCCCGGGGTTGCGATCAGGCCGTGAGAGAGAGCGCAGAAGATATGGGTATCATTGGGGCATGGCGAGTAGCCGATGGTCAGACGGGGATCGGACATCACCTGCCCCCCCTTTCCACCGCAGGGACGTCAATCAGGCCATCAAGTATCCTGTTGATGATCCGTCCGTTTATGGCGCAGGCCTCGGCCAGGCGCCAGCGGCTGACATCACGATCTTCAACCATATTGCTGACCGTGCGGATCTCGGCACAGTCCACCCCGAACTCCGCGCAGACCCGGGCCACGGCTGCCCCTTCCATGCATTCGCCAATTGCCTGATAGCGATCACGAAGATAGTTGCCCCTTGCTGCAGTGCCGCTGACACAGCTCACGGTGAGCATCCTTCCGGTGGAAGCAGATATCTTTTCTGCGGCCAGAACCCCGCACACCCGGGTGAACAGCTTACTCTCAAGGGAAACAACACGGTTGACAACAAGGGAGTTGCCAACAAAATCCTCGATACCACTCCCGGTGCAGATGCCTAATTCGGCAAGCACCTCATCGCGGGCCAGAACGGTATCAAGAAGGCCAAGTCCGGTCTCAAGATAGGCGCCGGCCACCCCGCAGTGAATAACACCGGTGATCTGTCCGCTGTGGGTGGCCAGGCAGCGGGCGACATGGAGCGCTGCCTCGACCGGGCCGACTCCGGAGACAAGGCAGCGCACATCTTTGCGCTGGGCCCCGAATTTCTCACGCACCGGCGCAAGTTCCATCTCTGTTGCCGCCACTACCAGATACATCGTCTATCCTCATCACTGGCCACATTGCCCGTATACACCACCCTCAGGCCTTCCAAAATAGGGCATTTCACCTGGCACGGCAATCGAAATATCGACCGCTCCGCCCCTCTGCCATGAGAAATTTTCTTGAATTCATGTGCTGATCGGGTGTATCGTCCCGACCGGGCATGCGTAACGCTCACGGATAGAGGAAGGTGTTAAAACAGGGACAGGGCACAACCGATGAACAGCGATTTTGATATTACCTCATACTTCTATGACCTGCCCCAGGAACTGATCGCGCAGACGCCGGCCCCGGCACGGGATATCTCCCGCCTGCTTGTTCTCCACCGTGATTGCGGAGAAATCGAGCATCGTCGCTTTCAGGAAATCATCCACTACCTGAATGCCGGAGACCTGCTGGTGGTCAACAACACCCGGGTCTTTCCCGCACGGTTGCAGGGACGCAAGGAAACCGGCGGCAAGGTGGAACTCTTTCTCCTCGAGTTTCCCAGGCATCTTGGCACCCCTTTACACGCAAGCACCCCTGCTGAAAAAGAGGCGGTGGCCGAATGCCTGATCAAGTGCTCAAAAAGACCCAGGCCTGGCTCCAGGCTCCTTTTTGACGCCAACCTGACGGGAACCGTGGCAGAATATCTTGAGAACGGAAAGGCGCGGATACACCTCAATTATGAAGGTGTGTTAGAAGAAATACTCGATAAAAACGGCAGAATCCCCCTGCCCCCATATATTTCCCGGGACAGGGAAGACGATCCCGGCGACCGCGAGCGCTACCAGACTATTTTTGCGGCCTCCACCGGCGCGGTGGCCGCGCCCACGGCTGGACTCCACTTCTCCGAAACCCTCCTTGCGGCAATAAGGAAAAAAGGGGTCAGGCTGGCAACAATAACCCTCCATGTCGGCTATGGCACCTTTGCTCCGGTTCGGGTGGCCGATATCCGGGAACACCGCATCCATGAGGAGTATGTGGAGGTCACGGCAGAGACCGTTGCCAGGGTGAAGGAGTGCCGGGAGGTGGGGGGCAGGATATGGGCGGTGGGCACGACCACCGCCCGCACCCTGGAGTTTGCGGCCACGGACAACGGGTTGATCAGGGAGGTCTCAGGCTGGTGCGGGCTCTACATCTATCCCGGCTACCGGTTCAAGGTCATTGATAACCTGATCACCAATTTTCACCTGCCCTGTTCTTCTCTGCTCTTCCTTGTCTCCGCGATGACCGGACGCGAAAAACTCTTTGCGGGTTACAGCGAGGCAATCGCCCGCAACTACCGTTTCTTCAGCTACGGGGACGCCATGGCGATTGTCCCCTGATCGTTTCGATCTACGCAGCAAAAAAAGGGGACCCTGACAGGATCAGGAGGCAGAGGCCGGGCAACCGGCAGCATTGGGACACCCGCCAGATGCACAGGGACTGTCTGCGGTTTTTACGCTGTCGGAGGTACTGGCCGGTTTGCTGGCGCATCCGCTGGAAGGGGCGTTATACCCGTCATTGTACCAACCGCCTCCTTTGAGATGAAAAGCACTCCGGGAAACAATCTTTCGCACCGCTCCGCTACAGTGAGGGCACTCGGCAAGAGGTTTTTCGGATATCCGCTGGACCACTTCGGATACCGTGTTGCAGGATTCACACTCATACTCGTAAATAGGCATTTCTCACTTACTCCTTGGCTTTCATCCGGTAACAGTGATTTTCCGGATCGACTCTTCTTTCCATCTTGCAGACTCAAAAACACAAAAAAAACCGCAATCCCCGGCGTCCACCGGAATCGCAGTCAGCAGATCAATCCGATCCTGTCGTTACGACTCCACTAATTTAATACCATGAACTCCTTCTGTCAATGGAGGCTCATTCTTGAATCTTCTCCGACAAAGATTACTCCCGCTCACCGGGCGACACAATGAACAGCCGGCGCGAAAAACGAACCCCCTTCTTCCTTGAACTTTCACGGTGTGTACTTCGACATTTTCTGTTCGATATTCCCCGGTCTCAGAAAAACCATTTTCCGCCGCCGGATCGGATGTACCTTTCCAGGCCCACCGCCATGACGCGATGGGCTTCATATAAACTAGTTTTCATCCGGAAACGCCACTTTTAAAAAATCTCGGTGTCGATCCGCAGAAGTATGTGCTCGCCGTACGCCAGTACGCCTGCGCATACTTCTTTGATCTCCTTGATCTTTTTCAAAATTGTCTGTTTCCGGATTGAAAACAGCCACGTGTAGCCATCCGGAAAAAACAGACTTTCCGGACGGACACTAAACTAAGAGAGGTGATCAGGCTTATCGAACTCAATGTATCGGGGGGCATCCCGGCCGATTAACCCGGAATCCTTTTTCAAGATGAAACGCTGTAACATCTGATGCAAATAACTGGCCTGGTTTGAAAGGACCGCGGCGGAAGCAGCGCTCTCTTCAGCGTTCGCGGTGCTCTGCTGGATTGACTGGTCGATGAGAACAAGCCCGTCATTTACCATGGCAATACCCATCGCCTGCTCATTTGACGCCACTGCAATTTCAGCCACAAGGTCGTTAACCCTGCTGACTCCCTTAACGATTCCATCAAGGGCCTCTGCATTATTCTTGGCAGTATCCAAACCGGCCGTAACTTTCATTACCGACCCCTCGATCAGGTCCGCCGACTCCTGGGCCGCCTTGGCACTTCGAGTGGCAAGGTTGCGCACCTCTTCCGCGACCACGGCAAAGCCTTTGCCATGCTGGCCGGCCCGTGCCGCCTCGACCGCGGCATTTAATGCAAGGAGATTTGTCTGGAAGGCGATTTCATCAATGGTCTTGATTATTTTCGATATACTCTGGCTCGAAGCATTGATTTCTCCCATTGCCGAAACCATGCCCACCATGTGCGCATTACCGTCCTCCGCGGCCCGATGCACCTCCATTGCCAACTTGCTGGCCAGATTGGCATTGTCGGCGTTGAGTTTGGTCTGGGAAGCCATCTCGCTCAGCGAACTGGTAATCTGTTGCAGCGAACTGGCGGACTGAAGCGCCCCCTGCGAAAGAGAATGGCTGGAATCAGATACCTGCGCGCTCCCCGAGTCAATCTGTTCCCCAACCTTCTTCACCTGGCCAAGTATTTCATTGAGATCTTCACCCAATGTCTTGAGCGCGCCACGAACCACGTCCTGCTCATCGCGAGGCGAGATGGTGAAAGTAATGTCGCCGGCGGCAAGCTTCTGCAATGCAGCGACAATTTCATTCTGCAGACTGTCGGCAAACCTGTCCATGGTCCGAGCCATTTCCCCGATTTCATCATCACGGACCAGCTGAAGACGTTTGCCGAGATGACCGCTCTCCAGGGCATTGAGCATTTCCACGGTTTGCACCATTGGGTTTGAAATGCCCCGGGAGATAACAGTACCCAGAAAAACCGCACTGAAAACGCCGCCCAGAAGAGTGGCAAGAACCAGCAGTGTCATTGCCCGAGCCATGCCATCACCTTTTTCTACACTCTCCACCACCGTCGCCTCGGTCATGCGGACAATATCATCCAGGGAGTTTTCGGCAGCCGCCAGAATCCCGAAGGTTACCCCCTGATTATGCCGCACCAGTTCGTCGAAATGTGCCAGCGCCTCGTTGATCGGGGCCTTTACATTGGCGACATATTGCTGGATACTCTCAATACTGGGCAACACTTCGGCCATGTAGACATCTTTGGCCAGATCATATTCTTTTATTTCCAGAAAATCAGAGATCGAGCCAACAGCCCGATAAACGTCCTTGATCTGGAGCCGAAGGTAATTGACTGCCTCATGGACCTGAGGGTTTGCAACCTGAAGCCCATCCAGCCACTGAATAAACGGGGCGCTCTGGGGGTCAAGATTTCCCTCAAAGGGGGTCTGCTCCAACACCGACTTTACCGATTCGGCGGCCCATCCCTTGTAACTACCAAAATAGCCCTCGAGCTGGGCATCAAGCTTCTGGGGGTTTTCAATCTGCAGGGCATCTATCTTAAGAGACAACTGCACAAAGAGATCAACATCGGCCCGCAACAGCTGCCACGCCTTCAGGAACTCCGCAAACCCTGTTCTCACCTGTTCCGAATGGCGCAATTTCTGGTACACTTCAATGGACTTGTCGGCACGGAGCAGAACCCCTTCCAGATGAGAATATTCACGGGTTCGCTTGTCAATGGCCAGGGCCGGATTAAGCAAAGTCTGCTCCGATGCCCTGATCGCGGAAAGCGCCCCCTTGAGCGCGAGAATTTCCCGCAGTGCCGGTACATCTTGCGTGCCAATCTGCCGGACATTGCCCTTCAACTGATGGAGCCCATACCAGCCGACCAGGCCAACCACGGCACATATGGCCGCGACAAGCGAAAACCCGAGGATCAATTTTTTCTGCAGGGTAAACTTCAATGACATATTCTCAATCCTACTCTCAGTAAACTTTTCCTGAGTCGCCCTGCCTCAGCCCGGCCGACTCCTGCCGGCACTAATCGACGATCTGTTTCTTGCCCTCATCCGACCGGAAGAAATCTATGATCTTCTGAACTTCAGGGGTCGGATCACCTATTGTAATCAATGCCAGCGGCCTTTTGATCTCAGCGGTCTTGACAATCTTTGCATTGCCAGGATTGAGGTGAAAGAAGCCTTCGCTCACCGCCCCGATGCCGCCGGGATTTGCTGACACTTCATTGATTTCCAGACGGGTGCTTTTGACCTCAATGGCATTTGCCGCATATTCGGCTTTTTTCATTACCATCGACTGAAACACGGCCTTGGTGGAGCTCCCTGCATGACTGGTAATCACCTGCACCGGCATGTCGGAACCGCCGACATCTTTCCAGTTGGTCACAGCCCCGGAATTAAGGGATGCCAACTGAGCCCAGGTCAACTCGTTAACTGGATTTGCCACGTTAACGATGGGCACGATGACGTCTTCGGTAATCATGTGAAACTGCAACCCTTCAGGGACGGTAATTTCCGGCTTGCCGTCGGCGACAAGCACCTTCTGCGCACTTTGGATGCTTTCTTCAAGGGTATTGGAGGAAATAGCCACTTTGGTCTTTCCCTCAAACAGCGCCAACATGCCCTTGCCGGTGCCAACCCCGAAAACTTTAATGGATACGCCGGTGGCCTTCTTCAAGGCCTCAGCGCCGGGCTCGAGAAATCGTTTCTGGCAGGTGGTGGACCCCCAGAGGTCGACCTCGGCGGCGCCGGCAGTAAAAGCCATAGTGAAAACAAATCCCAATACGAGCATCCCTTGTGTCCAAATTTTCTTCGTCACGACCTGCCTCCTGAAATTGATGTTCAACAAAACGAGAATCCCACGGTGAAACTCCATGGAGGAGATCAGAGCACAACCTTTCCCGCAGGGGATTTCCCTTCAAAAGCAATTCCTCCTGCAGGAATCGTCGTAGCCCGGCCCGAAAAGGGTTGCGGGATCTGATCACCTCTCACAGTATACCCAAACAGGGGAAAAATCGCCAAACTATATGCCGCAAAATTGTTTTATATGCCCTGGAGCAATTAAAAGAAAGAGGCTCAGACACGGCACAAACCTGGTTTGCGATCACGTCATGATCGGAGTTGGAATGCGCGGGAACAATTCTTGCCTCTCGTTGAAGACGGCAAGGGTTTGCCAATCTATCAGACAGTCAGCCCCGGATCACCATGCAGAGGGCATCTTCCGGGCAGATGTTGCGGCACAGGCCGCAGCCAAAACATTTCCCAGAATCGATCATCGCCTGCCATTCTTCCCCGGACCCGCTACCCTTGATGGCGCCGAAGTGGCAGGCCTCCAGGCACGATCCGCAGCCAGAGCAAAGCGAGGGATCGACAAGCGCCATCTGTTCGCCGCGGTACATGGTCTCAACGTCAATGGCAAGGGTGCGGAGGCCAAGACAGTCCCCAGGCTGACAGTTGCAGATAGCGCCGATAAAGGGGGTCACCATGGTCCAGATCGTATGCACGGCCCCATCTTTTTCCAGGGCCTCCATCTGGGCTATTGCCTCCTCAGGGGTGAGGGACTCAAGTCCCATGTCCGGAGCAGAGCCAAAATAACTCATGTCAAGATCCTGGTACCAGGTTTCCGGGGTGTAGCTGACACTATAGCAGCAGCGGGCCTCTTTCTTGAGAGCCGCCCAGCGACAAGCGCAGGGCATCCTGACCACGGTTGCCGCCCGGCCGACAATTTCCCGGATATCCTCAATGGTCACCACCTGACCGAAATGCTCCTCGCCCGCCCTGGCAACCATCTGACGAACCACCCGATCCGGCAGGGTTTTCTTTTTCCGGTAAATGGTTTCGAGGCGGCCGATGGTGACGATCCCTTGTTCTATGGTGTTTGTAAAAAAGTCCTTGATATACCGACGTCGGTTGAGATCAGCGGTCAGGTCTTTGGCATAGTTTGCCGCATTCTTGAACCAGACCTTGCCGTCTCCATGTTTGCTGCAAAATTCACACATTGCCTGAACCATCTCCCGGAGCGTGTCGGCCGGCAGCCTCTTCCAGCAACTCGCTGATCGCCCCTTGCCGTTCCCGATCCGAGCAGTACGGCTTGATCCGGGCATCGTATATTCGTTCCTCAAACTCTCTCTTCCGCGCCAGGGCCGCCGTCAGTATTGCGACCAACTGCTCAATGTCATAAGGCTTTTCCAGATACTCAAGGGCCCCGCTCTTTATGGCCTCAACCGAGGTCCGGACAGAGGCATGTCCGGTCAGGATGATCACTCCCAGCAACGGATAGTTCTTTTTTATTTCGTGCAGGGTTTCAATGCCATCCATGCCCGGCATCCTGATATCAAGGACAACCACATCCATATCGGAATTTTTCTCAAGCAGCCCAAGGGCCTCTGCCCCACTGCCAGCCACAACCACCCGGAATCCCCTGATCGCCATCCGCTCGGCCATGGGTGCGGTAATACAAGGGTCGTCATCAACCAGGAGCAGACCGCACTTCATATCCTCCGGATTCATCGAATCACCCCTTATATCCCGTATCAACAGGCAACCCGGCGCGGCCGGACATGGCCACGGCCAGTTGATCGCACCGCTCATTGTAGGGATTGCCGCTATGTCCCCGCACCCAATGAAAGGTGATATCAAGTCCTTCGACCAGATCAAGGAGTTCCGCCCACAGATCGGAATTCAAGGCAGGTTCGTTGTTCGACTTGACCCAGCCCCGCTTGCGCCATCCCCTGGCCCAGCCCTTGGAAATCCCGTTCACCACATAGCTGGAATCAGAATAGAGGTTTATCGGGAGGTCCGTATGCTTCAACTCCCGCAGGGCGACAATGCAGCCCATTAATTCCATCCGGTTGTTGGTGGTCAACCGGAACCCACCGGACAGTTCGCTCTGTTTCCCCTCATGGATCTGAACAATGCCGTATCCGCCAGGCCCTGGATTATTGCGGGCGCCGCCGTCGGTATAGATGGTGATCCCTCCGGGCCTGGGCTCATCGCTGCCACCGGCCTCGGATTTCACGGAGCTTCCGCCCCGAGTGTTTCTGCCGGCCCCGGGACTGTAGCTCGGCTTGCTTATCCAGGCCTCGGCCTCGGCCCGGGTTGGAAAGCCCTTGTATACCGCGCCGGCAAATCCCTTTACCTGGGCCTGGGCCTCCGGCCAGTTATCATAAATTCCGGGTCTGTACCCGGAGGCGACCGCATAAAATTTCTTTTTCGATCCCATTGGATTCCTTTTTAAAAAAACGAGCACAGCGACATCCTTCACCGTGCATCCATTTCCTGCAGCCCTCCGCATCTATCCCTGTCCCGGACCTTTGAGGCCAGCTGACCGCAGGCCGCTGAGATATCGGCGCCACGACTGTTTCTGATCAGGGTCCGATACCCGGCATTGCGCAGTATATCCTGAAACCTGGCGATACTTTTTTCATCAGGACACTCAAAGGGAAGCGCTGGCACCGGATTGCAGGGAAGCAGATTAATCCGGCAGGGGATATCTTTCAATTTTTTTGCCAGCAATTCGGCAGCAGCAGGAGAGTCATTAATCCCCTTAAGCAGTATATACTCAATCAGTATAACTCTGTTTTTCTTTAGGGGAAAGTCGCGGCAGGCAGCGAGCAGGGCATCTACCCCGTGGGTTCTGTTGACGGGCATGAGCCGGCTCCTGGTACTGTCGTCGGCCGCATGAAGGGAGATGGCCAGGTTGACCTTGAGATCCCGTCCAAGATCCCTGATCCGGGGAACGATACCGCAGGTGGAAACCGTGACCCGGCGTTCGGTGAATTCCAGCCCCTTCTCATCCATCAGGATCCGCAGGGCAACCACCAGGTTTTCATAGTTGGCAAGAGGCTCGCCCATGCCCATGAATACCAGATTATTTATCAATTCCCTGGGGGTGTCCCGCTTGATGCCGGAACTGATCATATCCTCCATCACCGCCAGGACTTGATTGACGATCTCCGAGGGCAGAAGATTCCTGGCAAACCCCATGGTCGCGGTAAGACAGAAGGCACAGCCCATGGGACAGCCGACCTGGGAGGAGAGACAGAGGGTGTGGCGGTGCCCCTCGGGAATCAAGACGCTCTCGATCAGGGCGCCGTCGTCAAGCCGGAACCCGTACTTCCTGGTGCCGTCATCAGACTGCTCGATTATCTCCGGGGTCAGACGATTGATACGGGCATGACTGGACAGCATGTCCCGAATGTCCTTTTTGATGGCGCTCATCCGGGTAATGTCATGCTGCCCGGGACGGTAGAGCTCAGCAAAAAGCTGGTCACCGCGGGAGGCGGGCAGTCCGCGATCAACAACAAAAGAAACCACCTGACTGCGGGCCAGGTTACGCAGATCAATCAAGGGCTTCACCAACCAGGATTACCGTATGTTTCGGGTAGCTGTGCCCTTGATGTCATCGTGAAGGCCATCTTGATTAATTGACCGGTGGTCTGATTCCCCGATTGCGTCTGAGACGCAACGACTATCAACTGAAAATCGAAAGCGTGAGGCACAGAGTTACAGAGCACAGAGTGATACACTCATCGCAACAAAAAATCCTTTAAAAACTGTGCGCCTCTGTGCCTTTGCCCCTCGCTACTCAACTATGTTTTCTTAATTCTTTTTTTTGCTGCCTTCTTTACCGGAATTTTTTCAATCCGCTCTTCAACGCTCTTGATCTTCAGGTTCATATTGTCAACAGACCGGTTCTGGATCTCACCGTTTGCCCCCTCGGCCAGGCCGAACACTATCTGCTGCGCCTGCTCGATCCTCTTGCTCGGCTCACTCAGGGACCCGGCCTTGATATCCTTGTAGATGCTCCCGATTATTCTTTCAACCTCTTCCCTTCCCTGCCTGAATTTTTCCGCCTTCATAACATACTCCTTGGCATCCCTCAGGGGACGCTGTTCAAACTGTCTGCCGTGCACTTACTGCCGGCAGAAAGTACAGGGGGCCTCAAAAAACCACCTGTATTATTCACGATACGGATCCGAAAGGGTGAGAGGTATTTCGGGATGTCGGAGCAAAGGCCCTTCAGAAAC
>JBFHXP010000029.1:0-24795 GCA_041598875.1 Desulfobulbales bacterium
CCCACGGACCGAGGGAATAATTTCAGTCCCGGTAACCGCGGCGGCGGAATCGGCGACCTGGGCCGGATAGCCAAGAGCGGCAACGGTTGCCGCCACCTCCTGCCCGGAAAGACCTGGCAGATGAAGCACGGCGACCCGTCCGGAGCTCAGGTCACCTTTCATGCCAATGGTTCCCGGCAGGCCCCGCAACCCCTCCTCGATGGAGTTGAGGCAGGAAACGCAGGTGAGATTGTCCACGGCCATGATGGTCCAGGCAACCGGAACCCCCTTGGACATCGGCTGCCAGGCAACAAGACCGTTGCCAGCGGAGGATGCCCCGGGGCCGCCACAGCCACCGCCGCCAGAGCCACCGCACCCACCGGAACCACCCCGGCGGAAGGAGGCGACCTGGGAATACTCAATCTCCTGGATTCCGATCAAAGAAGCAGGGTACCCCAGGGCGCTTACCGCTACGGCAATCTGTTCCGGGTCGAGCTGCGGGTCGTGATCCACCGCGACAATGCCCTGATCAAGCAACGCATCCATTCCCAGCACGCCGGCAATTCCCTCCAGTTCGGCCTGGATTGAATTGAGACAGGAAACACAGGTCAGATTGCCCACCCGGAAGAGGCTCCGCTGGGCCTTGTCCGCAGCGGATGCGCCTGCCCCAATCATCAGCACGATTGCCAGAAGCAGCGCGGCAACCATATTTTTTTTCATTGTTTTCATTGATTCCTCTTCTCTCGAGTTAACACACGGTAAATAAACAGTCGTCACTGTGGTATTCGGTATCTCATCATGATAATTAGCAAGTGACATGCCACTTTGCCAAGCAACCGGGTAACCGGAGATAACGGTTCATTTTTATTATATTTTATTAATTCAACACTGGGAAGAAGCCAGGGACTGGCACCAGGAAATGTAGAATATTCCCCACTGGACTGGAGAATATTCTACACTGGGGATGAGGAATCAGGGAAACACACCCCGGTGCCTGGAGTCGCCTTTTGCCGGGCTACGAAAGGAGCTTGAACTTCTCCAGGCGATAGAGAAGGACGTGGCGGGGAATCCGTAAAAGACGGGCTGCTTCGGAACGGTTATTGTTGCTTGCAGCCAGCGCCTTTCTGATCAGCTCCTTTTCCACCTCTTCCAGGGAAACACCGTCGGCCGGGAAATCAGGCAGGACAAAGGATCCCTGTTCTTCCCGGCGGGGCAGATTGAGAAACTCCACCCCGATCTCATTACCCCGGCGGAGGATCAGGCACCGTTCAACCACGTTCTGCAACTCGCGGATATTGCCCGGCCACTCGTAGCGCATCATCCGGTCCATGGTTTCCGCGCTGAAGCGGACATCGGCCGGCGCGCCCAGTTTTTTCAGGAAATGACCGACCAGCCCCGGCAGATCTTCCAGCCGTTCCCGCAGGGGCGGCAGATGGAGGGGAATGACACCTAAACGGTAATAGAGATCCTCACGGAACTGACCATCAGCCACCGCCTGTTCGAGGTTCCTGTTGGTGGCGGCAACGATCCTGACATCGACCTTTTCCGGCCGGTCCGCCCCCACCGGCTCCACCTCCCGCTCCTGAAGAACCCGGAGCAGCTTGGCCTGCATCTCCATCTTCAGCTCACCTATTTCATCAAGAAAAAGGGTGCCCCTGGCCGCGCTCTGAAATCTTCCCTTGCGGTTGACAATCGCGCCGGTAAAGGCCCCCTTGACATGGCCGAAGAGCTCGCTTTCAATAAGGGTGTCGGGAATAGCGGCGCAGTTGACCGCGACCAGCGGCCCGCCCTTGCGCGGACTGTGGCGGTGGATGAACCTGGCCAGGACTTCCTTGCCAGTTCCCGATTCGCCGGTGATCAGTACCGTGGCCTCGCTGTCCGCCACCCTTTTCGCGGTTTCCAGCACCGCGGCCATGACCGGATTGGCGGTCTCGGAACTGCTCTCGCCGGTGAGCCGGTTGACCTCATCCACAAGTTGCCGGTTCTGCAGGCGCAGGGAGTGCATCTCCAGGGCCTTGCGGCAGGAAAGAATAAGGGTGTCACGGTCAAATGGCTTGGTAATAAAGGTAAAGGCGCCCTGGTGCATGGCCTTGACCGCCATTTCAATGGACCCAAAGGCGGTTATCACAACGACCGGTGTATCAGGTGATTTTTTTTTGATTGCAGCCAAGAGGTCAAGGCCGTCCATGTCGCCCAATTTGACATCGGTGACCACAATATGGGGGGCACCGGAAGAAAAAAGCCGGAGCCCCGCGGCCCCGCTTTCCGCTGTCACCACGGTAAAACCGGCGTTGGTCAGATTGTATTCAGTGACCCGTCGCAGGGACTCGTCGTCATCAACCAGCAGAATCCGTTCTTCCATAATATCCAAGAGGTCCAAAAGTTTAGAGATTCAAGAAAAATGGCGCCGTAAAAAGTCCGATCTACCGCGTTGTAGCAATTTTTCAGGCACGACCTCTACATGTATGGCCTCGCACCTGAAAAATCACTACGCCTTGTATATCAAAATTTTTACTTAGCCATCCCATGACTTTTTACGAGAGATTCAAGATCTGGTGTCCCGCAGGGCAGGTAGACCACAAAACAGGCGCCGTTACCCGCATTCTCCTCCAGTTCAAGCCGCCCGCCGTAACTCTCGACAATCTTGCGGCTGATCGAAAGCCCCAGCCCGATCCCATCCTCCTTGCCGGTCACAAAGGGAATAAAAATCCGATCACGAATCTCCGGAGATACTCCCGGGCCGTTGTCAATGACCGCCACCCGGATACCTTCGCCCTCCAGATCGGTGAGCACGATCCTTATCAGCCCGCCCTTCTTGGGAACCGCATCAATGGCGTTTAAGATGAGATTGAGAAACACCTGGGACATCTTGCCGCTTTCCACCCCGAAAGTGGCGCCGATCCCAGGATCATCAATGGTCATGCGGGCCGCTTTTTTACGGAGATGACCGCCGACCAGGCGGGCCACCTGCTCAAGGCAGCGGGCCAGGGGTTCCTTTTCCTCTGCCGGGCCGAGGGAACGCCCCCGGGAAAACTGGAGCACTTCATCCACCGTGGCGTTCAGCCGGTGAACCTCCTTGACCAGAATCTGGGCGAATTCCCGCTTGGGATGGCCCTCGGGAAAATCATCAAGAAGAATCTCCGCCGTGCCCTTGATCGAACTCAAGGGGTTTTTTATCTCATGGGCGAGCGATGCGGAAAGCTGTCCCAGGGCGGATAATTTCTGGCTGGCGGAAAGCTGTTCCTCGGCTTCAAGGAGAAGGCCGGTCTCGCGATGGAGTCGCCGGTAGGACGCCTTGAGTTTTTCCGACAGCCGCCGGTACCTTTCCCGCAGGCGGGCCTCTCTGTTGACAATCAGCCCGGTCACCGTGCCTGCGGCAAGATAGAGAAGAATCTCGGTCAGCTCGCTCAGATAGGTATCAGGCGCGGCCCCGATATAGAGCAGCAGGTGGGGGATAAAGAAAATCGAGGACATCACCGCCAGAAAAAGCCCGCCCCGGACCCCGAACCAGATCGAACCGAGGACAATCGGGAAATAACTCAACCGGCGATAGGTATCATGAAAAAAGGCCTGATGGCCCGGGGTGAAAAAATGGAGAAGGCCTATGACAACAACCACTGCCAGCAGGGAAAAAAACTTGACCCGGGCCATGGTCCGCGACGAGTGCTCCATCTATCCTCCCCCCCACAACTCGACAAGAAAAAGGCTTAACAGGGGCACGTAGGAAATGATCGCCAGACAGACCAGCAGAATACCGAGAAAGGGCAGGGTGGCCCGGTAGAGGGTGGTCACCGGCCGCTCGAAGCGGTAACTGGCCAGAAAGAGGTTAAGACCCACCGGCGGGGTGCAGTATCCGATCTGGAGGTTGGTGAGAAAAATAATCCCGAGATGAACCAGATCTATGCCGTAGGCCTGGGCAATGGGAATGATGATCGGAACCACCAGAACCAGGGCGGAAAAGATATCGAGCATTGACCCGACCAGGAGCAGAAAGATATTGAGCACCAGCAGGAAGGTATATTTACTGGTGATATACTGCTGCAGCCAGGAAAAAAGCCTGTCCGGGACCTCCTGATCAACGAGAAAATTGGTGGCGGCCAGGGAGATCCCGAGAATCACGAGTATCCCGCCGAACAGGACCATGCTCCGGACCATCACCGCCGGCACCCTGGGGAGCGGTACATCCTTATAGATAAAGACCTCGACCACCAGAACATAGAGGGCGGTGATGGCCGCGGCCTCGCTGGCAACGAAATAACCGCCGTAAATGCCGCCGAGAATGATCGGCGGCAGGGGCAGTTCCCAGGCCGCGGCCTTAAGGGCGGCAAGCGGTCCGGCGCTCTCCGTTCCTCCCGGGAGAATCTCCGCCCTTTTTCTGCCCCGCATTACGGAACCGCCTCCCTGGCGGACACAGTATCCGCCGAGCAACGCAAGCATCACCATTCCGGGCAGAATACCGGCTAAAAACAGGTGTTCGATCCGCGCCCCGGAAATCACCCCGTAGAGAATAAGCGGCAAACTCGGCGGGAAAAGAAGACCCAGGCTGCCCGACGAGGTAAGAAGCCCCAGGGAGAAGCGCTCGGAATAGCGGTCCTTTAGAAGCGCGGGAAAAAGCAGGCCGCCCACCGCAAAGATGGTCACCCCCGAGGCCCCGGTAAAGGCGGTAAAAACCGCACAGATAAGAAGCGAAATTACCGCCAGCCCGCCGGGAAGCCAGCCAAAGAGAACCCTGGAAAGAGTGACCAGGCGGGTGGCAACGTTGCTCTCGGCAAGCAGGACACCGGCAAAGATAAAAAGGGGCAGGGAGATGAGCATGGGCGTTTCCGCCAGCCGCGACATCTCGATGAAAATTACCGACCAGTCGATATCCACTCCTGAATAGGCGACCAGCGCCAGGGCGGCGATAACCACGAACAACGGACAACCGAGCAGGGCAAGGATCAGGGGAAAGATCTTCAAGATACCCATGGCGTCAGGCGGGCTCCTTGCCGGTCAGCGCCTGCCGGGTGGTGGCAATGGCAAGAACAATGAAACGATAGGCCATAATCGTAAAGCAGAAGGGGAAAATCAGGCCCAGAGTCCAGAATGGAATCCCGGGAATAGCGCTTCCCTGGCTGTACGCCGCCTCGTTGACAACAAAGATCACCGCCGCATAGGCGAGAAGGGAGGTCACGGTCGCGGCAAAAAGGTTAACAATCAAGGCCAGCCAGGGATGAAGAAACCCAGGGAGAAGATGGGAGGCGATATCAATAACAATATGTTTGTTCTGCCGGGTTGCCACCGCGGCGCCGAGAAGTCCGGCCCAGAGCACCATGTGCCGGAGCAGGGGCTCGGCCCAGGGCAGACCGCTGGAAAAAAAGACCCGCATCACGATCTGGGTGCAGGAAAGAAGAATCATCACCGCCAGCAGCAGGCAGAGGAAAAACTCCTCCAGGCGAACCGCCCATGTTCTGATCCCCCTCCAGATCGACCCGATCCAGCTCATTTTTCCGGCCCCTGCTTTTCCTGTTCCCCTGGCAGGCACCCCGGGTTTTCCTTGTGGAACTGCTCCAGGCTGTCAACCACGGCCCGGTAGATCCCGGCGGAAAAGGCGGTTCCGGCCGTGGCATCAATGGTTTTCTCCCTGATCTGATAGAGCTCGCCCACCGCCTGCGGCCCAGGGGTAACCTGAATGACGCCCTTCTCCTTGAGCACCGCAAGGGCCTCGGCATTGCTCTGCCGGGTATCGGCAAGAAGTTTGCCAAAAACCTCCCGGGCCTCCCCTTCGATTATCCGGACAAATTCCGGCGGCAGGGCGGAGAATTTTTTCCTGTCCAGAACAAAGGCCCCATAGGCATAGGCAAAGGGGATATCGGTGATATATTTGATCTTGTAATGCCACTGGAGAATTATGGAGCCGTAAAAGGAATTATAAACCGCATTGACCATCCCCGACTCCAGGGAGGGGAGCACATCCGGGATAAGCAGGGGAACCGAGCTCACCTTTGCGGCCTTTAAAAATTCAAGACTGATCGGGTCGCCGTCCGGCGCCCAGCTCCTGCTCCTTCGCAGGGCCTCGACCGAGTCAATCGGCTCTGTTGACAGGGTATAGACAAAGCCCACCTCGGTAGGGGCAATGAGCTCTAGCCCCTGGGCGGCAAAGGCCTCTTTGAGCTGCGGCCAGATATGGGCGGTGACCTGATCGACCTCCTGGTAGGAATGGAAGAGAAAGGGCACGGACATGACCCGGAAATCGGGGACCACCTCACCGATGCCGGTCATGGTAAACCCGCCGCCCTGGATCTGGCCGGCCCGCATCTTGCGGTACATGGCCCGTTCATCGCCCATCACCCCGCCGGCATAGATCTTGAACCCCACTTCACCGCCCGTCTTCCGGGTAACCGCTTCGGCAAACTCGGTAAACCGCTTGGCCCAGATACTGTTAGCCGGGGCCAGGGATGCGATCTTGAAAAGATACCTGGGCTGGGAGGCTCCCTGAGAAAATCCCGGCGCCGACAGCAGAAAAAACGCCACCAGACAGGCACACACAATATGGAAGTGAGTTCTCATCGCCAGCCCCCTTAGAATATGTCATCAACCTGCAGAAGAAGTTTCTCCGCCTGGCGCTTGGCCAGCCGGCAGCTTGCAGCCAGTTCGCCCTCCATGTCCCGCGCCTCCACCACCTCGTTGAGCAGCGCTGCAAAAAGTTCCCGGTCAAACTGGAACCGGGCATAGGTATCGGCGTAATAGACCTGGGCCGGCAGAAACCTCCGGCCGCCGATCTCCAGGGCCCTTTCAAAATGGGCACGACTGGCCTGGGGTTTGCCGCCGAACATCGCGGGCCTGCTTCCGTAGAGCAATCCGAGAAAAACATGGGCAGCGCCATGGTAATACCGCTCATCAAGGGCCACCACCCGAAGCATGATCTCCTCCAAATACCCGAGATCAGCCACGGCGGCCGGACTGCCGCTCTCGGCCTGAATCCAGCTCCCCCAGCCGAACCCGGCCCAGAACAGAAGAGGTGCGTCCTCGGCCTTGATTCGAGCCAGCTTTCCGGCAAGGATATCCGGGGGGGGAAACGGCATCTGCTCCAGATCGAGGAGCCGCCGGAGAAGGGCCTGGCCGTAATTCCGTGCCTTGACGGCCACAGCCCTTGCCCGCTCCGGATCTTCGTCGGCCAGCAGGATGGAACTGTAAAGGCCATGTCCTCTGGCGCCGGCGGCCAGAAGAGTCCGGTCCCGGGGCGAGGCGGCGATCAGGCCGTCAAGCATGAGCAGCAGCGCCGGGGCGCCGTCGGAAATGAGATCCAGGTCCTCCTGTTGTTCCAGGGAAACAATGACCGGATGAACCAGGGAACGGCCGGCCAAAGAGGCGCAGCCGCCGACCGGCAGCAGAATCATCGGCAGGAGAACTACATACCCGCAAAGAAAAAACCAGGGGTGCGGTGCTTGCTTCACGGATACTCCTTAGTTTTCATCTGATAACGGTCCCTGTGTCCCTGTCCGGAAAAAACCTTTCCCAGCGGACACCCCTTGGAATTTGCTGAAGAGAGACAAACGGATCGACCCGCCCCGCCTGTTCGCCAAAAGCGAATCCCTTGACTTTTTCACAAAATTCAAGGAGAAACATACCAGATATCAAACAAAATATCCTGCGCTAGTTTTTCTCCGGCCGTTGATATAGGTCAAGGACGTGCATGGCGTACTGTGCGACAATGTGGCCAGCAAACAGCACGACACCACAAAAACTCTTCATCACCGGAAACACATTTTAAACCAGGAGGAACGATAATGGAACAGCACACACGGTGGGATGATTTTCTCATTGCCGAACACGAGATGATTGAACGGTGCATGGCGGTGCTCAAGGAGAGTCTTGAGAATATTGACCAGGCGGTGAAAAATCCGCTCAAGATGCAGCGGGCAATCGATTTTCTTTACGAGTTCGGCGATAAAATCCACAACCGCAAAGAGGAGGATCACCTCTTTCCCCTGATGCAGAAGAGGGGAATTCCCTCGGCCGGAGGGCCGATCGGGGTGATGCTGATGGAGCACGAGGCGGAGCGCAGCCTGCTGGTGAGCATGTCCGGCCAGCTCTCTTCTCTGGCCGGGGCGCCCGCTGAAACCAGGTCCGGTTTTCGCGACAAGGGGCTTGAGTATCTCAAAATCAGGGCCGAACATATATGGAAGGAAAACGACATCCTCTACCCCATGGCCCGCCAGGTCCTCCAGGAGGGGGACAACGAGGACCTGCTTGCCCGTTTCACCACCATCAACACCGAAACCTATGGCCCGGATGCGGTTGCCAAGTTTCAGCAGATGGTCGTTGAGGTGGAAAAGGGACGCGAGTCAAAAAGCAAACTTATCGAGGGCCTGTCCTATGAACAGCTCGACGCGATCATGGAATCCCTGCCCTTTGAACTGACCTTTGTCGATGCGGAGAATACGGTGAGCTATTTCAACCGGCTCGACAAAAAAAAGATATTCCCCCGCACCCGCTCGGTCATCGGCCGCAAGGTGGAAAAATGCCACCCGGAACACAGCGTCGACACGGTACGGAAAATCGTCGATGGCTTCAGGAACAGGACCATGGACAAGGCCGAATTCTGGATCAACTTCCGTGACGACAAGATCCTGATCCGGTATTTCCCGGTGTATAATGACGCCGGTGACTATATGGGGGTTCTTGAAGTGACCCAGGAGATTGCCTGGATCCAGAAGATCGAGGGCCAGAAAAGGCTTCTTGACTGATATCCTGCAACGGCCTCGGATGAGTATACCCTTGCGTCCGTCCGGACAGCGTTTTGCCCGGACGGACGCGCCTTATCAATCCGGGAACAGACAGGTTCAAAAAAAGATCACAATGGTCTATATAGTATATATAGTATGGGTATATGGAATACTCGAACCGCCTCACCGCGCACTAAGCCGGATCAGGCGGGGGCGGTGTGAATTTCACAGAATTCCTTGATCAGACAGAGCCGTTCCCGTAGCTTGAGTTCAAAATAAAGAGGGCTCAACATCAATATCCGGATTGCTTCCTGCGGGGTCATGGCAACCTCCCTGACTCACCTGTTTCGCGTCTTTTTCCTTGATATTCTTATCGGCTGTACCGCGAGAAAAGTTTACCGGCGCCTGTATACCCGCTGCCCCAGTTTCTCCCCCGGCGCGGTGACGCAGAAAAGCGGATCTCTCTTGACAAGCGAAGAAATTACAGTATAGTGTCCTTTTTTAAAGAAGCCTGCGGGCGGGTGTAGCTCAGCTGGTAGAGCACAAGCTTCCCAAGCTTGGGGTCGCGGGTTCGAGCCCCGTTGCCCGCTCCATAATTCCGGGGAACGCGGGTATTCCGCCGAACCATGATGCACGGAACTTCTTTAAATGAGTCAGTTCAGGTGAGCTGACCGCGGCGAGACAGAGGGAACCGCTTCCCCCCTCCGCTTTCGCCCCCTGATTGGAATCTGGGTGCAGACGACCTGGTCGCCTGTGCAAACTCTATGAAAAGTGGGCCGCTGCCCGCTTTTTTTTATTTGCGACGTGCTGTGGAAACCTCCGGGCAGAAATCGATAATCGACCGGGTTACGCTCCTGGTCCAGCCGATACTTGAAGAGTGCGGCGTGGAACTTTTTGAGATCCAGTTCCGCCAGGAAGGCCACGGATGGGTTCTCAGACTGATCATTGACTCTGAAACCGGAATCAGCCTCGACCACTGCACCGAGGTCAGCCGCGAGGCAGGGAATCTCCTGGAGATCGAGGAGGTCATAACTCATCCCTACCACCTGGAGGTTTCGTCCCCCGGAATAGACCGGCCCCTGAGGAACGAGGCTGATTTTACTCGGTTTGCTGGCCGGCTTGCCAAAATCAAGGTCGCCGAGCCGGTGGATGGGCACCATGTTTTCGTCGGCCGGATCGGCTCGATGGACAAGGGCGTTGTGGAGCTGATTGTGGAGAAGGAATCCATCAGGATTCCCCTGGACCGGATAACCAAGGCCCGGCTTGAAATTGAATTTTAAAGACCCTCAACCGTTTTGGCGGAGGAGTCACCTGAATACAGACGGACCTGCGTTTAGCACAGCGAAACTGATGCAGGCCCCTTTCGGTATGTCAAGATATGCGGAGTAGAAGACGATGATATCGGATCTAAAAAGAATTATCGATCAGATCAGCAGGGACAAGGGAATCAGCCGCGACCTGCTCGTTGCGGCCGTGGAAGAGGCAGTACGTTCCGCCGCCCGGAAAAAATATGGAAGCCGTCGCGACCTGGATGTCCGTTTCAACGGCGAATTCGGCGAGGTGGAGGTCTTCCAGTTCCGGACCGTGGTCAACGAGGTTGTCGATGAGCAGAGGGAGGTATCCCTTGACGAGGCGCTCACCCTGGACCCTGACGTGAAGCTGAACGACGAACTCGGCACCAAAATGGAAAATATTGCCGACCTCGGCCGGATCGCCGCCCAGTCCGCCAAACAGGTGATCATCCAGAAGATGAAGGATGCCGAGCAGGACGTTATTTACGAGATGTACAGGGACCGAAAGGGCGAGGTGGTCAACGGCATAGTCCAGCGTTTCGAAAAGGGAAACATGATTGTCAACCTGGGCCGGACCGATGCCGTACTTCCGCACTCCGAACAGATTCCCAAGCGCTCCTATCGCCAGGGTGACAGGATCCGCGCCTATCTTCTTGATGTTCGCCAGAACCCGAGGGACCATCAGCTGGTCTTGAGCCGGACCGACAACAATTTCCTGATCAAACTCTTTGAAATGGAAGTCCCGGAAATCGCCGAAGGCATTGTCAAGATACTCGGCGTTGCCCGGGAGCCTGGTTTCAGGGCAAAAATCGCCGTCTCTTCCAGTGAGAGTGATGTGGATCCCGTGGGCGCCTGTGTTGGCATGAAGGGTTCACGCGTCCAGAACGTGGTTCAGGAATTGCAGGGCGAACGTATCGATATCGTTCCCTGGAATCCCGACCCTGCCAAATACGTCTCAAACGCCATGGCGCCGGCCCAGGTTTCCATGGTCCTGGTGGACGAGGACAAGAAAACCCTGGTGGTTGTGGTACCGGATGACCAGCTTTCACTGGCAATCGGCAGACAGGGACAGAACGTACGACTCGCGTCTAAGCTGATGGGCTGGCGGATCGATGTAAAAAGCGAACAGCGCTACGCCAAGCTGGCGGAGGAAGGTTTTCAGGCGCTGCTTACCGTTGATGGGCTTAATGAGGGCATGGCCGAAGACCTTTACGACCATGGGATCTCCACCATCAAGGATCTGCTCGACCTGACCAAAGAGGAGTTGGCGGAGCAGGTTGGGATTGAAAGTGAGCAGGCTGCGGCAATTCTCGCGGCCGCACCCGAAGCCATGAAAAATAAGGTGGCGCAGAAAGATGAAAAGGAAGATAACGGGGCCGATGCGGACTCCGCTCCTGCTGCGGAAAACGAAGAAGAAAAAGAGGGTGATCCGGTAGCATGATCACGCTCCCGGCGCATTGATCCACCCGGTTACGCGATGACCAGGACCAGGCGGAATCCATCGGCAACACTGACAGACAGCCCCATCCGGACCTGTCTTGGATGTGGGCGGAAACTGCGCAAGGACGCTCTCATACGCTATGTTGCAAAAGAGGGCAATGTGGTCATTGATCACGGGCAAAAGGCATCCGGTCGCGGTGCTTACTGCTGTGACAACGAAAAGTGCAGACAACGGTTCTTTAAGGATAGAAGAAGACAGGCCAGAGCATTTCGCATGGAAATAAAGCGGAGCTGCGGCGTGAAAACTGGGAGTGATGTATGAGCAAGATCAGGGTTTATGAGTTGGCCAAAGAAGCGGGAATGGCGAGCAAGACTTTGGCGGATAAGCTTATCGATCTAGGGTATGACATTAAAAGCCACAGTTCGACTGTATCCGATGACGAGGCAGAAGAGATCCGCAAAAAGGTTCTCGGCGTCACCGAAACCGAGGTGGTTGAAAAAAGGATCAAGGTAACCGGCGGCAGAACCGTGATCCGTCGCCGTGCCGAAACCGTGATCCGCCCCCTGGCGGAAACTCCCCCGGAGGAAGAGCCGCAGGACGAAAGCGGGGAGGATGTCACCCCTGTCATCGAAGATACCGCGGTTGAAAAGGCGCCGGTTGAGCAACACGAGGCTGCGGCCGGGGATGATCAGACACCGGAAGAAACCATGGCCCGGGAAACCGCCCTGATTACCGAAGAAGTGGCAGCCCCCCCGGCAGAAGCCACTGAGACCGAGCCTGAGCCGGTGATTGAGGAGCCTGAAACCATCGCCGCGCCGGCTGAGCCGACAACTCCCCCAGAAGAAAAACCTGCAACAGAGACCGAGGAGAAAGCGCCTGAGGTCGAAGAGTCACCCGAGCCCGCGTCCCATCTGGCTCCGCCTGCAGAGGAAGATGAAGAGGAGATGGCGCCGGAGATAAAAAGGATTGTCCCGGATAAGTCGCGCAAAGGGTTGGCCAAGGTTATCAAACGAGCAGCCATCCAGCTGCCGGTTGAGGAACCGCGACACATCCGGCAACCAAAGCCTGCCAGGGTGCGCGCCAAAGGCCCTGCCGGTATCCAGGTCAACGGGTCGATGGAAGAGGATATAACAGAGTTAGCCCCGGTCTCAGAGGCCCGCGGCAAAAAGAAAGGCAAGCGACTGGTCCAG
This sequence comes from Desulfobulbales bacterium, assembly GCA_041598875.1. Classification (GTDB taxonomy): domain Bacteria; phylum Desulfobacterota; class Desulfobulbia; order Desulfobulbales; family BM004; genus JAKITW01. The sequence goes on from JBFHXP010000029.1 coordinate 12,611, forward strand.
ATCAGGCAGGAACCCGGCCCCAAGGGGCGCAAGGGGATCATGGGAAAACGCAAGGGTCGCAACTTTGAGGATGATGACAGCGATTTCCTGATGGGCAAGGCCCGGCGGTCCAAAAAGAAATCCCATGACGAACCGGTCTCCGAGACCAAGGCGATCAAGCGGAGAATCAAGATCTACGAGACCATATCCGTAGGCGATCTAGCGCACCGCATGGGGATCAAGGCCAACCAGATCATCGGAAAACTCATGGGACTCGGGGTGATGGCCACCGTCAACCAGGCCCTTGATGTCGATTCCGCCACCCTGGTGGCTGCCGATTTCGGCTATGAGGTGGAACTGGCTGAGACCAACGAATCAAACATCCTCAACATGGAAGAGCAGGAGAGCGGGGGCGAGGCTGTTCCCCGTCCGCCGGTGGTGACGATCATGGGTCATGTTGATCACGGCAAGACCTCGATCCTTGACGCCATCCGCAAAACCGATGTAGCAGACGGCGAGGCCGGCGGCATCACCCAGCATATCGGCGCCTACTACGTTCGCTCGAGCGCCGGAGACGTTGTCTTCCTCGACACCCCGGGCCATGAAGCCTTTACCGAGATGCGCTCCCGAGGTGCCCAGGTGACCGATATCGTGGTCCTGGTGGTGGCTGCCGATGACGGGGTCATGGATCAGACCAAAGAGGCGATCAGCCACGCCAAGGCCGCCAACGTGCCCATTGTGGTGGCGGTCAATAAAATTGACAAGGACAATGCCGACCCCTCCAGGGTAATGCGGGAGCTTGCCGACCTGGACCTTATCCCCGAGGCATGGGGCGGGCCGATTATCTTTTGCGAGACCTCGGCCAAGAAGAATGTCGGTATCCAGGAGTTGCTGGAAAATATTCTCCTCCAGGCAGAAGTACTTGAATTAAAAGCAGATTCAAACCGGAAAGCCCGGGGCCGGGTTATTGAGGCCCAGCTCCACAAGGGCCGTGGCCCTGTCGCCACCGTCCTGATTCAGGAAGGAACCCTGCGCGCCGGCGCGCCCTTTGTTGTTGGCCAGTACCATGGCAAGGTAAGGGCGCTGATCAACGACAAGGGCGAGACCATTTCCGAGGCCGGGCCCTCCATGCCGGTTGAGGTTCAGGGACTTTCCGGGGTTCCCCTTGCCGGAGATGATTTCCTTGAGGTCACTGATGACAAGATGGCCAAGAACGTCAGCGCCTCGCGGCAGCTCAAGGCCCGGGAGACCGAACTTGCCTCTTCCACCAAGATTTCCCTGGATAAGCTCTTTGAAAAAATGCAGCACGGCGATGTCAAGGAACTTCGGGTTGTGCTTCGCTCCGATGTCCAGGGAACCCTGGAGGCCTTTGGCAAGGCAATTGAAAATCTGAGCACCGATGCGATAAAGGTCAAGGTTCTGCACGAAGGAACCGGCACCCTTTCAGAGTCCGACGTGCTGCTCGCCTCGGCGTCCGAGGCGATCATCATCGGCTTCAACGTCCGGCCCAACGCCAAGGTCAAGGAACTGGCCGAGCGGGAAAAGGTGGATATCCGGTTCTACGACGTCATCTATCACGCCCTGGACGATATAAAGAAGGCCATGACCGGCATGCTCGATCCGACCTTTGTGGAAAAGGTCATCGGATCCGCGGAGGTGCGGATGACCTTTTCCGTGCCCAAAATCGGCACCGTTGCCGGCAGCTATGTCATTGACGGCAAAATCGAGCGAAACGCCCAGGTCCGGGTTATCCGGGACGGTGTTGTGGTCTACACCGGAAAGCTCGGCTCGCTCAAGCGGTTCAAGGATGATGCCCGCGAAGTCCTCACCGGCTACGAATGCGGTATCAATGTTGAAAACTTCAACGACCTCAAGGAAGGCGATATCCTTGAGGCCTTTGTGATGGAGGAAGTGGCCACGACTCTGTAACCGGAGCCTGGTATTTTCACACGTCACATGACAGCGCCGACAATGAGCTGGAACCCGAAAACAGACCTTTTTACCGCCACCACCCGTGGCGATGGCAAGCGCCCGCAGAAGGTGGCCGATGCCATCCGCCGGGAGATCAGCATCATGCTGGTTTCCCGGATCAAAGACCCGCGCCTGGCGAACCTTTCCATTGTCAAGGTCGAGATGACCAAGGACATCAAGATGGCCAGGGTCTACTACAGCATTTTCGGTGACCGGGAAGAGGCGAAAAAGGCGGCGGACGGCCTGGCCAAGGCCAAGGGTTTTATCCGCAGCGAACTTGCCCGCAACCTGGGGCTGCGCTATACCCCTGCCCTGGAGTTCATCCATGACCTGTCCCTGGTCTATCAGGAAAACATGGAAAAGCTGTTAAAGGAGGTTGCCGCTGATGACAATGCCGAATGAAAGCATGACGCGGATCATTGATGCGCTTAAAGACAAGCAGAACATCCTTGTGGCAACCCATATTTTCCCCGACGGCGATGCACTTGGCTCTCAACTTGCCTTGGGCAGCATCCTCGAGACCCTTGGCAAAAAAGTCTTTTATTACAGTGAAGAGCGGGTTTCCCATATTTATGATTTCATGCCCGGCAGTGAAAAACTTGAAAAGCGCCTGCCGCCGGCTGACGAAATTGACGCGGCAATCGCTCTCGACTGCGGCGACTGTTTCCGCCTCGGCAGCCGGATGAACGATCTGCTGGCAAATCATCCGTTCATTGTCATTGACCACCATATCGGCCACAGTGAATTCGGTGATCTTCGCTGGGTTGAGCCCTCCCGCTCTTCGACCGGTGAAATGGTCTACGTGCTGGCAACGGCAATGGGGGCGAAAATCTCCCGTGACGCCGCCTTCTGCCTTTTCACCGCGATTGTCTCGGACACCGGATCATTCAAATACGACTGCACCTCGGCCGAGACCTTTCGAATTGCCGGAGAACTGGTGGACAAAGGCGTGCAGCCGTTTGAGGTCTCCCGCAAGCTGTTTGACAACTACACCACCAGTCGGCTGCGGCTGCTAGAGAATGTGCTCGGCACCCTGGAACTCCACAACCAGGAGAGAATCGCGATTATCACCGTTACCCAGGAGATGTTCGCCGCAACCGGGGCGACCCGCAACGACACCGAAGACTTCATCAATTATCCCAGGGCCCTCAATACCGTAAAGATCGCCGCCTTTCTCAAGGAGTCGGAAGATGGCTGGATCGGTGTCAGTCTCAGGGCAAAGGGAGAGAGTGATGTCGCGGAGATCGCTCAACGTTTTGGCGGAGGCGGGCACAGCAATGCCGCCGGCTTCCGGCTGCAGGGAACCTCCCTGGCAACGGTCCGTGCTGATCTGCTCAAGGCGTTGCGCGAGGCAACGACCTGAATCATGATGCAGTCGGAGGCGTTGGCAGACCGCGGTGGCGAGCACCGGGTGGAAGGTGGCGAATCCGGCCTGCTCCTTCCCGTGGAGGCAGGAGTTTTTCTGATAGATAAGCCCGTTGGCCCGACTTCGTTTACCATGGTCAAACGGATCCGCCGGGCCCTTGGCATAAAAAAAGTGGGACACGCCGGGACCCTGGACCCCTTTGCATCGGGATTGCTCATCCTCTGCGCCGGCAGAGCAGCAACCCGCATGATCCCGCATCTGATGGGCGGCGACAAGGAGTATGAGGCAACCTTAAAGCTTGGCGAGGAAACCGATACCCAGGATTGCCTGGGCAGGGTGATCTCCTCCCGGCCTGTAGAAAATATTACACTGGAAACCGTGCACCGGGTGCTCCACGGCTTTATCGGAGAACAGCTTCAGACACCGCCCCGTTTTTCGGCCTTGAAATATAAGGGCAAACCCCTGTATTATTATGCCCGTAAAGGGATAGATGTAGAAAAAGCGCCTCGGGCCATTGAGATTAAATCACTCAACTGCCTGGAACAAAAAAGAGAACGTATCACCATCAGGGTAACATGCTCCAAGGGGACCTATATCAGGACCCTGGGCGCCGACATTGGATCAGCCCTTGGATGCGGAGCGCACCTCACCGCTCTGCGCCGCATCCGGAGCGGGCCGTTTTCCATAACCGATGCCCTGCCGGGTGAAGCGCTGGCTGACCCGGCGCAGGCAGAACAGATCCTGGCCGCGAATATCCGCACCGTGGAACAGATAGCCTCACTCTTTGCATAAAAAACACTTTCCGTCGCCACCGGAAATAAACCGGCCGCATCATGAACTGATCGGCCAGATATATGCACAACCGCTAATTTTTTTTAAAAAATACGACAACAGATTTCAAGGAGGATTACCCGTGGCTCAGCTCGCTGAAAAAAAACATGAGATCATTGAAAATTTCAAGACGCACCCGACAGATACCGGGTCTTCACAGGTACAGATCGCCCTGTTAAGCGATCGGATCGCGTACCTGACCGAACACTTCAAGGAACATAAAAAAGATCACCACTCACGGCGCGGCCTGCTCAAACTGGTCGGCCAGAGAAGGCGACTGCTCAACTACCTGAGAGAGAAGGATATTGCTAAATATCGGACTCTTATCCAGGAGCTTGGTATTCGTAAATAATTTCCGCCTCCGCCTGAACTGAGGGCGGATGTGGAAATACCCCGCGGCGGTCAACGTGCAAGTTGACAACCGGGCTGCGTTTTTTTGCAGGTAGAAGGCGTCATATCGACTTCGAACCGCTGACCAACGCCGACCCGGGCATAGCCTCGAGCAAGAAACTCATCTCTCACCGTTTCATCGGGATTCGACCAACCGCCCTCTACGCGACGCGGCCGAGTCCCGATGAAACAGTGAGATCTGGCCTCTTGCCGGGGTGGTGCTGCTTGGAGAAGGACCGCCGCATTACTCCAGGAGACATCCCTATGATGAAACAGGTTACCGCCGAAATCGGTGGACGCACCCTCACTATTGAAAGCGGCCGGCTGGCCAAGCAGGCCAACGGATCGGTACTCGTCACCTATGGCGAGACCGTGGTACTGGTTACCGCCACCGCTTCCAAGGAAACCAAGGCGGACATGGGCTTTCTGCCCCTGACCATAGAATATCAAGAACGACTGTATGCCGTGGGCCGAATTCCGGGAAGCTTTTTCCGCCGGGAAATCGGCCGCCCGAGTGAAAAGGAGACCCTCACCTGCCGGCTTATTGACCGACCGCTGCGGCCCCTTTTCCCCGACGGCTACATGACTGAAACCCAGGTTATCGCCACCGTGCTTTCCGCGGACCAGCAGAACGACCCCGATGTCCTGGCCCAGATCGGCGCATCCTGTGCGCTGACCATCTCCAACATTCCCTTTCTCGGCCCCATCGCCGGGGTGCGGGTCGGCCACATCAATGGCGAGTATGTCATCAACCCGACCAGAACCGAATTCCTGAACTCACGGATGAACATCATCGTTTCCGGCACCCGGGACGCGGTGGTCATGGTTGAAGGCGGGGCGGACGGCATGTCCGAGGAGGAGGTGCTGGAAGGTATCTTTTTCGGCCATCAGGCGCTGCAGCCCCTGCTTGATATCCAGGATGAACTCAGGGCCGCCCTGGGCGTGGAAAAAATGGAAGTCCCCGCCGTTGTGGTCAATGAGACCTTGAAAAAAAGGGTCAAAGAACTTGCTGCCGACGAGATGCGCGATGTAATCACCACTGTCGACAAGATGGAGCGCAGCAACCGGAGCGATGCCCTCAAGAAACGGGTTATCGACACACTGGTTGAAGAATCCGATGCCAACCCCGCGGAGGTTTCCGGCTTTCTCAGCGACCTGAAAAAGAATATGATGCGCAGCCGCATTGTTACGGAAAAGGCCAGAATCGACGGCCGCTCCTTTAATGGAGTCCGCGCGATCTCCTGCGAGGTGGGCTGCATGCCCCGCACCCATGGATCGGCGATTTTCACCCGCGGCGAGACCCAGGCCCTTGTTACTGCCACCCTGGGCAGCGAGCGGGACCAGCAGCGGATTGAGACCCTCAATGGCGAGGAATTCAAGCGTTTCATGCTCCACTATAATTTCCCGCCCTACTGCGTGGGCGAGGTCCGCTTCCTGCGTGGCCCCAGTCGTCGCGACATCGGTCATGGGGCCCTGGCCGAGCGGGCCTTTGACGCGGTTCTGCCAACGCTTGAGGATTTCCCCTACACCATCCGGGTTGCCTCCGAGGTTCTTGAGTCCAACGGATCCTCGTCCATGGCCACGGTCTGCGGCACCAGCCTCGCCCTGATGGACGGCGGTGTCCCCATCTCCCACCCGGTATCCGGCATTGCCATGGGGCTGATCAAGGAAAACGACGAGGTCATAATCCTCTCCGACATCCTTGGCGACGAGGATCACCTGGGCGATATGGATTTCAAGGTCGTGGGAACCCGCAATGGAATCACCTCCCTGCAGATGGATATCAAAATTGCCGGGGTGGACAAGGAGATCATGGGCCGGGCCCTGGCTCAGGCCAAAGAGGGAAGGCTGCATATCCTTGAGAAGATGGAGGAGGCGATCGGGATACCCCGCGCCGAGGTTGCTGAATTCGCACCGAAATTCTTCACCATCAAGATCCATCCGGACAAAATCCGCGAGCTTATCGGCCCTGGCGGCAAGATGATCAAGGCCCTGTCCCTGGAATTCGAGGCCAAGATCGAGGTTGACGACTCCGGCGCGGTCAACATCTTCACCCCCAATGGAATCGTCGCCCAGCAGCTCATCGAGCGGATCGGGTCCATGACCAAGGAGGCTGAGGTTGGCCGGATCTATACCGGTGTTGTCAAAACGATCAAGGATTTCGGCGCCTTTGTCGAGATTCTGCCCGGCACCGACGGCCTGGTGCATATCTCCGAGCTTGCCGAGGGCCGTGTTGACAAGGTCACCGATGTGGTCAAGGAAGGGGATACGCTGGAGGTCAAGGTTCTGGAGATCGACCGGCGTGGCAAGATTCGCCTGAGCCGCAAAGCGGTTCTGGCGGAACAAAAATAATTCATGTACCGTAAAACCGTCCTTGATAACGGACTTCGGATCATCAGCGAACGCCTGCCGCATTCCCGGCTGGCGTCGCTGGGGATCTGGGTCGATGTCGGCTCCCGGGACGAACACGACCTCAACAACGGCTGTGCCCATTTTGTCGAGCACATGCTTTTCAAGGGAACCCCCACGCGAACCGCCGGCCAGATCGCCCTGGAACTCGATTCCCTGGGCGGCTCGACCAACGCCTTCACCTCCCGCGACACCACCTGCTATTACGGCACCGTCCTTGACCGCCACCTTCCCGAACTGATCGATATCCTTGCCGATATCTTCCTCAATTCCCGATTCGAAAATGAGGACGTGGAGCGGGAAAAACAGGTCATCCTCCAGGAAATCAATATGGTGGAGGATATGCCGGAAGACCAGATCCACGAGGTTTTTGCCGGGCTGCTCTGGGGTCATCATCCCCTCGGCAACACCGTTCTCGGCCGGCGCGAGGTGATTGCGGCGATGAGCGCGGAAAAACTGATCGCCTTTACCGAAAAATTCTACACCCCGGAGCGGATTATCATCACCGCGTCCGGCAATGTTGACCACGACTATCTTGTTGCCCGCTGGAGTGCGCTGGCCGGCGACCTGCCCTGCCGCAACACCGGTGAATCGCGCCGCCCGCCTCCATTTCTTGAACCGAGAAAGGAGGTACTCCGAAAGCCGCTGGAACAGGTCCATGTTCTGCTCGGGACCTACGGCCTGAGCGCCCTGGCCCCGGAACGCTATGCCTTCATGCTCCTCAACGTACTCCTGGGAGGCAACATGAGCTCGAGGCTCTTTCAGGAGCTCCGGGAAAAACATGGCCTCGCCTACTCGGTATACTCCTATGCAACCGCGTACAACGACTGCGGGTATATTGCCATCTATCTTGGGGTTGATCGCGATACGGTCAACGAATCCCTTGGCCGGACCATAGGCGAGATCAACCGGCTACTGCTCGAGCCGGTGTCGGAAAAAGAGCTGACCAACGTCAAGGAATATGTCAAAGCCGGTTTTTATCTGGCAGCGGAGAACATGGAATCGATCATGATGCGTATTGCCCGTAATGAACTCACCTACGGCCACCATGTTACCTTTGAGGAGGAATCCCGGGATATTGACCTCGTGACCACCGACGACATCAGCAGGATGGCGGCAACCCTTTTCACCGGCAGCATGACCATTGCCGCCATCGGCCCACTGGCGACCAAAGATATTGACTGGACCCTGCTCAAGGGAATAACCCGCTGCAAAATGCCATGAAAAAGATCACTGTTTCCATCCGCCGGATCGCCCCTGATCTTGACCGGGATTTACCGCTTCCGGCGTATCATTCCAGCCTGGCATCGGGCATGGACGTGGCCGCTGCGCTCACCGGATCGCTGACCCTCTCTCCGGGGCAGATCACCATGATACCGACCGGTCTTGCCGTGGCCATCCCCCCTGGATACGAAATCCAGGTGCGGCCACGCAGCGGACTGGCGATCAAGCACGGAATCACCGTTGTCAATGCCCCAGGCACCATTGATGCCGATTACCGGGGAGAGATCAAAATCGGACTGATCAACCTCTCCCGGGAGCCCTTTATCATCAGGCGCGGGGATCGGGTTGCGCAGCTGGTTCTTGCCCCGGTTTTCCAGGCCGAGCTGACAGAAACCACCGACCTTGACGCGACCGCTCGCCAGGACGGAGGTTTCGGCCATACCGGAATCTGATGCGATTCTGCGTCCTGGGAAGCGGCAGTAAGGGCAATGCCACCTATATCGCCGGCAACGGCACCTCGCTGCTCGTTGATGGCGGCCTTTCCGGCAGACAGGTCAAGGAAAGGCTTGGAGAAATCGGCATCGACATTGCCTCGCTGGACGCGATTCTGATCACCCACGAGCATACCGACCATATCCGGGGGGTGCCGGTCCTCTCCCGCCAGGGGAAACTGCCGATCTATGCCAACGAGGCCACCTATCGCGCGGCAGGACCAGCCCTGGACAATCTCTTTACCGCCAGGGAATTCTCCACCGGGACCTCCTTCTCGATCAACGGACTGGAAATACACCCCTTTTCTATTTCCCACGACAGCGCCGACCCGGTTGGATTTGTGATCAGCGACAGCCACCACTCCGTGGGCTACTGCACTGACACCGGAACCGTGTCCCGTCTTATCCGCCACCGCCTCTCAGGCTGCCAGGGACTGATCCTGGAAAGCAATCACGACCCGGACCTCCTGAAAAACGGGAAGTACCCCCCCTATCTGAAGCAGCGAATCCGCAGCAAGAAAGGGCATCTTGCCAACCAGGATGCAGCGGATTTCCTGCGTGAACTCTGGCACGAAGGACTCGCCCATGTGGTCCTTGCCCATCTTTCCGAATCCAACAACCGGCCGGAACTTGCCATGCTGCAGGCAGGCCAGGCCCTTGAGCCCCTGGCCCGGCAAAACGGCTGCCGGACTGAACTCTCCCTGGGCCACCCTGATCGGATCGGCGAACTGGTCATCCTCTGCGACAGGTAGGTGAGGTCAAGGGCTCAAGGCGCCCTCAGGGAGAACGTGCCATCGTCAGGGTCCGGGAAAATGTGGCCGCACATCTGTTCAGCCTCTTGTAATACCATAAAAATCGCGCTACCTTTGGTGCGTTACGGGAAAGCTCGGCCACCCAAGCGGGAACGCGATAAACAAATTTCCAAAAGGGAAACCCATGACCGGTGAAGCAAAAAACATCCCGGGAAGTTTTGTCGACGGGGTCCTTTACTCCTTCCGATCCCTGGGCTTCATCAACCGCCATCCCCGTCTTTATCCCTATATTATTATTCCTTTTCTCATCAATGTCTTCCTGTTCAGCCTGGCGGTCTATTTTGGCCTCAGCTTCTTTGACCAGACTGTTACGGGGTATCTCCCCCAGGGCGACGCCTGGTACTGGATTCTTCTCAAATATGCGTCCTGGGTCCTTGCCGGGATCCTGACCATGGTCCTGGTTTTTTTCAGTTTTACCGTTGTCGGCTGCCTCATCGCCTCGCCGTTCAACGAGATTCTTTCCGAACGGACCGAGGAAATTCTTAACAAAACCAGCAGCAACGAACCATTTGTGTTTTCGATTTTCCTCCAGGACATGAGGCGGACCCTTGTTGACGAATCGAAAAAGATCCTGTTTTTTATTCTGGGCATGCTGGTTCTTCTGCTCCTCAACTTTCTGCCACTGATCGGCCCGCTACTTTATGGCCCCCTGTCGGTCATGTGGACCATTTTCTTTCTGACCGTGGAGTACACCGGCTACATCTTTGCCCGTAAACGCCTTACCTTTCGGGACCAGCGCCGCTTTATCCTCACCCACAAACTGCTGATGACAGGCTTTGGCCTTGGCCTTCTCTGTATCCTGGCGATTCCCCTGTTCCAGTTTCTCTGCATTCCCCTGGGCGTGGTCGGGGCAACCCGCCTCTATTATGATATTGAAGAAAAGGCCCTGAAGGAAAGTGCGATACCTTAGAACTCATGTACATGACTACTTAGTGTCCGTCCGGAAAGTCAGTTTTTTCCGGATGGCTACACGTGGCTGTTTTCAATCCGGAAACAGACAATTTTCAAAAAGATCAAGGAGATCAAGGAAGTATGCGCAGGCATACTGGAGTACGGCGAGCACATACTTCTGCGGATCGACACCGAGATTTTTTAAAAGTGGCGTTTCCGGATGAAAACTACTTAGTGCAAGGGTAGAAAAATCATCCGCAATTCAAAAAGAGGAAAGAGGATGAAACGACTGACCATGGCCGGAATGTTTCCAAAGGAAAAAATCCCCAGGCTGCGCACAATCTCCCTCAGGTTTGCCATTGGCGCCATTCTCTACCTGGTTTTGTCCATGGTGGCCCTGCCTCTGGTGATCAAGGCCCAGGCAGTCAGCGTTCTTTCCCAGCAGCTCAACCGTCCGGTGACCCTGAAGGCAGTCCGCCTCAATCCCTTTACCCTGGGTGTCAGGCTCAAAGATCTCGCAATCGGGGACACCGGGCCCGGTACAACCCTGTTCAGCGCCAGTGAAATTTATCTCAATCTCGAAATTTCCTCCCTCTGGCGGCGCGCCCTGATTCTCCAGGCTTTTTCTCTAAAAGAACCTCTCTGCACCCTGGTCCGACTCGGCCCGCAGAGACTGAACATCACCGATCTTTTCGAGAAAAATAACCCTCCCCCGGAGAACGGCCCGGCTGACAAGCCCCCCGATCCCTTTCTTTTTTCCATAAGCAATATTCAGGTGTCGGCAGGCAGGGTTCTTTTCAAGGACATCCCCATGGGTCGCGATCACCAGGTCACTGACATAGAACTCGGGCTGCCGGTGATTGCCAATACCCCGCAACACACCGATATATTCACCACCCCGAAGCTGACCGCCCGGGTAAACAACACTCCCCTGGAATTTGCCGGAAAAAGTAAACCCTTTCAGGATTCCCTGGAGACCATCTTCGATATTGATCTCAACGGGATTGATCTGCCCTTCTACAGCGCCTATCTGCCGGTACCCACCGAATTCGTTGTCAACTCGGGTACCCTTGATGTGGATCTTACCCTCCGCTTCCGGCAACACAAGGATCGAACCCCGGTACTCCTTGCCCGGGGGACAACCGCACTGAAAAACCTGCGGGTTACCGATCAGATGGAAAATTCGTTAGTGGTGATTCCCCATCTCGGTGTCTCACTGGGCACATCCAGTCTGCTGGACCGGCGGATCAACATAAAACAGGTGGTCATCCGCGAGCCTGCGATCACCGCCCACCGAACCGCCGATGGAAAGATACATGTATTCCCGGACCTGAAAACAAGCGCAAAGGAGAGCGATCCCCAAACACCTTTTCTTCTGACCGTGGACTCGTTTTCCCTGATTGACGGCACCTTTTCCCTGGAGGATGACGCGCTTGGCGAAACACCCTTTGCAACCCAGTGGACACCGGTCAATATCGAGGTGAACGACCTCTCCACCAGGGACCGGGGTCAGGCGTTTTTTTCCCTGGCCATGGCCGGCAATCGCGGGGAAGAGGTCTCTGTAAAGGGGTCATGCGAACTGTATCCTTTTGTCTTGAATGGCGAGTTTACCGTAATGCGCATTCCCGTTGGAGAATACAGCCCCTACTACCGCTCCCGGAGTCCTTTTACCGTTGTCTCGGCGGTTCTTGATGCACAGGCACCCTTTCGAATAGCCGCCGGTGAATCACTCGACCTGAGTACCGTGGGACTTGAGGCAGCACTCACCGATCTGAAACTCCTGGTAAAAGAAGACAATACGGATCTGCTGACAATCCCGTC
>JBFHXP010000030.1:0-24371 GCA_041598875.1 Desulfobulbales bacterium
AAAATGGCGGAGAGAGAGGGATTCGAACCCTCGGTGGAGTTTAACCCCCACACTCGCTTAGCAGGCGAGCACCATCGGCCTCTCGGTCATCTCTCCAACCGAATTTCCAACAAAAAACATGCGTTCGTTTCTTTTTACAAAATAAAATGGCGGAGGGAGTAGGATTCGAACCCACGGAACTTTCGCTCAACGGTTTTCAAGACCGCCGCCTTAAACCACTCGGCCATCCCTCCAGATCAATGCACTTGGGTATGTACCATTTTGAGAAAAAAATGGAAACCAGAAAAAAATGACTCTTCTGATCCACATCTGCTGCGGCCCCTGCACCACCTACCCGGTATCACTGCTCTTAAGCGAGGGATTGAGCCTGCGCGGCTATTTTCACAATCCCAACATCCATCCCTTTCGCGAGTTCAAAAAAAGACTTGCCGCGGCCGAGGAGTTCGCAGTTCTGAAAAATTTTTCCCTGGAGTGCGACCGGGAGTACGGGCTTGTCGAATACCTGCGCCGGGTGGTGCATCAGGAAAAAAACCGCTGCGCCCTCTGCTATGCCATGCGCCTTGCCGCCACGGCACAAAAGGCCCGGGAGAGCGGTGCCGACGCTTTCACCACCACCCTTCTCTACAGCCGCTACCAGAAACATGACCTTATCCGCAGCACCGGCGAGAGAATTGCCGAGGAATATGACGTGCCATTCTATTACCGGGATTTCCGCGAGGGCTGGCAGCAGGGCATAGAATCATCGATCGAGATGGGCCTCTACCGCCAGTCTTACTGCGGCTGCATCTACAGCGAGCAGGAACGGTATGATAAGAGGTTCAGGGGAAAGATGGGACTGAGGTTTGAGGACTGAGGTTTGAGGACTGAGATAAAAGACGTGCGACGGAAGACGTGAAAAGAGAGAAGTGAGATTTTTGCCGTTACGTCTCACATCTAACATCTCACGTCTCACTTTCTTTCCACTCTGCCACTTCTAAAACAACCCCCGATGGTCGATTTTCACACATCGGTCCATTATTACCCGAATTCCCGCTGCCTCGGCCCTGGCCGCGGCCTCCTCGTTGACAATCCCCTCCTGCATCCAGATCGCCTTCGCGCCAATGGCAATGGCATCGTCGACAACCGGACCCACCTCCTCGGATCTGCGGAAGACATTGACCAGATCCACCGGTTGCGGGATCTCGAGGAGTGACGGATAACAGGTGCGGCCAAGGATCTCCTTCTGCCCCGGGTTAACCGGAATCACCGTAAACCCCGCCCCGACCAGATAGCGGGCCACGTCGTTGCTCGGCCGCGATTCCTTTGGGGAAAGCCCGACCACGGCAATGGTCCTGGTATTTTCAAATATGTCGCGTAAAAGTCGGATATCGACCAGCATCAGGAATTCCCCCTTCCATATTTCCGCTCAAGATACTCGAGAAAATAGCGACTGGTGAGCCTTTCACCGGTCACCCTCGCGAGAAGTTCGGCCGGCGGGTAGATAGCGCCGTGGCAATAGACATTCTCGGTCAGCCACTCCCGGATCCGCGCGAGATTACTAGTGGATATGGTCTGCCGCCAGTCCGGATCAGCACAACAGTAGCTGTTCCAGAACTGGGCGGCCGCCAGGTTGCCGATGGTATAGGTCGGAAAATAGCCGATTGAGCCGTGGGACCAGTGGATATCCTGAAGCACCCCGGACCGGTCGTCCGGAACCGTTACCCCCAGATAGCGGGCATACTTCTCCTTCCAGAGGGCGGGCAGCTCGTTGACCCCTATCGAGCCGTTCATCAATTCCCTTTCCAGCTCAAAACGGATCTGGACATGGAGGTTGTAGCTTACCTCATCCGCCTCCACCCGGATCAGACCCGGCTGAACCCGGTTAACGGACCTCAGGAAATCATCAAGCGCAACGCCTGAGAACTGGGCCGGGAATTTTTTCTGCAGTTCCGGATAGAAATACTCCCAGAAAAAATGACTGCGGCCGATGATGTTTTCCCAGAGCCGCGACTGCGACTCGTGAATCCCCAGAGACACCCCGTCGTCCAGGGGGGTATTGGCATGGGCGGCGGCGATTCCCTGTTCGTAAAGGGCATGACCGCCTTCGTGCAGGGCGCTGAAGATGAATTCCAGGGAATTGGGATTATAGCGGTTGGTAACCCTCCGGTCATGATGGCTTATGGTCGTGGAAAAGGGATGCGCCGCCCGGTCCTGGCGGCCCCGGGAAAAATCATAGCCAATATGGGCCAACGCCATTTCCGCAAACGCAACCTGCTCACTCTCGTTCATTGCCGGCTCCACCTGGGCGCCGCGCCCGCCAGCGCGACTTTCCAGAAGCGCGCTCAGCACCGGCCCGATTTCAGCGAAGAGCCCGGCCAGCTCCCCGGCCTTGAGCCCTTCCTCGTGCAGATCGAGCAGGGCATCGTAGGGCTCATTGGCAAAGCCGAGATAGGCGGCCTTTTCCCGGCTCATGAGTACTATTTTTTCGAGAAAAGGGGCAAAGTGGGAAAAATCCGAGCGCTTCCTGGCATCCACCCACACCCCCAGGGACCGGGAGGTAAGCGCGGAAAACTCCCGGACGAACTCTTCGGGCAACCGCATTGCCCGATCCCGTTCCCGACCGACGACCCGGAGCAGGGCCCGCTCGGGATCGTCCAGGTCTCCGGCCCGGGAAAGTTCGGCTACAACCTCGCCAAGCTCCGGGGCAATCAGCTTCTGGTGGTGGATTCCGCTCAGCACGGAAAACTGATCCGCCCGGTCATCCGCGGCGCGGACAGGCATGACGACCTCCTGGTCCCACTGCATGAGCGCCATTATTCTTTCCAGGGCAGTAAGTTCCGAGGCCAGTATTCGCAGACGGTTTCGCGCGTTCATGTCATTTACCAGGGGCTTATGAAAAATTGACTACAAGAAAAAATACGAATGGGGTAAAAATGATTTTGTCCGGCCTGCCGTTATGGTATGAATGGCCCACGGTGTCAGGACTGTTCCGACGGAGCCCGCAGGATACTAAAAAAAATACATTCAAACAATACGCAAGCCGCCCCCTCGACAGGCCGGCAAAAAAAAACGGCAAACCAAAAAGGACCGAACCGACCATGTATTTTCAGGACATCATACTGGAGTTGAATCGATACTGGGCAGAAAAGGGCTGCGCCCTGCAACAGCCCTATGACATGGAGGTGGGCGCCGGCACCTTCCACCCGACCACCCTGCTCAGGGCCCTGGGACCGGAACCGTGGAAGGCGGCCTATGTCCAGCCTTCCCGCAGGCCGACCGATGGCCGCTACGGTGAAAACCCCAACCGGCTGCAGCATTATTTCCAGTATCAGGTGATCCTCAAACCATCGCCTCCCGATGTCCAGGAACTCTATCTCGAGAGCCTGAAACGCTTTGGCCTCAACCTGCTGGAGCATGACGTCCGTTTTGTTGAAGATGACTGGGAATCACCCACCCTGGGCGCCTCGGGTCTGGGCTGGGAGGTCTGGCTTGATGGAATGGAAATCACCCAGTTCACCTATTTCCAACATGCGGGCAGCCTTGAGCTCCATCCGGTGACCGCGGAAATAACCTATGGCCTGGAGCGGATCGCCATGTACCTGCAGGGGGTGGAAAGCGTCTACGATATTGCCTGGAACAGGGAAGTTTCCTATGGCCAGATCTACCACCAGGCAGAGGTGGAATTCTCCACCTTCAACTTCAAGGAGGCCAACGTCGAGAAAATGGTCGGCTTTTTTAATTCCTATGAGGAGGAGGCCCTGAAACTCGTTGCCAAGGGGCTTATACTTCCGGCATACGATTACTGCCTCAAGTGTTCCCACACCTTCAACCTGCTTGATGCGCGCAAGGCGATCTCCGTGGCCGAGCGGACCCGCTACATAGGAAGAATAAGAAATATCGCCCGAAAGGTCGCCATGGCCTATACCGAGCAGCGCGAGGCCATGGGCCATCCCCTGCTCGCAAAGTCATGACCGCTCGCAACCGGTTGGGCAGAAATATACAGACCGGCAAAAAGCAGCAGCAAAAAACTCACTGCTGGACCCGGGCCCATTCTCCTGATACCGGAACCCCGCCTCTCCACTTGCCAGAGACACGGATCCCGGCATTCTCCCATTTTCCGGCCAGAGTGGCGTCAATCGATTGACCGGTTGGCTTCCAGCCCTCAAGGGTAATGGCAACACTCTGGCCCGGAGAAACCGTGCCCCGGAGAACTGCCTGCTTGCCCTGGGCATTGAGCCACCCCCCTGAAACTGATCCGTGCTTGATTTTCAACAGCACAGACCAGCACTTTTTATCGCGCTGGTTCCCGTGACGATCATTACACAGGGTCCCGTCATAGAGGCCGTCAAAGAGATCAACGGGATCGACCGCCATTGGCACGGGAGCAGCGGCCTGTTGCGGGACAGCGGCTATCTTGCCCCGCGCCGCTTCCTCGACGGCACGCTTTTCCTGCTCTACCCGTTTGAGTTCGAGATCAAGACGCTGCCTTTCCAGCTCGGCCCGCTCAAGCGCCGTCCTGGCCGCCAGCGCCTCCGCCTCAAGCTTTATCTGGCGCTGATAGGCCTCTGCTGAACGCTGGGCCTCGATCGCCTGGCGCTTGGCCTCCTCGGCGGCAGCCAGTTCCTGCACCACCTTTGCTTCCTGGGCCAGGGCGGCATCCTGCTTTATCTGGTTCTGAAACGCCTCGGCGGCTTGTCGCGCTTCCAATTCCTGACGTTGCGCCTCTGCAAGATCATCTCGCACCGAGGCCGTTTCCTCTGCGGAATCAACGATATCCTGGCGTTCAGCCTCCACTGCCCGGGCCACCTCTTCGGCCCGACGGGTTTCATTGCCGCGGTGGTACCAAAACCCGGATACCACGGCAAGAATAAGCACCAGAACAGCGGCGCTGAATGCAGCAGGGTGTTTTACCCGTCCCGGATGTTTGGAATTCCGCCCAGGCTGTACCGGCAGAGTGGCGCCGTTTGCCTCGGAAATGGAAAAGGTGCGGATAGGCTGGGCGATATTCTTGAAACTGCATTCACCCAGTACGGTGAACTGCAGGGTCAATTTATTCTGTATCTGATCGTAAACACTGCCCGAAAGACAGATTCCGCCCGGCTCGGCAATGGTCTGGATCCGGGCCGCGACATTGACCCCATCGCCAAGCAGATCAGTCCCCTGGACGATCACATCACCGAGGTTGATACCGATGCGAAACCACATCCGCTGCTCTACGGGAAAGTGCTCGTTTCGGGTTCGCAACGCCGACTGAATTTCCGTTGCGCACCGCACCGCATCAACCGCACTGGGGAACTCGGCAAGGATGGCGTCGCCCGCGGTATTGAAAATACGGCCGCGATGCGACTCCAGAAGCGCATCAAAAACCTGCCGATGACCACGGAGCATCTGTACCGTACGCTCCTCGTCCTCTCCCATCATCCGACTGTAACCGGCCACATCCGCCATCATTATGGTGGCAAGGCGCCGCTCAATCGGCGATGGCTTTTCTTCATCAGTGAGGGTATGGTTCCGCATATTCCGGGTCATCACCAACGGAAAACAATAAAAAAATGGCGGAAGTGCATGGGAATCGAACCCACCCATCGAGCTATTCACCCGATGCACCGGATTTGAAGTCCGGGAGGGCCACCAGTGCCCTTACCACTTCCGCAGGAGAATGCCATTATAGTCGTGCCGCATGATATGGAAAACATTTATTTTTAAAAAAAACAATTCTGCGGATTGCAAAATCACCACAGGATCGAATAAAATGGCCGAACTTGTTTTTGGACAGCATTTTTTAGCACCATAAGGGTATCCAGGCCCAGCCGGAAACCGCAACCCCACCTCAAGGCCTCGCGCCAGAGGGAGATCATCGCATGAACTGCCAACGACTGACAAAACTTATTAAAACCTGGTACCTGCAGGTCCACAGCGAGACCATGGCCCCGGCCCGGATGGTCTCTTTCATGAATCAGCACATCGCCGAGTGTGAAGAGTGTCTTGCCGACCCCATGGTCAAGGATGAAATCGAAAAAATCCGGGCCATCGTGCTGCCCGCATCAAAGGTGCCCAAGGAAGACGACGAGACGGAAGACGAAATTGACGATTCAGAATCCGAGGGTGATGACATTATCTACGCTGATGATGAAACCGAAGAGAGTGATGACGCAGAAGAAGACGATGAGGAAGAGATTGACGAGTATGATGACGATGAGGATGACGAGGTGTGATCTTCCGATCCCTTTCGCCTGAAGTGGAAAGCGCTCCCCGGGGAGCGCTTTTTTTCATCCTGAATCCCCGTCAGCGCCGAAAGTGGAACAGCAGGCAACCTTCTGGATGACGGCCACGGCCGGATGCTTGATAATCCGCTCCACCGAAATTGCATAAAATTGCTCCTTGATGGCATCGGTCCGGCCGACAACCTGCACATTGTGCTGCAGGCGGACCTCCCTCTCAATCACCGAAGGGGCGGCAAAAAGACCATCACCGGCCTGACCGAAGACCTTGAGAAGGGCCTGGTCGTCGAACTCCCCGGTAATCCGGGGCCTGATGTCAAAGGAATCAAACCACTGATCCAGTGAACCGCGGAGGGCGGACATGGAGGTGGGCAACAGCATCGGCATGCCGTTCAGGCACCGGGGGAATTCGCCATTCAGTTTTGCGGCAAGCCGATCCGCGGCAAAAAAACTCACCCCGCATTCGCCCAGCAGATGGCTGTACGCCTTGACGCTCAACCCCGGTTTCACCGGTGTGTCGGTCAGCACAAGATCAAGGCCGTGGACGGATAATTCGCCCAGGAGTTGATTCTCCTTGCCCTCGTGACAGATCAGGTGGATCTGCTCGGAAAGGGTGAGGGCCGGCTCCAGAAGCTTGCGCACCACCAGTTTCGGCAGGGCGTCCACTATGCCCACGACCAGGCGCAACGGCCCGGAAACCGGCCTTCCCCGCACGGTATCGACCATTTCACGGCCAATGGAGAAGATCTCGTCCGCGTACCGGTAGACAACCCTGCCCATCTCGGTCAGCTCCAGGTTGCGGCCGACCCGGCGGAAGAGCTTGCCGCCCAGCATCTCCTCCAGTTTCCCTATCTGGGCGCTGATGGTCGAGGGCGCCAGGCGGAGCCGTTCGCCGGCCCGGGTGATCCCCTCCTCCCGGACCACTGTCCAGAAATAATACAGGTGATGATAGTTAAGCCATTCCATGTTTATCCTTTCGGTTTAATCGAAAAAAAATAGTGCAATTATCTGTTTGTTGCAACTATTCTTTTAGGGTACCATGGCCCCATGGCTATAAACCGGAAAAGAGTGGACCAGGGGGCACGCGGTGATATATGAAATAAACAACCGACAGGCAGGGATAGAAGATGACGAGTATCGCGAGGCACAAAAACTGCTGCGATTTTCCTTGAGTCGGTTCGCAGGGGTTGTCACCCGGGTCACGGTCCGTTTTTCCGATGTAAACGGGCCACGGGGCGGGATCGACAAACGGTGCCGGGTTACGGCAAAGATGAGAACAACCGGCCAGGTTACGGTGACAGGGGACGGAAAAAACTATCTTGAAGCGCTCGGCAACTGCCTGGAAAGGCTTGTCCGGGCAACCAGGCGGCAACTGGAAAAACGCGGTCATTCTCCCGTGTGCCTCAAACAGAAATCCGACCAGCCGCCACCTGACCAGAACGCGCCACCCATGCCATGATCACAGACACCCCCCGCCAATCACCTTCGGAGCCCCCCATGGATCATCCCGCTAAAACGTCCACAGCTGACTGGACACTGCTTTTTGCCTGTTGGCTGGTGGCCGGTTTCTCGACCGCCGGGAGTATCTTTTTCAGTCAGGTAATGGAGTTTGCCCCCTGCGTCCTCTGCTGGTACCAGAGAATATTTCTCTTTCCCCTGGTCTTCATCCTGGCCACCGGACTCTTTCCTTTTGACAGAAATGTTGTACGATACGCCATCCCCCTGTCACTTGCCGGCTGGCTTACAGCGCTCTACCACACCCTGCTCTATGCCGGGATTATCCCCAAGGAGATCCAGCCCTGCAGCAAGGGTGTTTCCTGTACCGAAGAATACATAAATCTGTTCGGCTTCTTGACAATACCAATGCTCTCATTACTTTCATTTTCACTGATACTCGGCATTTTAATCATCTTGAAGAGGAGACCTTCCCCATGAACCGGCACCTGCTTTTCGGGCTCTCATGCCTTGCATTGATCCTTGTTTTTATGTTCGCCAGTTCTTATTACAAGGTAAAAAGGGCTGAAAGGCTCAGTTTTATGGCCCAGGAAAACGCGGCAACTTTTGTCAGGGACTACTCGCCGACCCGAGGCAGTGATGATGCCAGGGTATTTCTTGTGGAATTCATGGATCCGGCCTGTGAAACCTGTGCGGCATTTTCGCCACTGGTCAAGGAATTAATGGATGCCAATCCCGGAAAAATAAAACTCGTTCTGCGCTATGCCCCCTTTCATGACGGCGCTGATTATTTTGTCAAGATACTGGAGGCGGCCAGAAAACAGGGAAAATACTGGGAGACTCTGGAGGTCATGTATACCTCGCAGCAATACTGGGCCAGCCACCACGACCCCCAGCCCCAGAGGATATGGCAGTTTCTCCCCATGGCCGGGCTCGACCTGGAGCGGATAAAGGTTGATATGACCGATCCGGCGATTGAAAAAATGATTGAACAGGACATGGCCGATGCCAAGACCCTCAATGTCCACAAGACACCGGGGTTCTTTGCCAACGGGAAACCGCTCCAGCCCTTTGGCTACCAGCAGCTGCTGCAGCTTGTTCAGTCTGAAATCGCGGCCCACTACCGGAAATAAACCCGCAGCAGAAGGAAAACAGTGCTGACGTGCAAAGGGTGGCCGCACGAAAAATCATGTATTCCCGATGGGAAGACAATCCGGATGAAAATCAGTTAAGGAGGTTGAAAGAGACATTATGAACACCATCAAGATTTTTATGCTCATGGCAGCACTGACCGCCCTGTTTATGGTGGCCGGTCAGGCCCTGGGAGGGCAGAGCGGCATGGTCATGGCAGCGGTCATGGCCCTGGCGATGAACTTTTTTTCCTACTGGTTCAGTGACACCATGGCCTTGAAGATGAGCCGGGCCAGAGAGGTGAGCGCCACCGAGGCGCCGCAACTCCACACAATGGTTGAAGATCTGGCAACCCGGGCCAGGCTGCCCAAGCCCCGGGTCTACATCATGCCCGGCGACACCCCCAACGCCTTTGCCACCGGCCGCAATCCCGACCACTCGGCGGTCGCGGTAACCGAGGGGCTGCTACGCCTCCTGAACCGTGATGAACTGGAAGGGGTGCTGGCCCACGAGCTGGCCCATATCAAGAACCGCGACATCCTGATCAGCTCAATTGCCGCGGTTATGGCCGGGGCGATCAGCTACCTGGCGACCATGGCCCAGTGGGCAATGATTTTCGGCGGCGGCCGGAGCGATGACGAGGAGGGAGGCGGCAGCCTGGTTGCCTCGATTGCGATGATGATTATCGCCCCCATTGGTGCGGCGCTGATCCAGATGGCAATATCGCGCAGCCGTGAATACCAGGCCGACGCCACCGGCGCCGAGATCTGCGGCAAGCCCCAGGGCCTGGCCAGCGCCCTTGCCCGCCTGGAAGGGTATAACCGGCAACGGCCGATGGAGGTAAACCCGGCAACGGCCCAGATGTATATCGTCAATCCGTTGAACATGGCAACGCTCTCCCGCCTGTTCAGCACCCACCCCCCGATCGCCGAGAGAATCCAGAGACTGAGTAATATGGCTGCCAGATAAACCACCCGCAAAGAAGAGATGCCAGTGAAGCACGCGGCACTGGGTATCCTGCTCTGTCTCTCTCTGCTGACCGGGAGTTGCGAGGATGTCGACCTGATGCGCGCCACCGAGGCGGGCATCGATGCGATCAAGGCCGCCACCCTGTCCGACGGCGCGGTCAGGGAGCTGGCCATGGAGGCCGCCCGGTATTCAGACAGCCGGAACACCCTTGCTCCTGACCACAGCAAATACTCCCGGCGGCTGCAGGCGCTCACTGCCGGGCATGTTCAGAAAGATGGATTAATCCTTAATTTCAAGGTATATATAACGCCGGAGATCAATGCCTTTGCCATGGCCGACGGCACGATCCGTATCTACAGCGGCCTGATGGACATGATGGATGACCGGGAACTGCTTTTTGTCATCGGCCACGAGATCGGCCATGTGAAAAAGGATCATATTCGAAAAAAGATTCAGCTTGCCTACGCAGGCCGGGCCGTGCGCAAGGGCGCCGCGGCATTGAATAATGAGGTCGGGATGATTGCCCGCTCACAGATCGGCGGCTTTGCGGAAAAACTTGTAAACGCCCAGTTCTCGCAGCAGGAGGAAAGGGAGGCGGACGACTACGGGCTGGATTTCCTCGCGGATTCCGGCCATGAGCCCCAGGCGGCACTCTCCGCCTTACGAAAACTCGCCGCCCTGGGCAGCACCCACACCTTCCTGTCAAGTCATCCCGATCCCGACAAGAGGGCGGACCGGCTGGAGGCACGGCTGAGACAAAGCGCGTCAACGACTGTCGACTGATAGTCGATAGCTTGAGGTACTGAGGCACAGAGGCAGAAGGCACAGAGTTTTCTGCTGCCAGCTTGCCAGCCAAAATAAAGTATGAGTGAGACGGGAGACGTGAGACGAAATCTGTAAAAACTTTGCAACTCTGTACCTGAACAGCAGAAAGCTGACCGTCAAAAGGCGGTGGTTTTAACCTTGACGCGGGACGAATATCTTTATTTCATAACGAAATCAGGAAAACCAAACATTTCCGAGGTGGCTTGAATGATTTTCAAGATCTGCGGTAAAGAGGAGTTGCCGAAACTCTTTGACACCCTCTCAGCACACCACATAGTCGGGCCGGTACAGAAGGGCGTGGACAAGGCGGGAGACCCGATCATCTCTTTTGATATTGCTCACGATTTCAAAGAGTTAAAACTCTCATACCCCTCCACCAGATTTTCCGCGAAAAAGTACTTCCTCCCCCATGCGGAAACCCTCTCCTCCTTTGACATGAAGGAGGGCAGCTGGCAGAAACACGTTGATTTCAACGTTTACAAGCCCCACGTCTTTTTCGGGATGCATGCCTGCGACATCAATGCCCTGAACAAGCTGGACAAGGTGCTTCTCGAAAGCGTCTACCCCACCCCCTATTACGGCAGCAAACGGAGCAACATGTTCATCATCGGCATGGACTGCGAGCCCCAGCCCTTCTGCTTCTGCCGCTCCATGGGCACTGACACCGCCCTCCATGGTTTTGATATGTTTCTTACCGATCTCGGGGACCGGTATTTTGTCGAGATTCTTTCCGCCACCGCCTTCAACTGGCTGAAAAATATAGCGACCAGGGACCCCCTGGAAGAAGATCATCTGCTCTATATGGCAGCGGTTGCCGCCCGAAACAAAAAATTCACCGCCCAGGTGGACACAACCGATCTGACCAAGATCCTCGACATGGAATTTCAGGCCGATGTCTGGAAGAAATGGGGGGAGAAATGCCTCTCCTGCGGCACCTGCGCCAGCGTCTGCCCGACCTGCTACTGTTACGGGGTCGAGGCGCAGGTGGATCTTGACCTGCAACGGGCAGCCAAGATCAAACACCTCCATTCCTGCAACCTCATCGACTTTGCCGAGGTCGCGGGGGGGCATAACTTCCGTCCCGAGAGTCACGTCAGGCTGAAATACCGATACTACCACAAACACCGGGGATTTGTTGAGGCGTTCGAGGAATCCCTCTGTGTCGGATGCGGTCGTTGCGGCGAGGCCTGCCTTGCCGATATCACTGTTCCGGAAGTCATTGCCAGTGTCCGCGGGGAGGACAATTAAATGGAAAATCTGCGTTTTGTTGATGTCCTGGGCGAGGAGAAAAAGGGGAAAAGAAAACATGACTACGGCAGCTTTGAATACACCTACCAGGCTGAAATAACAAACGTCTACTCCCTGACAGACACGGAAAAACTCTACCAGATCCAGATCAATGACCAGGAAAAACGACAGCGGTTCACCTTCCGGCCAGGCCAGTTCGTGATGCTCGAACTGCCGGGAATCGGCGAGGCGCCTTTTTCCATTTCCTCCTCACCGACCCGCCATGGCGACATCGAACTCTGTATCCGCGAGGCCGGAACCATGACCCGGTTTCTCTCCCGGATAAAAAGGGGCACCACGGTGGGGATCAGCGGACCTTTCGGCACAAGTTTTCCGGTGGATGAGATGTTCGGGCAGAATATCCTGCTCATTGCCGGGGGGCTGGGAATAGCCCCGTTGCGGTCGCCGGCCATGTACGTCCTGGAAAACCGGAGCCGTTTCCAGGAGGTCGACATCATGTACGGGGCCAAACGGCCGTCAGAACTTCTCTTCACCTATCTCTACGACATGTGGCGCAAGTTTGACATCAACCTCAATATCACGGTCGAAAAGACCGATGACAAATGGGATGGCCCGGTGGGCCTGATCACCGAGCTGCTGGCCGCGCGAATCGCCGGGGCCGATGCCTCGTTCGCCTCCAATACCTACGCCATTGTCTGCGGCCCCCCTGTCATGTTCAAATATGTCTGCAAGATGCTCATTGAGGCGAACATCCCGATGCAGAAAATATTTGTTTCCCTGGAGCGGCGGATGCACTGCGGCCGGGGAAAATGCTGCCGCTGCAATATAGGTTCGACCTATACCTGCCTGAAGGGACCGGTGTTTGATTACTGGTCTGTGATGAATCTCAAGGAGGCGATCTAGTCATGGCCACGGAGCTTGAGTATCTTGGCGTCCCCCTGGAGCGCCCCCGGGTCGCGTTCTTCGAGCTGACCTCCTGCGAGGGATGCCAGTTGCAGATCGTCAACAACGAGGCCACCCTGCTCGATTTTCTCTCCCTGGTGGAGGTGGTCAATTTCCGCGAGGCGATGAGCGAGCGTTCCGACCGGTATGATATCGCCTTTGTCGAGGGAAGTGTCACCCGGTCCGATGAGGTGGAACGGCTCAAGGCGATACGGAAGAATGCCGCAACACTGGTCGCCCTCGGTTCCTGCGCCTGTTTCGGCGGGGTCAATCAGTTGCGGAACCGCTTTGCCGATCAGGAGTGGGTAAAAAAAGAGGTCTACGGAGAGTTCCCGATCAGCACAGAAAACCAGGTGCGCCCCCTTTCCGCGGTTGTGACCGTTGACCTCGAGATATACGGCTGCCCGATCAAAAAGGAAGAGGTGGAGAAAATCGTCACCAACCTGATTCTCGGCAAGGCGGTCAACCATCCGAAACATCCGGTCTGCATGGATTGCAAGGCAAATGAGAACATCTGCCTCTTTGACCTGGGCGAGCCCTGCCTGGGGCCGGTGACCAGGGGCGGATGCGATGCCTGGTGCCCTGGCAACAGAATGGGATGCTGGGGATGCCGGGGTCCGGCCGAGGTTGCCAATGTCGCCCAGCTCCGGGCGATCATCGACCAGCATGGATTTACCGAGGAAACCTTTCTCGACCGGCTTGAATGTTTCGGCGGCTTCTCCACCCAGGTCGCCGAGTTCCGGAAAACCGCCCCCCAAAAACCAGCCCGCCGGAAAAAGCCTGTAAAAAAGGAACCTCCTGCAAAATGAACTTCGTTGCGGGATCGAGAAAAAAATTTTCTGTGCACGGATGAAAGGAGAAAAAGAGATGAAAGTCACCTGTGATATTAACGTGCGCCACCTGACCCGGGTCGAGGGGCATGGCAATATCAGAATCCGGATCAAAAAGGGCAAGGTAGAAGAGGCTCACTGGGAGGTTGTTGAAACACCACGCTTTTTCGAGGCGTTACTGGTGAACAAGAAATGGGAAAACGCCCCCTATGTCTGTGGCCGAATCTGCGGGATCTGTTCCATTGGCCATACCCTGGCAAGCATCCGGGCGGTGGAAAACGGCTTTGCCATCACTCCCTCGGAGCAGACCGCCCAGCTCCGCCTCCTCCTGAAACACATGGAGACCCTGCAGAGCCATATCCTCCATCTCTATTTTCTTGCCGCCCCCGACTTTCTCGACACCGGCAGCGTCCTGCCCCTGGTCACCTCCCACCCCGATGTTGTGCAGCGGGCGCTGCGCCTGAAAATGCTGGCCAATGACGTCTGTGACGTTATCGGCGGCCGCAGGCTCCACCCAACACGGACCGTGGTCGGGGGCTTTACCATGCTGCCGGAAAAGACCGAGCTTGTCCGGATCCGCCGCCGGCTGGAAAACTCCATCACAGATCTCATGCAAACCGCGGATCTTTTTTCCACCCTTGAAATTCCGGATTTCAGCCGGGAAACAGAGTTTGTCTCCCTCAAGGGAACAGACAGCTACCCCTTTATCGGCGGCAACCTCCTTTCCAGCGACGGGGTGGAAATGAAAG
Source organism: Desulfobulbales bacterium (assembly GCA_041598875.1). Classification (GTDB taxonomy): domain Bacteria; phylum Desulfobacterota; class Desulfobulbia; order Desulfobulbales; family BM004; genus JAKITW01. The sequence goes on from JBFHXP010000030.1 coordinate 14,350, forward strand.
AGCACGAGTACCAACGGATGACCAATGAGTACTGCGTTGCCCAGTCCACATCCAAGTGGAGCAGACTCTCCCGGGAGTCCTTTGCCGTGGGCGCCCTTGCCCGGTGCAACAATAACTTCAGGCTCCTTCATCCACTGGCCCGCGAGGTGGCCGGACAACTGGGCCTGGCCCCGGTCAACCACAACCCCTACATGAACAACGTGGCCCAGCTCGTTGAGTGCGTCCACGTGGTCAAGGACTCCATATCCCTGATCGAAAATCTTCTTGGCAACGACTGGCAGGAGCCGCGGCAGAAGGTGGAGCCCCGGGAGGGTGTCGGGGTGGCCGCGGTGGAGGTTCCGCGGGGGATCCTCTACCACAGCTACGAGTTTGACGGCAATGGCCGGATCCTCAAGGCGGATTGCGTGATCCCCACCAGCCAGAACCACGCCAATATCCAGGACGATATAACCGCCCTGGCCGCGCAGTGCGCAAAAGCGGGCAAGAGCGATCGGGAAATTGAAAAACTGGCGGAAATGCTGGTCCGGGCCTATGATCCCTGTATCTCCTGTTCAGTTCACTGAGTGTACCTGCAGGGGCCTTGACGTAAACAGAAATTCAGAAACAACTGGATCACTCCCTTATGAACTATGTTCAACGAGGTTTTTTCTGGATCTTTATCTATCTCTGCCTGGTCCTGTCACCATTGTTCGTCCTCTTGCTGGCGCCCGGTCCGTCGGGCAGCGGTCTCTGGTGGGATTTCGCCATGGCCATCGGCTTTGCCGGCACGTCGATGATGGGGGTGATGTTCGTCCTCACCGCCCGTTTCCGGCACGTCACCGCCCCTTTCGGCATTGATCTCATCTATTATTTTCACCGCTGGATAGCCACGATAGCATTTCTCTTCATCATCGCCCATCCCGCCATACTGATCGTTCTTGAACCAGGTCTGCTCGACGATCTGAACCCCGCGGTCATCTCCCAGCATATGCTTGCCGGCGCGCTTTCCATCCTGGCCCTGATAGCGCTCATGGCCACCTCGCTCTGGCGGCAGCAGTTACGGATCCATTATGATGCCTGGCGACTATGGCACGCGCTTCTTGCGGTGATTGCCCTGGGGCTGGCCATTGTCCATATTGAAGGGGTCGGCAACTATGTGTCCTCTCCCTGGAAGCAGATACTCTGGGCAACGATTTCCGTGTGCTGCCTGGCCTTATTATTCTATGTACGGCTGGTAAAACCGTTGATAGAGCTCAGACACCCCTACCAGGTAGAACGGGTCATTCAGGAACGAGGCAATGCCTGGACTCTTGAGCTGCGGCCCAAAGGGCACAGGGGTTTTCCCTTTATGCCGGGGCAGTTTGCCTGGCTGACCCTTGGCAACTCACCTTTTTCCCTGAAGGAACATCCTTTCTCGATCTCTTCAAGCGCCCTGCAGCCATGGACCGTCCAGTTCACCATCAAGGAGCTGGGTGATTTCACCAGGCGGATCAAGGAGGTTTCTCCCGGCCAGATCGCCTATCTTGACGGGCCGTACGGGGCCTTCAGCATCGACCGTCACCCATCCTCCGACTATGTCTTTATCGCCGGCGGCATTGGAATCGCTCCGATAATGGGCATGCTGCGGACCCTTGCCGACCGCAGTCACGACCGGCCGCTGGTCCTCTTTTACGCGTACAACACCTGGGAAGATCTCACGTTTCAGGAGGAGCTGGAGACTCTGAAGACGCGGCTTTCACTCAAGATTGTCTACGTTCTGGCAAATCCCCCCCATGGCTGGCAGGGGGAAACCGGTTTTATCACCGATGAGCTCCTTGCCCGTCATCTGCCGCCAGCCTTTACCCGATACGAGTATTATCTCTGCGGGCCGACCGTGATGACCGGTCTTGTGGAAAAGGCGCTGCGAAAGAAAGGGGTGGCCCTGCACCAGATACATTCCGAACTTTTCAATCTTGCATGATCCGCGCACAGGGGATATGAATTATGCGTCAGTTATTCGCACAAATACTTGCCATTACCACCGGCGTTCTGATTCTGCTGCTGTCGCTGTTGTTTGCGGTTATTCAAAATCAATAAAAAAAACCTTGCATGATTGTCGATCACATGGCAACGACTGATAGGCACGATGCAGAAAAGTTTTCGTAAAGAGCTGTTGGAATTTTGGCTCATTGAACTGCTTGAATAAAACTATAAAGGAGAACACCGATGAAAAAACCAAGCCAATCCGCAACAAGTCTTAAAGAACTCATCAATCATGCGATTTTCGATCTGGAGGTCACCCAGGTCGAGTACCAGGAGATCATGAACCTGGCCCACGAGGACGGGGTTATCGACAAAGAGGAAAAGGCGCTTCTCTCCCAGTTCCAGGAAATGATTAACAACGGGACCATCAAAAGAGTGCGGAGCTGAACCACGAAACCCCGGCGTATCCTGTTGCCGTTTCACTGCCGGAATCCATCCGATGCCGGCAGTGGAACGGCGCCGGAAACTTTTATGGAATACCCATGCTCCACATCGTCATTCCCGTATATTCAGGATGGGATCAGCTCGAAAAATGCCTCAACGCCCTGGAGCAGGGGACCTTTCAAGACTTCACGGTGATCGTTGTTGATCACAGCCCCCCCGACACCCGTGCAATAAAACCTGCCAGCCACCGGAAAGTCATCCGCCTGCGCGCCGAATCCTCGCTGTGGTGGACCGGCGCCACCAACCGCGGCATAGAGTACGCCCTGTCCCGTCAGGCGGAACGGATCATGCTTTTAAACCATGACTGTTACGTTGGCAGCGAGACCCTCTCCACCCTGATGGAACACAGCAAAAAGAAAAAAGGGGCGATTATCGCCCCGGTCCAGAAGGAAGACGGCTCCGGCAGGATCCTCCTTATCGCCCCCGAAGAATGCGTATGGCTCGGCTTTGCCGACGGCAGGCAGGGTCCCCTGACCATCCCCCCGGACATGGGCGGGGAAAAGCTCCTTGCCGCCTCCCTGGTCCGCGGGGGGCGCGGGGTGGTTATTCCTGGAGAAATTTTCCGGAAACTCGGTTTGCTCGACGAGGAAAACCTGCCCCATTATTACGCGGATCATGATTTTTTTGTCCGCTGCCAGCGGGCGGCTGTCCCACTCTATACCGCCCTTGACGCCGATGTTTTCATTGACAACCAGCAGACAAGCCTGGCCCTGAAACCAGAAGAGTTGACACTTGGCGAATTTATCCGCTCCTTTGCCAGCAGGCGTTCCCACCGCAACATGGCCGATCTGCGGATGTTTTTTTACAAGCACTACCCGCTGCGCTCCCTCTACCTGCTCGGTTTTTTTCTCAGCGTGCTTCGCTACACCGCGGTGTATGCGGGAAAAAGGGTCAAAAAGATGGTATGATGAGAAGTGTGGGAGACAGACACACTGCTCCTGATCGGAATATCGAATGTCGAACAGGAAATGTCGAATGATGAACAACAGCCCCCGGAAAGGGATGAGACAATATGGGTGAATCCACGGGCAAAAAAACCACCAGAAAAGAGAGCAAGGAACAACTCAACCGTAATTACTGGATCCAGAAGACCATCAGTTCGGTGCTGAAGCTCTCCCTGGAACCTCTTTCCCTCAAGGAGCAGATTGAGCAGACCCTTGATCTGATTCTGGCGATTCCATGGCTCTCCCTTGAGTCCAAGGGGTCTATTTTCATTGCCGATGAAAGCCGGCGCTCCCTGAACCTGATCGCCCAGCGGGGGTTGTCCGACGCCCTGCTCTCCTCCTGTAAAAAAGTACCCTTTGGCCACTGTTTGTGCGGCCGGGCGGCAGCCGAGCGCAAACTGGTTTTTGCCGACTGCCTGGATGCGCGCCATGAAACCCGTTTTGATGGCATTGATGAACACGGGCACTACTGCATTCCCATTCTGGTCGGGAAACGGGTCCTCGGGGTAATCAACACCTATGTTGCCCACGGCCACCCCAAAGACAGTATCGAGGTCGATTTCCTCAACTCAATCGCCAACACCCTGGCCAGTGTCATAGAAAGAAAACGGGCCGAAGAGGCCCTGCAGAAGGCAAAGGCCGAGCTGGAGGTTACGGTTGAGAACCTGCGGCTCTCCCTTGAACCCATCTCCCTGAAAAAACAGATGGAACGAACCCTTGATTCGATTCTGTCCATTCCCTGGCTCTCGCTGGAGGCAAAGGGGTGCATATTTCTCGTCTCTCAAGACCAGAAGAGCCTGGAGCTGGTTGCACACCGGGGCATTGCCCCGCCATTACTGGACTCCTGCGCCACGATTCCCTTTGGACACTGCCTGTGCGGCCGGGCCGCATCCACCCACAAACTGGTCTTTGCCGACTGCCTGGACAAGCGGCATGAAATCAGATACGAGGGGATGCATGACCATGGCCACTACTGTATCCCCATCCTCTCCGGCAAACACCTCTTCGGGGTGATAAACATGTATGTTGCCAGGGGCCACAAAAGGAACAGAACCGAAGAGGATTTTCTCCGTTCCATCGCCAATACCCTGGCGGGAATCATAGAGAGAAAACGGGCCGAGGAGGCGCTGCAGAACGCAAAAAATGAGCTGGAGGTAACGGTACGAAAAAGAACGACCAAGCTGAGACAGCTCCTGCGCCAGAACAAACTGATCCTCGACGCGGTGGTGGAAGGAATCTGCGGGGTGGACAACCGGGGGATAATTACCTTTATCAATCCGGCGGTGATTGAAATGACCGGATACAGCACAGAAGAACTTGTCGGCCACGGGTTTCACGACGTTCTCCATTCCCTCCCCCCGGGAGACGGGGTACATTCCCGGCCCCAATGCCCTGTTCTGAGTACCCTCCTGTCCGGACAGACCCACTCGGTTGTCAATGAGATGTTCAGAAGAAAGGACGGGACAACCTTTCCGGTTGAATATGAAAGCACCCCGATCTGGGAAAAGGGGAAGATCATCGGCTCGGTGACCGCCTTCCGGGATATTACCCAGCGCCGCAAGTCAGAGGAGGAGGTGAGGCGGAGCCTGGAGATGGTCAGCAAGGCCCTGCACGGAACCGTAGGCGCGCTGTCAATCGCCTCTGAAACCAGAGATCCCTATACCGCGGGCCACCAGCGCCGGGTCGCGCAACTGGCCTGTGCCATAGCGCATGAGATGGGCCTTGACAGGGAGACCATCGAGGGCATCCGGATCGCGGCCCTGCTCCATGATATCGGCAAGATCTATGTGCCGGCGGAATTTCTCAGCAAACCAGGACTGTTGACCGATATCGAGCGGATCCTGCTCAAGACCCATCCCCAGGTGGGCTATGACATATTGAAAAATATAGACTTCACCCGGCCGGTGGCGGAGATAGTGCTCCAGCACCACGAGAAAATCGATGGATCCGGGTATCCGCAGGGGCTTACCGGCGACAACATTCTGCTCGAGGCGAAAATCCTGGGCGTTGCCGATATCACCGAGGCAATGGCATCCCACCGCCCCTACCGGCCCTCATTGGGGATCAAGGCCGCGTTAAAGGAAATCTCGCGCAACAAGGGGACACTGTATGACCCCACGGCAGCGGATATCTGCCTGCAGCTCTTTGCGAAAAAGGCATTCAAGTTCAACTTGAGCGAAGACAAGATAAAAGCGGGGATCCCCAGGGACCTGGGCAGCATAGTGCGGTAAGGCGCGGAGAATATGGAGAGGTCTGTCTTTGTTCCCCCCCCTTCTAAGCAAATTCAATACGCAAACGCTTACCGATTACATGCGCGGCACGTTCTAATGTTTGAAGAGTAATGGACGTATTCTGGGGATCAAGGAGTCTTTCCAGCGCTGAGCGACTCGTTTTCATTTGCCGCGCCATGGCAGCTTTTGTTATGTGTTTCTTTTCCATTATCTGAGAAACTTGATATGCAATGACACGTTTTTGACCTCTTTCAGGGATAGATCCGTACTCACAGAGAAGAGAGCAATGCGGGGATCGGGCCGGTTCGCTCTCTATACGGTATATAGAGGTGGTAGCGGGCCCGGGTGATGGCAACATAGGTTATTTTTTCAATCTGATCCGCAGACCACCTGGTGCCGTCGAGATACTCGAGGCCGACAACAAAAACACAGGCAGAGCCGATATGACCCTGCCTGTGTTGGCTACGCCTTCTTTTTTACAGTCTGGTGCCGATGAGGCCAACCAAGCCGAACCTAATAGCCACATTTCCCCACGGATAGAGACTTAGGGTCCATAATGCAAATATTCTCCTTCCAGGAAGGTTCTTCCACATGGGTAGCGTATTATGAACTTTGAAATACCTCCACGGCAAGCCACGTTTTTTGATTTTCCATATTCCACGAATATTCTATGCGTTACGAACTCTCTTTCGTGTCATTCCAACAAGACCGGCCAGTCCAGACCCAAGCAACCAAATGGCTCCTGGTACAGGAACTGAAGGTAGTGGCGCCGTGCCAATGCCATCAAGAAAGGCGGCTCCACCATGCCCACCCCATCCGCAATCATTGACTGTCATAGTGACCGTAATAGTATCACCAACACCGTATGAACTCAGGCCAAATGTAAAGAGACCTGTTTTATACCAAGCCTCGCCATCGTAATTTCCATAATCAGCCCATCCTCCACCCTGCTTATTGAGGGCATCTGCTTGGAATGCGCCTATTGAAATTCCGTTTCGTAATATATTGATACCAAATTTTGGTTGGTCACCAACTGGATGTGAATTTGATGGTTCAACCAGAAGGGCTCCCCATCTAACATAAAGGGTTTCTGTAAGGTCGGTACTGGATATTGTAGCTGTCTGTGACAGTGTTGTTGTATGATAATAGCCATCAAGATCTTGTAATCTGGCCATGTAACTCCCATAGTATGGATCGATATCAGTAGTCTGCCCAATTAACATAGGCGAAGAGGCACTGATTACTGAAGACAATGACGCCCCGGTACCAGAAATATTCCATCCGGTGAAATCGCCTGTCTCGAAACCACCGTTTATGAAAAGGGCGTGTGCGGGATTAGAAAGTAATAGGCTTCCGGTGACCAATAGTGCTTTAACCAATTTTTTTTTCATTCTTGTGCCTCCCAATTAATTTATTTAAACTGCGAGCCTGCCTCGCTAACCAACTGACTAGCAAAGAGAATATCCTTGCTAATACTTGAAGTTGTCCGGGGGAAACTTTTCCCCTTTCGTTATCTTGACAAAACCAGCACCAGTCATTTGACAACAAAACACTGGAGATCTCCCTACTCCACTATAATTAAAATAATGACACCATAAAATAAGTCAGATGGGCTGCCCCCTAATCTGAGAACACTCATTTCAAACATGTTAACAAGAAACTTGATAACCCTGTTTCTCTGTGAAAAGTTCTGGATAGGGACGAGTTCTAATTCCACAAAACGTAAAAACCTCCAGCAGGGTGAAATACCCGGTGGAGGCTTACTCAGTTGAGTTCATGGTAATCTCTTGCATACAGACCTCTCCTTCTGCGTTGACGAGATTAATGTAGAAGTACGACTATTTCAGGAACAGAATACTTTTGCAAGAGAAAAATTGGCGTCTAAATATTGCACATAAATTGACAATTTTTTTTATCGTTTAATATATTGATGTTGTGATCTTGGTAATAGTTTTGACCTAGTATAAATCTAGTATTCTTTTATCACTTTTTTTAATGCTTGATATTTTGAAGTGTGATGTTACAGAAAAACATAACAAAAATAATGCTGTGTTTCCGGTAAAACGAACAACAATATCCGGAAAAAAGGAAGCAGTTATTCCAGCATAACCGTGTATTAGTTATTAAATGACCACAGCGGCGGCCAATGACCGGTTGGTTCATCACAGCATAATATTGGAGCTGAATCTGCCGAGATACCGTTTGGAGCAATCCTGAAAGGAAAAAAATATAAATGAAAATAATACGAAAAATTAGCAGGTTGAAACGGGAATTTTAATTGTCGTTGGCCGGGAGGAATAATTGTCGTTGATCACGCGAATCGTGCAGCGGTCATAAAGCCTCAGACTTTACACCTATGACCCGATGCACTTGCCAGGAACCAGATCACGAAGAAACTGCTCACAGGGAAGGCAGCGGACGTTGTTTATTAAAAGTCGCTCCTTGCCGCGATAGAGAAGGAAAGCCTGTGCCTCTGGATAGTCTTCTTTAAAGGCAGTTAATCCTTTGAGCATTTTGCTGTTAATCTTAGCGGAGTTTTTAACCTCAATGGCCAGGAACGTATCCTGGCCATAGACAATAAAATCGACCTCAACCCCTGATTTTGTCCGCCAATAAGAGAGAGTACAGTTTTGCTTACTGTATGCGATCCAGGCTCTCAGGTGCTGGGCAACAAGGCCTTCAAGACCGGCCCCGTCTATTTCATGCGGACTGTCCAAAGGACCTGTTGGTCGCACGGACCTGAAAACTCCACAATCAAAATAATAAAATTTAGGATGAGAAATCAGGTGGCGCTTGGCCCGCCGGGAGAAAACCGGAACCAGGAAGGAGAGGAGAAGATCATCAAGAACTGCCAGATAGTTATCCACGGTTTTTCGTTTGACCTGGCATTCCCTCGCCACTTCAGAGACATTTAAGGTGCTGCCATGGGAAAAGCTGACAGCCTCTAAAAAACGACCGAAAGCACCGATATTACGAACAACTCCTTCCATCTGAACTTCTTCCTTCAAATAGAGCGCGACATACGAACCAAGAGTTTCCAAGGGGACTGGGGAACTAGTTACCAAAGGCACCAATCCGGTCTGGAGACTTCTTGCCAGGGAAAAAGATTCGCCCAATTCTGCCGCCATAAAAGGGTGCATTGTTTTTACCAATGCCCTCCCTGCTAACAGGTCTACCCCGGTTCTTTTGAGTTTTCTTGCGCTGGAGCCGGTTAGAATAAAATAGTATCCCGCCCCCTCTTCGATAAGTGCATGCACCACATCAAGAAGCTCAGGGATTTTCTGAACTTCATCGATAATGATGGTTTTACTCTTTGATCCTCTTATCACCTCACGCAACCGCTCAGGCCTCGCCGAATATGTCCTGAATACCTCAGGCGCCAGAAGATCAATCAGCTCAGCATCAGGGTAATAACTCTTCAACCAGGTAGATTTTCCTGTACCTCTTGGCCCAAAAAGAAAAAAACTTTGTTGCGGAGCCTGGAAAAAACGATTTGAAAATTCCATTTATGCCTCCTTTTTTGCATCGTAAGTGCAAAATATCAGAGACCGCAGGCCCATGCAAGAGGATTTTTCACCTGGTTACCGCTTAAAGACATAGATTCTCAACACCATGACCGCTTTCAGGGATAGATCTGATATCCAACTTCCTTCAATATTTTATAAATAGTAAAAATAGCTCCGACAACTAAAACAAAGTTCATCCCTTCCTTAACCCATGAAGTTGCAGGGCGGAGGCTGAGGATTCCTTTAAGCTAGAAATAGCCTGGGCAATATTTGGATCCACAATAAATACCCGTCTATGCAATCAGCTGTTGAGCCATTCGCAAGAACTCTTTTTTGCTACTTGACGGAAGTTCTATGAATTTTTCAACTAACCATTCCAAGGTCAATTCCTCCAAACGTGCAGTAATTTTCTGAGAGATAATTTTGACCTGATTTTTGTGGGTTGGCGTTAGTAAAGAAGGATGGGAATTTACACGTGCTAGCAGGCGATTTGCTTCGGCAGCCGGCATACTGGTAATGTCTTCAGCTTCATTTTCAATGGTATTAATCCACGCTAAACTTTTTTCTTCCCTCTGTTTAGATATCTCATCGATAAAGGCATCAATAGTTTCATCTGGATCCCATGGTATTTCTTCATCATCTTCAAAAAATGTCTGGTTTTCTTTCTTTATTTTGTCCGCTAATTTATCAAGATTTGGCCATGTCAAATTGTCATCAGAAAGCTGATTGAAACACTTTTTATATTGTCTCAAAGCCTTACGCATAAGTTGAAAATCTTCTTGATCACTTGGAAGATTTTCACATGCGCTAAAAAGGGATTCAACTTCATCGAGAACTTTCTCTATATCAATTTCCGTTTGAATATTGGTGTCCCATATTGCAGAAGCACGTTGCAC
>JBFHXP010000031.1:0-24312 GCA_041598875.1 Desulfobulbales bacterium
ACTACGACTTTCCAAGCGCCCACTGGAGAAGAGTACGGACCAATAACCCTCTGGAACGGATCATGCGCGAAATCAGGCGAAGAACCAATGTGGTTGGCGCTTTTCCCGATGGCAACTCCGCCTTGATGCTGGTAGCGGCCAGGCTCCTAGGACTATACCGGGGCCACCGCAAAATCAAATGTGCGAAAGATTCTTGACACTATCTAGTTTTCATCCGGAAACGCCACTTTTAAAAAATCTCGGTGTCGATCCGCAGAAGTATGTGCTCGCCGTACTCCAGTACGCCTGCGCATACTTCCTTGATCTCCTTGATCTTTTTTAAAATTGTCTGTTTCCGGATTGAAAACAACCACGTGTAGCCATCCGGAAAAAACAGACTTTCCGGACGGACACTATCTAACCGCGCTTTCTTCTTCCGGTAATGATCTGGATCTTCTTCTATCCCACATTGATGACATGCAACATGCCTGGGGTGATTCTGCCTGTTATGACGTTAACAATCTGATTACTGTGTTTTGATAATCCTTACAATCACAGCATAAAAAGAGAAATTAAGGATGCATCGCACATACAGCCGGTCATTACGTATTACTTCAGCACTCTCACCTCTCTCCCCTTACCGTATTACTTCTTTTGCCGCTGGAGCTGTTTTTTGACCATATCCATGGAGAGGGTCAGGGTCTCCAGGGCCGAGACCACGCCTGCCCGTTGTTCCGGTTCAATTTCAGTAAGAAACTTCACATGCAGGGAAAAAATAAACTCCTCGATTTCCTGGACTTTTTTCAGCCCCTGGGGGGTCAGGCTGGTCAGCTTGACCCGGGCATCGGCCGGGTCCGGATCACGGCGGATGAGTTTTTTCCCCTCCAGCCCGTCAAGAATCACCGTGGCCCGGCTCTTGGCCACTTCCAGCATGCCGGCGATCTCGATTGCGGTAAGGTATTTGTACCCTTGAAAAAGCAGAAGACACTTTATCTCCGCCGGAGGCAGCCCGAACCGCCTTGCCTCCTGATAAATCCGGTCCTGACAGCAGCCATGGAGGTCGGCAATCAGCTCCTGCAAACGGTTTGTCTGATATTCAATAAGATTCCGGTCCGAGCCGTCCCGATCCCTGTTCATCATCTCGCACGTCTGTCCGGCAAACCGTTCCCCGCCCCTTTCCGGGCGTGGCCGGATCTATCTCATGGGTTGCGGTCACCTCCCCCGGGCCCCAGCGGCTTGAAGAGCAGCAGCAACTGGGGCAGGAGGGTAAGGGCGGCCAGCAGGGCCACCACCATTGCGAGACCGGTGAATATGCCAAAGCTTACCGTTGGCACAAAATTAGAGAGCACCAGGATGGAAAAACCGATGATAATGGTCACCGATGTGTAGTACATGGCCCGGCCGATGCTGTTATGGCAGCGGTAGACCGTGGCCAGGTAGTCCCGGTCCTTTGGAAACTCTTTCTGGAAACGGTGGATGTAATGGATGGTGTCATCCACCGCAATGCCGATGGTGATCGAGGCAATGGTAATGGTCATCATGTCCAGGGGGATATTGAGCCAGCCCATGACCCCGAGGACCATGGCCGCGGGCAGGAGATTGGGAACAATGGCAATGAGCGCGAGATAAAACGAGCGGAAGAGTATGGCGAACATGACCATGATGCTGACAAAGACCAGGCCGATGGTCAGAATCTGCGAGCGATAGAGGCTTGCGAGCATATTATTGTAGAGGACAAACATGCCGGTAAAATGGACCTGTTCCCCTTCAAGCCCCATCTCGTCCACCAGGAAGCCACGGATCCGGGCAAGCAGGGCGGCGCGCTCGAGCTTTTTATCCGACTCGACAATGCGGGTGGTAAAACGGACCTGGGCAGGCTCTTCGAGAACAAAGGGACTGATCAGCATATCCTTGATCTCTTCGGGACTTTTCTTATAGAGAATGGAAAACTCGAGCCCGTCCAGCGGCACGTCATTATTAAGTTTTCTCGCCAGTTTGCCCGCGGTGGCCAGGGAAAGGACCTCCCCTGTTTCCGGCAGTTGATCGAGATAGTCATGGATCTGCTCAATCTCCTCCATGACGGTAACGTCGGCAAACCAGAAACTGGGCCCCTCACTGACCCCCGCATCCGCAAAAAATCCGTCATCCTGGAAGAACGGGTCGTCCGCGGCCATGGCGGGATCGGGTTTTTCGACCTTGAAATCAATAATAATGTCAAGGGGAGTAGTCCCCCCCAGTTTCCGGTCAATGATGCTCATGCCCTGATAGATGGCGGTATTTTTCCGGAAATAATCGATGAACCGGTTCTCCACCTTGAGCCGGCTGATCCCCACCCCGCTTGCGATTGCCAGGATGATCGCGGCAACAAGGATCTTGCTCCCGTGCGCTTCGGTGAACCGGGCGAAATAGAGGGTAAAGGGCGGAGACTCCTCCTTTTTCGCCGGTTCCGGGATCTCCTTTTTCAGGAGGGCCACGGTTGCCGGAAAGAGGATAAAGGCGATAACAAAGGAGACAATAATGCCGATGGTCATCATCATCCCGAAATCCATCACCGGCCGGATCCCGCTGACGAGAAGGGAAAAAAAGGCGACAATGGTGGTAAGCGATGTGTAGAGGCAGGGCAGGACTATTGCCCGCACGGTCTCGCTCACCAGGGTTTTCTGGTCCGCATCGGGCAGCCTGGCCTCGGTCTCCTTGAATTTCTGGATCAGGTGGATGGTCAGGGCCATGGTCAGGATGAGCATCAGGGAGACAAAATTGGAAGAGATCACCGTGACCCGCCAGTCCACCATCCCGAGATAGCCGAGCATGACCACAACCGAGGCGGAACAACAGAGAATGGCCAGGACCACCCAGCGAATTTTCCGGAAGATAATCGCCAGGGTGAGGATCAGGAAAAGAAGGACCCCGAGCCCGAAGACCACCAGATCGCTCCTGACAAACGAGATCATGTCGGCAACGATCATCGGCACTCCGCCCAGATAAATGTCCGCGCCGCTCCGGTGGCGGTCGATAATCGCCCGCACCTCTTTCACCAGAACCCTCTCCCGGACCATGGTGTCGGCAAGGTTCCGGCGATAGTCAGCCGAGACCTGTTCCAGCTCGGCGGATTCCCCGGCAGTAATAGTGTCCTCAGATTTTTTCTGCCGCAATTCGGTCCGGCGCTTGATAAGGGCGCGCCCCGCGTCATCGGGAGCAAGGGTTACCAGGAGGGCGCAGGTCTTGCCGTCACTGCTCAGGAGCCGGCCATGATAGAGGGGGTTTTCGCTGAATTCGGAAGAGACTGCCTGGGGGTCGACCCCCGGGGTCTCAAGGGTTTTTATGGCATCGGGATCGGCAAGGTCGGAAAGCCGGGTCTCGGTGCTGACCAACAGGGGCACGTCAAGGATGGTGGTGACGGCACGCACCCCCTCTATCCCGGCAAGTTCATCCCGCAGGACGCCGATATCGGCCAGGGTTTCCGGGACAAAAAGGTCACTGCCGGTGGAATAGGTGAGAACCAGGATCTCGCTTGTGGTATAGCGTTCAATCGTGTTCCGGTAGTACTGGAGATCCGCATCATGTTCCAGGACCAGGGAGTCTCCGGAGGCGTCGAGCTTGAACTTTCCCATCTGGGTGGCAAACCCGCCGATGACCAGCAGGGCTACCACAAGGGTTGCCAATGGCCGCTTGAGAATCAGGGCATCGTATATCCGTGCAATGTAAGACGTCATATGGCGTTCATATCCCAAAAGATTAAGGCCGACAGGAAAAAATTTCCCCAGGCCCGGGCCTGCGAACCGTTTACCTGTTTCCCAGACTCCCTAATTTTAAACCAGTTCTTCTCCGCCATGAATTCTACATGAGGACAAGGGGAAAAGAAAGATGCCACCTCCCCCAGAACAAAAAAACAGTATAACAACCAATAGACCAATCCGCCCAAATATGGTATCAGCACACTACACCCCATTACCCATAATGTAATTTATCTGAAATAATTCATAAAACTTGGGAGGAGCACGTGCCCCAAAAACGCATAGAGGTAGACATAGAGGGGAAAATAGAAGAATTCATCACACGTGTTGACAGGCTACCCGTCGGAATAGCGGTGGCGGACAGCAGGCGCCGGTTGATTGCCGCAAACAGGGCGGGCTGTTCCTTTTTCGGCTGTTCCCGGGAGGAAATCTCCGGAGCCAGTCTCGACCGGTTCATCCTCCCTGATGACCGGGACAAGGATGCCGCCCTCTACCAGGAACTTATTGACAACAGGAGAACATCCTATTCCCTTGACAGCCGTTTTCTCAGAAAGGATGGCTCGACAGCCTGGGGCCGCCTCAATGTTTCGATTTTTGACCACCCTGCCGGCCACGCACCGTATACGGTGATGAGCTGTGAAGATATCAGCGGGCACAAGAATACCGAGGCGCTGCTGCGCGAAAACCGCACCCACCTGAAGGCAATTCTAGACAACGCCAACCTTCCCATCTTTCTCAAGGACATCCGGGGCGGATACATCTTTGTCAACCGTCAGTACGAAAAACTGGCCCAGGTGACCAACGAGGCGATACAGGGCAAAAACGATTTTGATATCTTCCCGGAGCCGGTGGCAGCCCTTTTCCGCTCCCAGGACCAGGAGGTCGTGAAAAAGAAAAAACTGGTCGAGTTCACCGAGACCATCCCCCTGGCCGATGGCATCCACACCTTTATTACCGCCAAGTTCCCGGTCCACGACGAAAACAGTGAACTATACGCCATTGGCGGGGCATGCACCGATATCACCGAATTAAAGCGCTCGGAAGCGGCCCTTCGCGAAAGCGAGGAGAAATTCCGGGCCACCTTTTACACCAGTCCGGACTCCATAAGCATCACCGCAAAGGACGGAACCTTTGTGGAGATAAACCCCGGTTTTACGAAGTTGACCGGATACACCCGGGAGGAGGTCATCGGCAGGTCTTCCGGGGAGATCGGGATCTGGGCGACCCCCAAAGACCGCGAACGGTTGATGACCGGTATCAGGGAACAGGGCATGGTGGAAAACCTTGAAACCACCTTCCGGATCAAGGATGGCTCGACAAAAACCGGATTGATCTCATCGACAAACATCACCCTGGCCGGCGAGCCGCATGTCCTCTCGATTGCCCGGGACGTCACCGACAGAAAGCAGCTGGAAATCGAGCGACAGACGGTGCAGAAGCTCAAGTCAGTGGGGATCCTGGCGGGTGGTATCGCCCATGATTTCAACAACCTGCTCACCGCAATCTTCGGCAATATCTCTCTTGCGAAAATGAGCGCCAACAACCAGGCCTCTCTGCTTGAGTTCCTGACCCACGCGGAAAAGGCCTCCATGAGGGCCCAGGATCTTACCCGGCAACTGCTCACCTTTTCCAGGGGTGGGGCGCCGGTCCGCAAGGCCGCCTCGATAAAGGAACTTATTGCCGACTGCACGGCATTTACCCTGAGCGGATCAAATGTCAAGAGCGCGCAATTCCTTGCCCAGGACCTCTGGCCGGTGCTGATCGACGAGGGGCAGATCAGCCAGGTGATCCAGAATATTGTAAAAAACGCCGACCATGCGATGCCGGGGGGTGGCACGATAACCATATCCGCTGAAAACACCACTATCGAGACCCGCGGCCCGCTGCCCCTGCCGCCCGGAAGGTACGTGCGAATAGCAATCACCGACCAGGGCGAAGGCATTGAGGACAGGTACCTTGCCAGGATATTCGACCCCTATTTCTCCACCAAGCAAAAGGGCAGCGGCCTGGGCCTGGCGATCGCCTTTTCCATAGTCCAGAAACACGAAGGCCTGCTCCAGGCAACGTCCGCCCCGGGCGCCGGAACAACGTTCACCATCCACCTTCCGGCTGCCGATATCCTGCCGCCCGAAAAGATCCGGTCCCGGAACGAACAGATGGTCAACAGCGGCCGAATCCTGATCATGGACGACGAAGAATCGGTCCTGATGGTGATGAAGGCGATGCTCACCAGGATGGGATTCGACGTTGAAACCGCAACCAACGGGAGGGAGGCAATCGCCCTTTTCACAACCGCCAGAAAGACAAAAAAACCTTTTGCAGCGGTCATTCTCGACCTGACCATACCGGGCGGACTGGGCGGACTGGAAACCATGAGGCGCCTTCTGGAGATCGACCCCGCCACCAGGGCCATTGTTTCAAGCGGCTACGCCGATGACCCGATCATGGCAAACTATGCGGACCACGGATTCATGGGGGTGGTCACCAAGCCCTTCAGCGTGGAGACAATCATGGGGGAAATAAACCGAGTTACAAAATAATAAAATACATATTTTAAAGAGATTATACATTTTATTGTAGCTCATAAATACGCTTATACTTACACTAATACAAAAACAGCAGAGAGATCCTGGCCTCATGGTGTTCACTTCGTTATTCGATATTCGATATTCGATATTCGATATTTAATAAACTCATTTTTCCCCGGATCGGTCTTACCTTTCCAGGTCCACCAGAAGTGCCTCCCTGAAAAAAGGCCGGACTACTACAGAAGATTTGAATATCGAATGTCGAACAGGGAATGTCGAAGGATAGGGAAAGTGATGTAAGACGTAAGACGGTAGACGTAAACCCAAAATCAGGGGCAGAGGGGCAGGGAAAGTGAGGCGTGAGATGAAATCTTTTAAAACTTTGCCCCTCTGCCACTCTGTCACTCTGCTTTATCCTTGACGCGAAACTAATATAAATCGACCGACCAGATGATATGTATTCAAACCCGCTCAATTCGCTTACGGAAAAGGGCGAGCAACCGGTCCTTGATTGCCGGCAGATCAAGATAGTAAATCTCCTTGGGAAAGAGCAACTCCGCCACCCCGGAATCAAAAAGCCGGCGCACCTCGTATTCATCGTGAGAGACATTTCTCTGATACATATAGTTGAGATAACTCTCATTGGTATGGACGATAAACTCGACCCGCATCCCGCCCATCCGGGCAAAGAACTTGAACATCGGGGTCCGGGACGAGCTGCCGATGGAACCGCTTCTGTACCCGCCCCCCTCCAGGGTGTCCGAGACATCCTCGAGGGTCATGAACGAGCCTGCCCGGATGGCGCTCTCGGTAAGATGCTTTTGGAAAAATTTCACATCCATCCCCTCGTCAAGGACCCCCATCAAACCCAGCTCGTCATCAACGGCAACAGCTGGGTTTTCCTCATTTTTCCGCAACAGTTTCAGCACTTTCGCCTCAGGCGGCTTTTTCCGGACCGTGACATAGATCGGTATCCGGCGGCCATTTGCAAGAAAGCGCCGCCGTTTGATCAGGGTCAGCTTATGACCGGGTTGCAAGGTCATCTTTTCCGCCTCGCGGAAACCGACAACCCGCACCGAGGTACAGGAAAAATCCGCTGGATCATGCTCACTCAGCAGAAAGGCGGGCTCCAGTTCGCCGATCTTGGCATCCTGGCACCAGACCGAATCGTTGAGAAAATCGAGAAACCGGCCAAATTTGGCCTCGATCTCCGTCTCCCGCTCCCGCTGATCGATGGACCCGGCCAGGTTCATGAGGACAAGTTTTCGCTTGGCCTCGAAACGGGCCTTCTGATGATAGCGGTCGTCAAAGATGATGAGCAGCAGATCCACCGGGTTGCTGGTGGAATCAATCTCATTGGTCATCTCAATATAGGAGGCATAGGGGGCGAGCACCGTATTCTTGAGATAGCGGATCACCCCGTCGGCGGTACGGGAATAGGTGTTGACCCTGGAGATTATCTCCCGCTCGTCACCGTCGATGCCGAACATATTGCCAAGCAACCGGTAGGCCCTTTTGCTCGCCTCGGTTTTCCGGCCCGCGTCCCTGTGCATCCCGGGTATGTCTCCGTAGGAGCCAATATGGAGAAAATCAAAAACCTGGTTGCGGATAATGCGGTAGCGGGTGGCAAGCCGGAATTCACGCAGCCTCTGCGCCCGCTCGCGGCCGATTGCTGAAAAAATTGCCGGCCTTGGCGCGGACTCAAAGGTGGCAAAGGGCCCATCCTGCTCCAACATCCTGAAAATAGTATCTTTTCTTTCCATAACACCCTGCGCCACACCTTTTTTGCCCCGTCCCGCGGGAGGGCCAGACCCCTCACAGCGTTTCAGGCGCATTCGTCTTACAGGAGATGCAACCAGTTTTTAAAGAAAAGGGCAAACTCCTTCTTAAGGGCCGCGCCCTTTTCCCTGGCATGTTCCAGCATCCCGGCGGGGTCGATTTCCCGCGCCGTGCTCAAGGAGGCAAGCCATTTAGAATCCCGCGCCAGCCATTCACCCACGTCTTCAGGGTCAGCGGCGTGGTTGTCGAACTGGACCCCGACGATATGCGGGCGGCACTTGACTGAAAAGGCCTCCACCTGGCAGTCTCCCGAGGTGGCCAACAGCGCAAGTTGAGACGGCAGTGGTTCCTGGACCGCCTGCCCGTGCCACTTAAACAAAAACAACTCCCGAGGAAGTCCATGAAACACCGGATGGTCCCGGCCTTCATGGGTGACAAAACCCGGGATAAAACCCACGCTTGGCTGTGGATTGTTGCCTATCCGCGCCCCCAGGACATGGGCAAGCAGCTGGTGCCCCAGACAAAATCCCAGTACCGCCATATCGCGGTCAACGGCCTCCCGCAGAACCTGTTTTTCCAGGACAAGAAACGGGTATTGTTTTTCCTGGTCTACATTGGGGCTGCCTCCCAATACAACAAGCCCGGCATACCCGCCCAGTTCCGGGATCGGGTCCTGCCAGGATCTGAAGATATCATAATGGAGGCGATGCCTCTTTCCCGCGGCCAGAAGCAACCGGCCCGGCCCCTCCCAAGGAGTATGCTGGATAATGAGAATTTTTTTCACCATCACACAAAACGCCCTCGTCTGCCCAGAACTCTCTTTTCCTGAATACCCGGTCACGCCGCCTTTTTCGTGAGTTCATCCTTTTTTTTCCGGGACAGAAACCTGATAATCCGGTTTCTGATATCATAATAGCCGGGATGCTCAATAATCGTTTCCCGGGTCCGTGGCCGGGGGATGTCGATGACAATCTCATCCATGATCTTCGCCTCAGGCCCCGGGCTCATCAGAAGAATACGGTCCGAGAGATAGATGGCCTCATCCACATCATGGGTGACCATGAAGATGGTGATCCCGGTCTCCTGCCACATCCGCACCAACTCTTCCTGGATGACCCCCCGGGTCAGGGCGTCAATCTGGGCAAAGGGCTCATCCAGCAGAAGCATCCTGGGATTGACCGCAAAGGCCCTGGCTATGCCGACCCGCTGCCGCATACCTCCGGAGAGGGTGACCGGTCTTTTATTTTCCGCGCCACTCAATCCGACCATATCGATGTATCTCTGCACACATTCGGCAACCTTCTTTCTCTCCCACTCGGGATGCGCGGCCTTGACCGCAAGGCGGATATTGCCAAACACCGTCATCCAGGGCATCAGGGCAAAATTCTGAAAGACCACCATCCGATCAAGGCCCGGCCCGCTGACCTCTCTCTCATCGAGAAAGACATACCCATCGGACTGTGAATCAATTCCAGCGATAATATTGAGCAGAGTGGACTTCCCGCACCCGGAATGACCGAGAACGGAAAGGTACTCCCCTTCCCTGACCTCCAGGGAGACATTCTTAAACACACAGAATTCCTGCTGCGTATCCTGGGCAAGAAAATTTTTCGTGACCTTTTGCACCTCAAGCATTCCCATTATTTCTCCTCCTATTCGACAAAGGCAAGGCGGTCGGCCAGCCTGGTGAAAATCATATCAATAACAACCCCGACCACCCCGATGACCAGAATGGCGAACATCACATTGGGCAGTGAAAGGTTGTTCCACTCGTTCCAGATAAAATATCCCAGGCCGAGGGAACCAAGAAGCGCCTCAGCCGGGACAAGGGCAACCCAGGCGCTGCCCATGGAAATCTTCATCCCGGCGACAATGGTCGGCCCGGCAGCCGGCAGTATCACCTTGAAGAGTTTGGTCACCGGGCTCATCTGCAGGATATTGGCCACACTGAGATAATCCTTTTTAATATTGTTAACCCCAAAGGCGGTGCTGGCAAGGGTTGGCCAGAGACTGGCCATGAAGATCACCAGAAGGGCGGTAATACCGCTGTCCTGTACCGTATAGAGCAGCAGCGGCATCCAGGCGATGGGGGAAATTGCCCGCAGGACCTGGATATAGGGATTCATTGCCTTGAAAAGCACTTTATTCAACCCCAGCAGAACACCCAGGAAGACCGCAACCACCGTTGCCGAGACAAAGCCCACCAGAAGCCGGAAGAGACTGTACAGGGCGAGAATCGCCATGCCCTTGTCATTGGGCCCATTGTCGTAGAGGGGGTCTGAAAGGAAAAACCAGGACGCCTTGCCCACCGCAATCGGCCCGGGGAGGGTGTCGGTGGATGCCGTAAAAAGATGCCAGAAGAAAAGGAACCCAAGCAGAAAAACCAGGCAGAGAACCATCCAGGCATGTTCGTTGATTTTAGTCATTACAGTCACCTTGTTCGTGCCGCTGTTTTGGCGGGTTAAGCAGATCTGATCAAATAAAAGGCGGAAAGAGATACCGCCCGAAGGAGGCGTCTCTTCCGCCGTGGGCCCGCGTCATGCCCTGCTGATGGCAAAGCTCTTCAGATACTCCTCAGGACGGGCCGAGTCAAACTCCTTGCCCATGATCATATGTTTCTTGTATGTCGATCCCGGTGTCGTATAGCCAAGCTCCTCCATGACGTCCGAACATTCCGCCGCCAGGAAGACCTGTTCGGCAATCCCGTTATAATCAATCTCGCCCTCGATATAGCCCCACCGCTTCATCTGGGTCAGTATCCAGACGGCCATGGAATTCCAAGGAAATGGATTGAAATCAATACGATCCGGCTGGTTCATCATGTTCCCGAGCCCGTCCGGGTACTGGCCGGTAAGCACCTGCCTGACCACGATTTCCGGCTGGTTGAGATAGTTGCGCGGCGAGATGGCGGCCGCGATATCCTCCCGGTTCTCCATCTTGCTGGCATAATGGGTGGCATCGACAATGGCCTTGAAGACCGCCTTAAAGGTATTGGGCATGGTGGTCGCAAACTCCCTGGAGGCGGCAAAGGCGCAGCAGGGATGGCCCGGCCAGATCTCCCTGGTCAGCTTGAAGATAAAGCCAACATTCTCATGGACCGCCCTCTGGTTAAAGGGGTCCGGGGCCAGATAGCCATCGACATTGCCGGCTCGCAGGTTGGCCACCATTTCCGGCGGCGGAACCACCCGGATCTTGACATCCTGATCCGGGTCGACCCCACCTTCGGCGAGATAGTAACGAAGGAGCATGTTATGCATGGAGTAATCAAAGGGCACGCAGAAGGTAAAACCCTTCATGTCCTGGGGCCCCTTTACCCCTTTATGTTTATTGTGCAGGGTGATCGCCTGGCCGTTGATGTTTTCAATGGCCGGCATCAGAAAAGGGGTCTTCTTTGACCCGGCACCCAGGGTAAGGGCCAGGGGCATGGGCGACAGCATATGGGCGCAATCAACCTGATTCGACACGGCCCAGTCCCTGACCATGGACCAGCCGGAGGCCTTGATCACCCTGGTGCCGGCAAGCCCATGTTTTTCATAAAACCCCATGGGCTCGCCCATGATGATAGGGGTGGCGCAGGTGATGGGAATAAAGCCTATGGTCAGTGCCTTTTTCTCCAGGGCGCCGCCCGCGTCCTTGGCCCAGCTCTTTGCCGCATCCAGGGGAAAAATACTGGAAATGACCGCCATGGCGCTGGCCGCGCCCATTTTTTTCAGAAACCGGCGTCTTGAGGCGTCATTGCCATTAAAGATCGCCCTCACCACTGCGCCCTCAACAGCGCGGTCGATTATCTCCTCGGTGCCGAGCCCCACGGGGTTCCCGACGCCAGCCAGGTCATTTGCCGGGGCAGCGCCATGGGCCAGAGATGCATCCACATCAAAGGGGTCATTCAAAGTATTAACCGACGCCAGGACCTTATTTTTTTTCATTTTCTGTGTCATTATATTCACCTGTCATGTTTATAACCTTCCGTTTTTCCAGAAAGTTCCCTACCACTTTCTGTAGGGCAGAAACTTGCCGTCAAATGTCACCACGACCCTGTCACCCCTGGGATCTTCCTTTCTGGCGATTTCAACCTCAAAATCAATGGCACTCATGATCCCGTCACCAAACATCTCGTGAATTATCTCCTTCAGGGTCGTGCCGTAGACCTGGGTGATTTCATGGAAACGGTAGATCAAGGGATCAACCGGCACCGCTGCATCCAGGGAACCCTTCATCGGGCACTCCTGAAGGGCAACGGCCACCGAACCATCCAGCCCGAGCAGGGCACACGCCTTCTCAGCCTGATCCGCACTCATGCTGTTCTGGCCGAGCAGGACCGATGTGACCCATATCCTGTGGGCACCCACCTCTTTGGCAATCTCCGCCCAGGAGAGCCCTTTTTCCTTTTTTGCCGCCAGTATCAATTCCACAATCTCATCTCTTTTCATTTCATACCCCATCGTATTCGTTGCGCGGGAAAGCCGTTTGAGCTTTCAGGACCGCTGATTTCATGGTTCAAGCCCCACACCTGAGAGCTGCCGATTCGTTTCAATTAAAGGTTGGGAAGATCGACCGGGGGGCCAGCCGACCTTCCCCTGGAAGAGGCGCGACAAGACGCCGGAACGCAGATCAAAACGCCATATTAAGAGAGAGTCCGCCATAGACGAAATCAGCCTTTGACTGACCGATCAGCCCCAGATGATCCGCCTTGAACCGATCCCGTGCGTCGCTGCTCAAGGGAAAGGTATAGTACACCTCCGGAGAGATGGTGATGTACTTGTTCACCGAAACCGGCAGGGCCACGGAAATCAGGCCATCATGCATCGCCTTGTAGCTCTTGGTCCCGTCATGGGGATCGGCGTAGGAACTCGGGTCATTGGCGCTGAGATAGCCGACCTGCCCACCCAGATCAAGACTGACCCGCTCGCCCAGGGCAAAGGAGTGGGAGAGCCCCGCGGCAATGTACCACCCGGCCAGGTGGTCGATGTCCCGGTAGACGGTTATTGTCGGGCTCAGGAGAACCGGCACGCTCAAGGAGAGATAGACCTCCTGGGTGTCCATGGCCCCGTCAAAGGCGTAATAGATGATGCCGCCGGAGATATCCACCCCGGCCAGGGAGGTATCGTAGGACAGGGTCATATCGGTCTCGGTCCAGTTCTTTTTGTCATCACCGGCCAGGTTGATCTTGTCGGTGTCGAGATTTCCCCACAGGTTAAAGGAAAACCCCTTGTAGCTTGTGGTCAGCGACGGCTGAATGACCACCGAGTCACGGCTTGTGGCCCAACCCCTCCAGAGATACTGACTGTAGGCAGCCACGGTGAGATCCGCGCTGGGCGCATCCTCTTCGGCGCCCACCATCTCCGTTGCAGAGGTGAGAAGTCCCAGGGCAAGTATTCCCGTCAGCATCAATCGTCTTGTTGTAGCGCTCGTTTTCACGTTCTTTCTCCTTGTTTGTAAAAAGTATTTTATGATTTAGGCCTGTTCAATTTTGGGATGAAAACTATTTGATTACCTGAAAATCGTTATAGGCATGCGCCCCATGCTCGACGAGATCAACACCGGCCAGCTCATCTTCCTCGGAAATCCTGAGGCCGATGGTCATGTCAATCACCTTGAAGAGGATGAACGCAACACCGAAGGCCCAGACAAAGGCCGCGCCGATCCCGGCAAGCTGCACACCTATGATCTTGGCGGTCACGCCCTCGATATTGAAAAGCCCGGCGGCAAGGGTTCCCCAGGCACCGCAGACGCCATGGACCGAGACAGCGCCCACCGGGTCATCCACCCGGATACGGTCAAAAAACACGACCGAGAGAACAACCAGGACACCGGCCAGGGCGCCGATAATCACCGAACTTGCCGGGGTGACGTTGGCGCACCCGGCGGTGATGCTGACAAGACCGGCCAGGGCGCCGTTCAGGCTCATACCGACATCAGGTTTCTTGAACATCACCCATGAGGTTATCATTGCCAGAACCGCGCCTGCCGCCGCCGCCAGATTGGTATTGACAAAGATCATGGCGATATCGGTGCTGCCGGCGGTGGTGGATCCGGGGTTGAAACCAAACCAGCCCAGCCAGAGGATGAAGACGCCAAGGGCGGCCAGGGGGATGTTGTGACCGGGAATGGCCTTGACCTTTCCATCGGCGCCATATTTGCCAAGCCGCGGCCCGAGGACAATGGCACCGGCAAGGGCTGCCCAGCCGCCCACGGAATGAACCACGGTGGAGCCGGCAAAATCTATGAACCCAAGACCTTCAAGCCATCCGTTGCCGTTGAGCAGACTGCCCCAGGCCCAGGAACCGAAAACCGGATAAATAAAGGCACAGAGCGCGGCGCTGTAGAGCATGTAGGAGGAGAACTTGGTCCGCTCGGCCATGGCTCCGGAGACAATGGTCGCCGCAGTGGCGGCAAAAACGCACTGAAACATCCAGAAGGCCAGCACCCAGGGGTCGCCGCCCACCGTGAAACCGCTTAAGAAGAAACCATCGGTACCGAACCAGCCGGTGGTGGTGGAACCGAACATGATACCAAAGCCTATGGCCCAGAAGAAAAGGGACCCCATGGAAAAATCCATCAGATTCTTCATCATGATGTTGACTGCGCTCTTTGCCCTGGTAAAGCCCGTCTCGACCATGGCGAAGCCTGCCTGCATAAAGAAAACCAGGGCCGCGGCAATCAAGGTCCAGACGTAATCGAGATTGGTCTGAACCGCCTTGACCGCATCGGCATTGGTTAATACGGTGGGCGCCTCGTCCACGGCCAGGGCAACCGATGGTATAGCAAGCAGCAGAAAAGCTGTGCTGATCATTTTTTTCATTGTCTTCCTCCTGTCTACATATAGTACAAAATTGTAATTTCTAAATTGCCGCCTCGTCCTTTTCACCGGTTCTGATCCGGCGGACGGAATCCACCGGCAGAACAAAAATCTTCCCGTCGCCGATCTTTCCGGTCTGCACGGTATCAATAATTGTCTGCACCACCCGCTCAACCTGTTCGGATGTGACAACGATCTCCACCTTGACCTTGGGGATAAAATCGACCACATACTCGGCGCCGCGATAAATCTCGGTATGGCCCTTCTGCCGGCCAAACCCCTTGACCTCGGAGACGGTCATCCCTTGAATTCCGACCCCTGAAAGACCTTCCTTTAATTCATCGAGCTTAAAGGGCTTGATAATCGCCTCGATTTTCTTCATTGACACTCCTCCTTTCTTTTGTCCGAACCACAGAAACAGTTCTTTTTGGTTAAATGTGTGAGTGCGCATCCGGCATGGTGGCGACCCGTCCTGACCCCACCCATTCGCGCACTGTGAAGCCTTTCATTACAATGATCGTGCCACCTGCACAGAAAAACCAAAAAAACCAAACAACAAGCTAGAATTGTTATATTATTTTTTTTCAAACAGGGGAGACAGGCGGCCTGTCCGCCCAAAATTATTCACATTTATGTACTAAAATAAATACAATCTAATTTTATTATTACAATAATGTAACAGTCCAAATCGAGACGCAAAAACCCTCCCCTCCCCCTCGCCCCTCTGCCGAAAAACACAGAAAAACACCAGGGAGAAACAGCCCGCGCGAAGTATCCAGAAAAAAAACCTGACGCGAACAGGGCGCCAGGTCTGAGAAAGTTGACCCCGCGGCAAAAGACGCGGACCCCTTATCATAAAAATTACAAATATGTATTCTTTTTGGCATTCAATGACGATACTGTTGAACCTCCCAACGCGGCCAACGGGTCAGATCACTGGCAAACACCTGTAATGCAAGGATTTATTAAGTAAAAATCAAAAACGGAACAAGATTTGCAAAGAGATATCCCATACCCACAATGAGACGCGGGAAGAGAATTTTTTACGGAACAATTTTTCAAGATGCCACAAACACGGTATCCCTTGCACGGGATGCACCACCAAAAGGAGAAGATTTATGAATACCGGAGACACAGCTTTCATGCTCATCGCCACTGCCCTGGTCATGCTGATGACCCCCGGACTGGCACTGTTCTACGGAGGACTGGTCCGCGCCAAGAACGTCCTGACCACCATCATGCAGAGCTTTATCTGCCTTGGCCTCATCTCCCTTATATGGGTTTTTTTCGGATACTCCCTGGCCTTCGGCCCTGATGTCGGCGGATTCATCGGCACCCTGGAGTGGGCCGGACTGCGGGGTGTCGGCCTGGAGATCGGCCCCTATGCCGACACCATCCCCCACCTCCTTTTTGTCGCCTTCCAGATGATGTTCGCCATCATCACCCCGGCGCTTATCACCGGCGCCTTTGCCGAGCGGATGAAATTTTCCGCCTTTCTCGCCTTTACCCTGCTCTGGTCGGTCCTGGTCTACCTGCCGGTCTGTCACTGGGTCTGGGGCGGAGGATGGCTTGGAGCCGACGGGGCCCTTGATTTTGCCGGGGGCACGGTGATCCACATAAACTCCGGCGCCGCGGCCCTGGTTGCCGCCATATATATAGGAAAGAGAAAGGGATGGGGAAAGGAGTCCATGCACCCCCACAACCTGCCGATGACCATCCTTGGCGCCGGAATTCTCTGGTTTGGCTGGTTCGGATTCAACGGCGGCAGCGCGCTTGCGGCCAACGAATCCGCGACCCTGGCCTTTTTCACCACCCAGGTAGCTGCCGGCGCGGCAGCCCTTTCCTGGGTGTTGGCGGAATGGATTATCCAGAAGAAACCCACAACCCTGGGAGCGGTTTCGGGCGCGGTGGCGGGCCTGGTCGCCATAACACCGGCAGCGGGCTTTGTCGGGCCGATGTCGGCAATTATTATCGGCCTGGCCGCGGGAGTTATCTGCTATCTTGCCGTACTTTCCAAGTCCCGGCTCGGCTATGACGATGCCCTTGATGTTGTTGGAATCCACGGCATCGGTGGCCTCTGGGGCGCGCTTGCCACCGGCCTTTTCGCATCAGTGGGCGCCAGCGGCCTCTTCTTCGGCAACCCGAAACAGCTCTGGATTCAGGCCTACGGGGCCGGGGCAACGATCATCTACTCGATGATCGTCACCTTTGTAATCCTCAAAATCGTTGACACCGTGATCGGTCTGCGGGCAGGCACGGAAGAAGAGAACCAGGGACTTGACCTGGGCCAGCACAGCGAAATCGGCTACACCATGTAACACCCCAAGGAGAATGACATGAAAAAAATTGAGGCTATTATCAAGCCGTTCAAGCTTGACGAGGTTAAGGACGCGCTGAACGAAATCGGCATCAAGGGAATGACCATAACCGAGGTAAAAGGCTACGGCCGCCAGAAGGGCCACAAGGAAATTTATCGCGGCGCCGAGTATGTGGTCGATTTTATCCCCAAGATCAAGCTGGAGATCATCACTGAGACGGCAAAGGTGAATGAGGTGGTTGAGTGCATCAGGCAGGCGGCCAACTCCAACAAAATCGGCGACGGCAAGATCTTTGTCCATCCGGTGGAACAGGTGATCAGGGTGAGAACCGGCGAAAAGGGTGAAGAGGCGATCTGATGGCCGCCGGACTGCAAACCCGGAGAAACGCCCTCAGGCTGTTATGGGAAAAAGGGCTGGCCGGCCGGAGTCTTTTGCGTGAAAACACCCGGATAGTCGACTCGCAACTCGCCCACTGGTTCACCGGATGCCCGGACACCACAGGCATGGCCCTGGTGGCCCTGGGCGGATATGGCCGCCAGGAACTTTTTCCCTTTTCCGACATAGATCTGTTGCTGCTCTACGAAGAGGGAGCGGAAGAGCGGTTGGACAGTCTGATTGAGGCGGTTTTATACCCGCTCTGGAATGCCGGACTGGAGGTTGGCCACAGTGTGCGAACCGTCCAGCAATGCCTGGAGGATGGAGCAGAAGACTTCTTCTTCCAGGTAGCGCTTGTCGACGCCAGACTCATAGTCGGGTCGCAAACGCTCTTTAACACGTTGCAAAACAGATGCCGGAAGGTTCTGGTCGATGGCAAACGGTTCGATTTCTTGAACAAAATGTCCACGCAACGCAAAGAACGGATAGACCGCTTCGGGGTGCATGGCTTCTTACTCGAACCGAACATCAAGGAGGGTCGCGGCGGTCTCCGCGACATCCAGACACTCTCCTGGACCGCAAAGGTCATCCTTGGCATGCAGCAGTTGAGCTTTCTTGAAAATACCGGCATCCTGACCATTGCCGAATATTATACTTTTGACAGGGCGGCAGAGCACCTGGTGCGGATCAGAAACAGGCTCCACTACACCTGCGGCCGTAAAAACGACCAGCTTTTTTTTGAGCACCAGGAGGAGATTGCAAAGGCGCTTGGCCACCAGAGCGACGGGGCGATGCTGGCCGTGGAACGCTTCATGCAGGATCTCTACGAATCCATGCAGACCATCGCCATCACCACCGACCTGTTTCTCGAGCACCTCCATGAGATTTCAGCCGTGTCCGCCCCTGGCAACGCCCCCCAGGAAAAAACAGACATTGAGGCCGGCATCGAGATCCGCGCGGGCAGGATTCATCTGCACGACAGCACCCTTCTGCAAAAAAAACCACACATGATGATGCGGGCCTTTACCCACGCCGCGAAAAAGGACAGAGAGCTCCATTACCGAACAAAAAAACTCATCGCCGCAAACCTCCACCTCATCAATGACAGGGCCCGGAAATCCCGCCGGATGGCAAAGGCGTTCTTTGAATTCCTCACGGCGATAAGGCCGGATTCCGTTCTGCTGGAGTCGCTCCTGGAAACAGGACTGCTCACCGCCTATATTCCTGAATTCGTGCCGATCGAGTCACTGGCCCAGCATGATATCTACCATGTCTACACCGTTGACCGCCACCTGATCCAAACTGTGAACGAGCTTCAGGACCTGGCCCGCTCCAGCCACAGACACATTGCTGTTTCCGACCCGCGGATTCTCTTTTTGTCTGGCCTCCTGCATGACATAGGCAAGGGAACAGGATCAGGG
Organism: Desulfobulbales bacterium; assembly: GCA_041598875.1. GTDB lineage: Bacteria > Desulfobacterota > Desulfobulbia > Desulfobulbales > BM004 > JAKITW01. The sequence continues at coordinate 18,934 of JBFHXP010000031.1, forward strand.
CATTCCCAGCGCGGGGCCCGGCTGGCAAAAAACGTCACCGCCAGGCTGGGAATGCCACGCCGCGCGGCTGAGGACGTGGCGTTCCTGATCAAGAACCACCTTTTTCTTTCGCACATTGCCCAACGCCGCGACCTTGAAGACGAGACCATGATCATGGCCTGCGCCCAAAAAATCAAAAGCCGCGACCGCCTCAAAATGCTCTACCTGCTCACCATCGCCGATGCCAAGGCGACCGGCCCCACGGTCTGGAGCCAATGGAAGTCCACCCTCCTTGACCAGCTCTACCTTAAGATCTCTCACGTAATCGAACGCCCGGACCTGGACACCTTCCAGCCCGATTTCCCCCAGGCAACCACCTGGATGCGCGACAAGGTCCAAGGGCTGCTGGAGGACGCTGGCCTCTCTTTTGAAACCCGTCTCCTGCCGGATGATTACCTTTTAAGTTTTGGCCCCGGAGAAATAGTTGACCACATCAGGATCCGGTTAAAACTCGCCCCGGGCGCCCTCCACCTTGAACATAAAAGAGACAGCGCCCACTGGTCGATCCTCCTGGTCTCCACCGACCGGCCGGGATTGCTGGCCCGGATATGCGGGGTGCTGGCCCTGAACAACCTGCAGGTTCTGGCCGCCCAGATCTTTACCTGGGACGATGGCACCGTGGTCGACTCGATAGACGTATGCCCGATGCTCACGCACGGGTACGCGGAACAGGACTGGCAGGCCCTGGAAGAAGACCTCAGGAGGGCGCAGGAGACAATGGAGGTATTTGAACACCGCCTGCAAAAAAGGATCGAGCCCTACGAAAAAAAACGTCCCCACGGCGAACACCGCTCAGGGGTAGAGGTGAAAATCGACAACCGCACATCGGAAAAATACACCATCATCGAAATCTATTCCACTGACAGAATCGGCCTTCTCTACGACATGGCAAAAACCTTTGCCGATCTCGGCATACCTATTTACCGGGCAAAAATAGGCTCCAAGGCGGACCAGGTAGTTGATGTCTTTTATGTTCTTGACCAGAACGGCGCTAAACTGACCGACCAGCCCCTCCTGGAGAGGATCCACTCCGCCCTTGCCCGGATCGCCGCCAGCTGATCAAACAATTTTGTAAGACTTTCATTTTATTTTTGCATTTCTGTAATCTTATGGTTAAGTGGCCCTGCTTCCGTCTTTGCCCAATTTTTAATTTTTTGTATTTATTCAGGCTAGTTATAAAAAAAATACCGTAACCGACAAACCTGGCACTTTATTTGCAAAATTAATGGCCAATAAAAACACCCAACCCGGTATGCGCCTGCACCCCGGCTGGGTAAAGTCAACGACTATCGATTGAAAGTCGATAGCTTGAGGCACCATAGTTTTTGATACCTTTAATTTTTCCATTACTAACAACACCTAGTTATTCAAGGAGGTTTTCACGATGAGCACGGAGTGCACCAGTTGTTGCGGCAATGAAATGATGACCCTGGCCAATCTTTTCGGCAGTAATGTCTTTAACGATAAAACCATGCGGGAAAGGCTCCCCAAGGAGACCTACAAGGCGCTCAAGCAGACCATCGAACGCAATGTCCCGCTGAAACCGGAGGTTGCCGCCGTGGTGGCCAACGCGATGAAGGACTGGGCCATTGAGCGGGGGGCCACCCACTACACCCACTGGTTCCAGCCCCTGACCGGTTCCACCGCTGAAAAGCATGACTCGTTTATTTCGCCCACCCAGGACGGCGGGGTAATCCTGGAATTCTCCGGCAAACAGCTGATCCAGGGAGAGCCCGACGCCTCCTCATTCCCCAGCGGCGGCCTCCGGGTGACCTTCGAGGCCCGCGGCTACACCGCCTGGGACTGCACCTCGCCCGCCTTTCTGAAGGAAGATGCCGATGGCGATGTGACCCTCTGCATCCCGACCGCCTTCTGTTCCTACAACGGCCAGGCCCTTGACAAGAAGACCCCGCTGCTCCGTTCCATGGAAGCTGTTTCCAAACAGGCGATCCGGGTGCTGCGGGCCATGGGCAACACCACCTCGAGCCGGGTCACCGCCACTGTCGGGCCTGAGCAGGAATACTTCCTGGTCGACAAGTCATACTATCTCCAGCGGCTGGATCTGATGACCGGCGGCCGCACCCTGTTCGGAGCCCCGGCACCCAAGGGACAGGAACTGGAGGATCAGTACTTCGGCGCCATCAAGGACCGGGTTGCCAGTTACATGAAGGAGCTGGACGTCGAACTCTGGAAAATGGGCATTACCTCCAAAACCAAACACAACGAGGTGGCCCCGGCCCAGTACGAGATGGCCCCGGTCTTTTCAACCACCAACATCGCAGCCGACCACAACCAGCTGGTCATGGAGACCATGCAGAAGGTGGCCCTGCGCCACGGCCTGGTCTGTCTGCTGCACGAAAAGCCGTACGCCGGGGTAAACGGCAGCGGCAAACACAACAACTGGTCGCTGACCACCGACGACGGCATCAATCTGATGGAGCCGGGCTCCACCCCCGAGGAAAACGCCATGTTCCTGGTGGTTCTTGCCGCTACCATGAAGGCGGTCGATGTTCATGCCGACATCCTGCGGGGCACCTGCGCCAGCTCTGGCAACGACCACCGGCTGGGCGCCAACGAGGCCCCGCCGGCGATCATCTCAAGCTTTCTCGGCGATGAACTGACCGATATTCTCAACGCCATTGCCAAGGGAGAAAAGTATTGTCGCAAGGGCAGCGCCTGCCAGTTCCTCAGGATCGGCGTTGACACCCTGCCCGACCTGCCCAAGGACAACACCGACCGCAACCGGACCTCGCCCTTTGCCTTTACCGGCAACAAGTTCGAATTCCGGATGCTCGGTTCCTCCCAATCCATCTCCGGTCCCAACGTCGCCCTGAACACCATTGCCGCCGAGGTCCTGGACGAGGTTGCCACCCGCCTGGAAAAGGCCAAGGATGTCAACACCGAGATCCAGGCGATCATCAAGGAATTCATGGCCAGGCACGGCCGGATCATCTTCAATGGCAACAACTATTCCGAGGAGTGGGAAAAGGAGGCTGAGAAACGCGGCCTGCCCAACACCAAAAACGCCGTTGACGCCCTCAAGTCCTTTATTACCCCCAAGGCGATCAAGCTCTTCGAGAAGTACAACGTGCTCTCCAGGGAGGAACTGCACTCCCGCTATGACATCTATGTTGAGCAGTATGCCAAGCACATCAATATCGAGGCCCTGACCGGTATCCAGATGGTCAAAAGGCAGTACATTCCCGCGGCGATTCGTTTTGCCACCGAACTTGGCAACTCCATTGCCGTTGTCGGCAAGGGGGCGTCGGCACAGAAGGCCCTGCTCGACGATGTTTCAAAGCTCCTTGATTCAGCTGCGAAAAAGGTCAAGAAACTCGAGGACGAAACCGCCAAGGCCCAGGCTATCGGCAAGGTTGACAAACAGGCCGCGGCCTACCGCGACAAGGTCTTTACAGTGCTTTCCGATCTTCGCAAGGATATCGACGCCCTGGAAGCCGTGGTGCCAGCCGACCTGTGGCCGGTGCCGACTTACTGCGACCTGCTGTTCAAGCTCTAACCTCTCCTGATTGAGAAAAAAGGAGCCCCTCGGGGCTCCTTTTTTTTTGCTGGCCGGGATTGCCTTTTCATGGTTCGATAAAATAACTGAGCGACTGAAGGAACGGTCCCCCCTGTACCCGCTTGATCAATGTCCCCAACAAAAAAGGAGCACATATCATGACCAGAAAAGAAATCATGGAGATAATCAAAAGAGAGAACGTCCACTTCTTCCGGTTGCAGTTTGTCGATATTTTAGGGTTCATGAAAAATGTGGCCATCCCCCGCAGCCAGATCGAAAAGGCCCTGAACGGCCAGATGATGTTTGACGGCTCTTCAATTGACGGCTTTGTCCGGATCAATGAATCGGACATGTATCTTGTTCCTGACTTTAACACCTTTGTGCTCCTGCCATGGCGCAACCAGGAAGGCGTTGCCGCCGCCCGGATCATCTGCGACGTCTATATGTCCGACGCGAAAACCCCTTTTATCGGGTGTCCCCGCAATAACCTGAAGCGGGTCCTTGCCGAGGCGAAAGAGATGGGTTTCACCATGAACGTGGGTACCGAGGCGGAATTCTTCCTCTTCAACCGTGACGAAAATGGAAAACCGACCACCCAGACCCATGATACCGCCGGCTACTTCAGCATCGACCCCGACGATGACGGGATCAACTGCCGCCGTGAGATCATCGAGACCCTGGAAAAGATGGGTTTTGAAATCGAGGCATCCCATCACGAGGTGGCGGAAGGGCAGCATGAGGTCAACTTCAAGTATGCCGACGCCCTGACCTGCGCCGACAACACCGTGACCTTCAAGTGGGTAGTCAAGACCATTGCCAAAAAGTACGGCCTCCATGCCACCTTTATGCCGAAACCGGTATTCGGCATCAACGGGTCAGGCATGCACACCAACCAGTCCCTTTTCAACCTGGACGGCTCCAATGCCTTTTTTGACAAAAAAGATCCCCTGCAACTGAGCACAATCGCCTACCAGTACATTGCCGGCATCATTAAAAATGCCCGTGGCTTTGCCGCAGTGACCAACCCCCTGGTAAACTCCTACAAACGGCTGGTGCCCGGTTACGAGGCCCCTGTCTATGTTGCCTGGTCCGCCTCCAACCGGAGCGCCCTGTGCAGGATCCCCGCTTCCCGGGGAATGGGAACACGGGTGGAGGTTCGTTGCCCGGACCCGGCCTGCAATCCCTATCTTGCCTTTGCCATGATGGTGAACTCCGGCCTGGACGGCATCAAAAACAAGCTCACCCCTCCCCCCTCGACCAACGTCAATATCTACCACATGACTTCGGCGGAGATGAAAAAGGCCAAAATCAAGAGTATGCCCGGATCCCTGCAGGAGTCCCTGGACGAGTTGAAAAAGAACCCCATCGCCCGCGAGACCCTTGGCAGCCATATCTATGAAAAATATGTCGAGGCCAAGGAGGCGGAATGGGATCGCTACCGGATCAGCGTGACCGATTGGGAGCTGAATGAATACCTGAAGGTCTATTGATCTTCCTGGATGCAGTACAAAAAAAAGGCCGCCCGCATCGGGTGGCCTTTTTTGCGTGAGATCCCTCCCTCCACATCCGGGCAGCTACTGCAGAACAGGTCGCGACTCCTGGCGGGTTTCGTCCTCCAGGACCTCACTCCCCCCCCACACCTGATCACCTTCCATAGCCAGAAGCGGAAGATCAACATGGATAACCGTACCGATTCCCTCAAGGGACTCCGCCCTGATGAACCCGTCATGCAGCTTGAGGAGCATCTTTGAAAAATGAAGGCCGATACCAGTGCCATCCTTTTTGGTGGTATACTTGAACTTGAACAGCATCTTCATGACATC
>JBFHXP010000032.1:0-24053 GCA_041598875.1 Desulfobulbales bacterium
AGAACAATAAGTGGAATTATCGGGATAGCACTCGCCATGATTGTCCTGGCAGTCCCAGTAGCCCAGGCAGGAACAATAACAGGTTACTCAGGGGCATGGGCACCTTTTGATACGGATTCAGCGGTAATGACAGTTGACCGAACACCAGGTACTTCCGGTTCCGGTTTTCTATATCTTTTTGATCTTGACGATATTGGCAACTCTCTCTTTTTGCTTGAAAACGCCAACAAAAGAAGTGTCTCCGCTGAAATATGGTTCGATTATGACACCAACGCCGGCAAATATGTTGTTTCGGTCGGCACCACCTTTATTCAAATGGCCAGCAAAAATTTCGGATTTTATTTTGTTGATTCCAACCAGAATCGGATAACAACATACGATTACGACGAGCCCACAAACACTGGTAACGGCGACCCCTATGTACTCTATGGACCGTCAGGGTCTGACATGAAAGTTTCAGTCTACAACGCCGCCCCGGTACCCCTTCCCGGCTCCCTTGCCCTGCTTCTTCCCGGGCTGCTTGGAATCCTTGGAATCGGCTGGAGAAAGAACAAAGGGGTATAATTCTCCATATCAGTACGGGCTTCAACCAATCCCGTTTTCAGAGCATTCAACCTGACTCCCTGCTCTGGAAACGGGATTTTTTTGTCTGGGGATAGAGAGGGGGAGAAAGGCGAAGTTAGGAGTGAGCGCTTCATCCCGCCCACCGCGGGGGTTTATCATAAAGTAACTTGGGAAACGCAAAAGAAAATATCGAATCATGAATAATGAATGTCGAAGGGAAAGAAGGAAGTTTAATATAGAGGCACGGATGATTGATTTTACCGCTCATATCAGTCGAAACGTTGAGACCGTGACAAAGTTAAAAAAATGCACCCACAGGCCATAATAAACTTCATGATTCGAAATTCCTTGTTCGATATCCGACATTCTCTTTAAAAACATGAATCACGTAATTTCAACCAGTTAATCTTGAGTTACCTTCCTTTCTCGCCTCTGCCACTCTGTCACTTCTCACTTCTCTCTTCTCATGTCTTACGCCCCTCGTCTTTCCCTCAGTCCTCAGTCCTATCTTTCCCTCAGTCCTCAAACCTCAGTCCCATTCCGGTTTCCGGAAACACCCCCCACCTCCTTCCGCGACCATCCCCTTATTGATCTTTTTCCTTTACACCACAAAATTAGTGGGCAACAATATCGGCGGGGATATCACAACTCATTAATGTCCATCCGGAAAGTCTGTTTTTTCCGGATGGCTACACGTGGTTGTTTTCAATCCGGAAACAGACAATTTTGAAAAAGATCAAGGAGATCAAGGAAGTATGCGCAGGCGTACTGGAGTACGGCGAGCACATGCTTCTGCGGATCGACACCGAGATTTTTAAAAAGTGGCGTTTCCGGGTGAAAACTCATTAACTCTCTTTTCCAAGGCACAGGCATTTCCATGTATGAAAAACATTTCAATTTCACGGAAAAACCGTTTTCCATTGTCCCGAACCCTGGCTTTCTCTTTCTGACCGACAAGCACAGAAACGCCCTGACCCACCTGGAGTACGGACTTATGGAGGGGGTCGGCTTTGTCTTGTTGACCGGGGAGGTGGGCGCCGGCAAGACCACCCTGATCCGCCATCTCCTCAATCAGATAGAGGAGGACATGCTCGCCGCGGTCATCTTTAACACCAATGTTACCGCCGACCAGTTGATCACCCTCATCGTGCAGGAGTTCGAGCTTGCGCCCCGGACAAGCAAAGCGGAAAATCTCGATCTGCTCTATGAGTTCTTTATCAAACAGTTTGCTGCCGGCAAACGGGTGCTGCTGATCATTGACGAGGCCCAGAACCTTCCCTATGATGCCCTGGAAGAGGTGCGGATGCTCTCCAACCTCCATTCCGATGACCAGCTCTTTCTCCAGATCATGCTGGTGGGACAGCCCGCCCTGAAAACAACCCTGAAGAAACCAGCGCTCTCCCAACTCGCCCAGCGGATCGCGGTCAATTACCATCTTGCCCCCCTCTCCCGCCAGGAAAGCGAACACTATATTGCCAGCCGGTTACAGAAGGCAGGGGGCAGAGAGGATCTTTTTTCCCGGGAGGCAATCCATCTGATTCATGACGCGGCAACCGGCATACCCCGCTCCATCAATCTGCTCTGCGATGCCGCCCTGGTCTATGGTTTTGCCGATGGCCTGCACTCCATTGACGCCTCGATAATCGAACAGGTCCTCCATGACAAGGGCGGGATGGGGCTTGAAGTGGCAATGGAGGAGAAAACCCTTCCACCTGCCACCCCCTCCGCCACACTACCGGATGAGGTCATGGAAAAAATTCATAGCCTTGAGGAAAATGTCCGGGCCCTGCGGATGCAGATGGACCTGCAGGTTGAAGAACTGCGGGGCAGAGCGGACGGATTCCGGGATGAGATGATAGCAAGACTGACCAATCTGCTCCAGGAAGAGAGGAAAAAGCACGACACCCTGCTTGCCGACCATGTCCGCCTCCAGGCGAAATACGCGGAACCAAACAAGGCAACCCCGGAGATCATCGCATCCCCGCCCAATCCGGCAGGGGATAATGCTGAAAAAAAAGACGGGAAAACATCCCGGGAACCGGCAGAGACCGAAGAAACCCCACCCAGTCCAAGGGAAAAAAAAGTGGATGAAATAGAGATTCCGGAACAAGGCAGCGCACAGAAAAGGGGGTGGTTTGCCTCTTTGTGGTCGTGATAACTGCCGTGAGATGGGAGAGGTGAGACGGGAGAGGACTGAGGTTTGAGGACTGTGGACTGAGGACTGAGATAAAAGAATCACCTCTCCTTCCTCAGCCCTAAACCCTATCTTTTCCCTAAGTCCTCAAACCTCAGTCCTATCTTTTCCCTAAGTCCTCAGTCCTCAAACCTCAGTCCTATCTTTTCCCTAAGTCCTCAGTCCTCAAACCTCAGTCCTCTTCTTTTACCTCACTCCCCATACTTATTCCTGAAGAATTTCTCCGCATCCCCTGTACCGATCAGGATCAACTCGTCATCTGGGTGTAACGGGCTGAATGGATCCGGGCTCAAGATCTGACTGCCATCCCGGCTGATCGCCACCACGCTGCACCCGGTCATCTCCCGGATCTGATTTTCAGCAAGCGACCGACCGGCAAGGGAGTGGTGCACCGGAGAACGGAAAATGCTCAGGCCCTCCATGATCATCAGCACCTGCTCAGGGTTGAGAAGATTGATGATGCTGCTGGTGGCCATGGAGGCATAGGACATAACCAGATCAGCGCCCGCCCGGTGCAGCTTTGACACGGATCTCTGATTATTGGCCCTGCTGATTATCTGGACATCAGGCCGCAGCTGCCGGCAATAGATGGTGAGATAGACATTGATATCGTCATTGTGGGTGGTGACTATAACCGACCTCGCACCCATGATCCCGGCCCGTTGCAGGACGTCAAGGTCCGCGGCGTTGCCCTGGATGTATTTTTCACTCTCTTTTGCCAGCGCGTGGCTTTTCTCAACAACCCGATAGGGAATACCCTGCTCCTCAAGGGCCTCGGCCGCGGCATTTCCCACCCTTCCGCCACCAAGAATCAGGACCTGGGATTCGCTGGAGAAACTTTTGCAGATAATCGAGAAGTGATCATTAAATTTATTGAGCTGGTCAGCGGACCCGGCCATCACCAGCACTGAATAGGAGGTGATCAGGGTATGGGGGGTCGCGCTCTCGAAATTGCCCCGCTCCCAGACCCCGACAACCGTCACCCCGGTTTTTTCCCGCAACCGCGTCTGGGCCAGGGTTTTGCCCTCCAGGGCGGTTCTCATGGCAGGCGCCTCGGCAATAAGAAGCTCACCGTGCTGCCAGATGATATTGGCCCCCATATTGACCCCAAGGGTTCTTCTTGCCAGGGACCGTCCAAGCATTTTAGTAAATTGAAAGACGTGGGTACTGCCGGCGGATTTGAGAATATCAAGGGAATGGTCTTCGTTGGCATTGGTGACAACAACCACCTTCTTGCAGCAATCCCGGATGGTAAAAGATATGCTGGTATTGATCATGTCGTCATTGGTGGCAATGACCATGGCCGCATTCTTGGCCCGGATCCGGTTATATGTCTCGGGATCGCCATAGTCACCCAACACGACTCTGTACCCTGAATCGTAGAGTTCCAGGGCCTTTTGCAGCTCGTCCACCAAAATGACATACTCGTAGTGATAGGAACCGAATTTCTTTATCAGATTCCTGGTGATGGGATCGAGATTTGTCAGGATTATATGATTCCGGGTCTCCTCCGGCAATTCCTTTGGGGTTCTGGCCCTGGTCTGGGCATCGAGCCATGGGGAGTAAAAAAATTTGATGAATGTAAAGGGCAGCATGACCAGCAGATAGACGATCCCGGTCAAGAGCACGATAATTGAAAACACCAGGCCGATATCAGTAGAAAATGTAATGTCACCGAAGCCAAGCGTGGACATGACGGTAAGGGTCCAGTAGAAACCGGTGATCCAGCTGAACTCCTTGCCCTCATAAAGCATCAGGACATGAAAAAGAATGCTGTAGGAGGTGATGATCAAGAACAGGACAACAAAAAATCTGAGCAGGAGGAAGGAGTTTCTCTTGGTGGTCTTGTTGCGGAAAAAATAGGAGTACTGGGACATCATATATTTCATGGCGGGAAGCCTCAGGTGGTGGCCTGAAAGAGGGGGGCTGACTGCTAAAGGCCATCTTGAATAATTGTCTTTTTGCTCGATCTCTGTGTCACGCTCAAAATTTTATCCTCGGAATATCAATTATATGCCTGCGGTAAAATTTTTCGCATTCCTTGATCTCAAACGAAAATCCTAATTATTCAAGATACCCTAAAGATCTAAATATCGAACAATGAATGTCGAATTTTGAGGAATGAACTGTCTCCGCGAAAGCTCTTACTCCTTGTTCGATATTCCGCGTTTCAAAAAACTCAGTTTCCGCCGGATCGGTTGAACCTTTCCGGATCCACCACCAGAGGTGATTGGTTTTATGACAACTACTGGCGCGCCCGGAGGGATGGTCGGCATATAGGGCTGCCGACAACACCCTCTGGCTCAAAAAATGCCTGGCCCGCCTGAAATCCTCTGCTACTGGCGCGCCCGGAGGGATTCGAACCCCCGACCCACGGATTCGAAGTCCGGTACTCTATCCAGCTGAGCTACGGGCGCGCGCAAGAATCCTTGAAGTTCGACATTATAATTGACCAAACCGCTAATGACAATCTGTTGTTGTATGAGAAGGAATCATTTTATTTTAGGGGCGGAGAGGCAGAAGGGAAATAAGTGAGACGTGATATGTGAGACGGGAGATGTAACGGCTGAACTGCGGTGAGACGATAGACGTGAGACGTTAGACGTAACAGAGGAAAGGACATCGCTCGCTTCTCAGTTCTCTTCTTTCCGTTTCACATTTCACATCTCACTCTCTGTTCCCGTCTCACCCTAAGTCAACCGGATAGCCGCGGACTTCTCGCTGATTCCCTTTTTCAGAACCTCCCGGTTGTATGCGGCAATGGCATCCCGGCGCTTGAGCATCCCCAGCACCCAGGGATCGCTCTCCGACTCGACCACCGGGATCTCCTCAATGCCTTTTAGATCAAAGAGGGTCATGGCGTAATAAAGATTGTCATCCGGGGTAAGGGTAATCACCTCCCGGGAACATATCTTGCCCACTGTGGCGGAAAGGCGCATTTCCTCGTTGTGAAGGATATTCTTGACGTCCTGCATCGAGATGATTCCGGTCATGCGGCCGGTGCTGTTAATCACCGGAAAATAAAAACTGTCCTGGGCATAGCGGAATATCTTCAATAACTGATCGACATTGGCGTCCTCGCTGATAAAATCAACATCCTCGGAAATCACCTTGCCCACCCGGATCGATTTCATGATCGCGGTCTCCCGTCCCTCGTGGATATCAATCCCTTCACGACTGAAATCCACGGTATCAATGGAATCACGATTGAGAAAAGAGGCCACTGCGGTGCCGATAATACTGGCCAGCATGATCGGGATAATAATCAGGTAGTTGCCGGTCATCTCAAAAAGAAGAAAAATCGCGGTAAGCGGGGCATGGGTGGCGGCGGCAAGAAACGCGCCGATCCCCACGGCCGCGTAGGCGCCGGGGTTGGCGGTGACGCCGGGCAGAAGAGAGTGGGCAACTCCGCCAAACGCGCCGCCGATAACCGAGCCAATAAACAGGGCCGGGGCAAAAACCCCGCCCGCGCCGCCCGATCCCAAGGTAACCGCGGTGGCAAAAATCTTGAGAAATATAAGAGCGACCATCAACCAGACCACCCCGTGACCGATGAGCACCTCGCCGATATAGTCATACCCATCTCCCATGATCTGGGGAAAAGCGATGGCCATAGTGCCGACAATAAAGGCGCCGAGAATCGGCTTGAGCAGGGGATGCAGTGCCAGGGCGGCGAAATAATCCCGCACATAATAGAAAACCCGGATATGAAGAACCGCGATAAAACCGATGATAATCCCCAGCAGCACGTAGAGCGGAATCTCGACCAGAGGGGTGATCAGGTGGTAGTCGGGAATTGGAAAGGCCGGAGACGCCCCATAATAGGCGCGGGAAACAACCGTGGCCAGGGCCGATGAGATCACCAGGGCGGAAAATGAAGAAAATTCATAGGTGCCGAGAAGGATGATTTCCGCGGCAAAGAAGATCCCGGCAATGGGCGCATTGAACATCGCGGCCACCGCCCCGGCGCAGCCCGCGGCAATATAGACCTTCATCCGTGCCCCGGAAACCCGGAAAAACTGGCCCACCTGGGAACCGATGGCGCCGCCGACCTGGGCAATAGGCCCCTCGACTCCGGCCGAACCGCCGGTGCCGATGGTCAATGACGTGGCAATGGTCTTGAGAAAAATCGTCCGCCGCCGGATCACCCCTCCCTCCAGGTTGACCTTGCGCAGGAACTTGGTGAAGCTGTAGCCGTTTACCTCGCCGGGAAACATCAGGGTCAGGGGGATCAGAAGGACCATGCCGGCCATGGGCAGAAGGGGCAGGAAGAGAAGATAGAGGCCGCCCCTGCCGATCTGCAGGGAGTTGAAGCCAAGGACGAAGATATACTCATGAACCCATTCAGTGGCGGTCCGGAACAGGACATTGGCGCCGCCGGCGGCAAGGCCGATAAAAGAGGCGATGATCACCATCCGGGTATTTTCCCCGGGCAGCAGCCGCCGCAGTTTGACCAGAAGTCGTAATTGCGAATACTTCACATTCTTTCCCGCCCTGTCTTACGTCTCACCAAGCATCAGTTTTTTGATGTTCTCGTAAAAAGTCATGGGATGGCTAAGTAAAAATTTTGATATACAAGGCGTAGTGATTTTTCAGGTGCGAGGCCATACATGTAGTATGCCGAGTGCCTGAAAAATTGCTACAACGCAGTAGATCGGACTTTTTACGACGCCATCAGTTTTTCAGTTTTTACAGGAACCGAGCATCCCATTCTGGCGGCCTGGGCAAGAAAATAATCATCGGTCATGCCGGCGATAAAATCCCGGGCCATGGCGGCAGCCCCATGGTCATCCAGATACGAAGGGTCGAGGGTATCAAGAAACTCGGTAAAAATCACGGAATCTCTTCTGTTTTTTTCAACATCAGCCACAAAGGTGGCAAAAAGGGCCTGATAGCAGTTCCGGACACGTTCCTGGCCGCGCTTGATTGCCGGGTTGAGATAGATCCGGTCATAATTGAATCTTTTCAACCGAACAAGCTCCCCGGAGACTTCGGGGCTGAGCCCGACACCCTTTTCCAGCAAACGGCTGTTGGCGACAAAATCAGTGACCAGGGAATAGACAATGGCCCCGTTGGTCTCGCCAAGAAGCTGGCGGCAGGATTGAGGAATTTCGTCGCGCCGGATAAGGCCGAGCTCAATGGCATCCTCAATATCCCGGCCGATATAGCCGATGGTATCGGCAAAGCGGACCACGCATCCCTCCAGGGTCATCGGGACAAGGGGCTGCGCCGGGTTTACTGATTTCTCCCGGATTTCCCGGTCAAAAGCCGCAAAATCCTTATCCCGCGCCGGGATCAAACGCTGGTTATGGACCTCGCCGTCATGACAGAGGATGCCGTCCATGGTCTGCAGGGTCAGGTTCCAGCCCCGGCCGCGCCTCTCGATTCTGTCCAGATAGTGGACACTCTGAATATTGTGCTGGAAAACAGGCAACCCGTATTCACCGCAGAGTTCGGCCAGAAACCTTTCCCCGTCATGCCCAAATGGCGGGTGGCCGATATCATGACCCAGGGCGACAGCCTCGATCAGATCTGGATTGAGGCCGAGAAAACGGCCCATGGTGCGGGCGATGCGAGAGACGAGCTGGACATGAAGAACCCGGTGGGTGATATGATCATTTTCGACCAGGGAAAAGACCTGGGTCTTGTCAATATATCGGGTATAGGCCCGGGAGTGGAGAATGCGGTCCACATCAAGGGCAAAGGGGAGCCGCATCTCATCGCTCCGCTGCTCGCCGATGCGGCTGATGCCGTCCCGACTCAAAGTCGCCAGGGGAGACAGGGACGCGTCCTCCTGGCGCAGGAGATCCGCCTTCAGGGAGGAGAGGATGGTTGAATGATCAATACGGGGCATGGGAAAAGATAATTTTGAATTTTGAATGGTGAATGTTTAATTAATACTGCATAATTTAAAGTCAACGACTATCGACTGAAAGTCGATAGCTTGAGGCACCATAGTTACAGAGGGACAGAGTGACAGAGTGACAGAGAAAGTAAGACGTGAGATGTAAGACGAAATCTTTAAAAACTTTGCCACTCTGTGCCTTTGCCACTTTGTGCCTGAACAACGAACATACCACTAACTGAAAGCTGACCGTCTGAAGACGGTGGTTTCAACCTTGACGCGAGACTAATGAAGAATTAAAAATTATCACCCCCGGTGCTGCCATGGAAATCACTATCGAATACTGCGCCCAGTGAAACTACCTGCCCCGCGCTTCCAGGCTGGAAGAAGAGCTGAAACGGAAAACCAGTGCACAAATCACCCTTATTGCCGGAGGAAACGGTATCTTTGAGGTTAAAGGCGATGGCCGGGTTATCTTTTCCAAGGCCCGGGCCGGGCGGTTTCCCGAACCAGGGGAAATCGCCTCTCTGGTCGGCAGTGGAGCATGAAGATTGCGGGGCTGAGGGAGAAAGAGAGGCAGAAGGCAGAAGGGAAAGAAAGTGAGACGTGAGATGTTAGATGTGAGACGTAACTTCAAAAATCTCACTTCTCCTTCTTCCGTCTCACTTCTCACTCCTCACGCCTCACGCCTCACGTCTCACGTCTCACGTCATGCCCGGAACCACTCTACCCCATTCCCGGTTCCCGGCAAAGTGAAACCCGCGCCTGAAAAATCGAAAACCATCCGGTTTTTCATGAGGGAACCGATATCTCCCTCAGCAACTCTTGCATTGTGTAAAAAAACCGGTATAGAGTGTCCTCCCAGAAGACTGCACATATCTTTCACTCCCGTGAACCACAATGATCCGCGAACTGAACATAAAAAATCTCGCCCTGATAGATGATCTGCGGCTCTGCTTTGCCAGCGGACTCACGGTCCTGACCGGCGAAACCGGAGCGGGAAAATCGATCATCCTCCAGGCCTTAACCCTGCTTGCCGGCGGGCGCGCCTCAGCGACCTGGGTACGAAGCGGGTCCGAGGCAGCCACGGTGGAAGGAATTTTCACCCTCGCCCCCGAGCGGACCAGGACCCGGGAGGAGCTTGACGCCCTGGCCATTGCCTGCACGCCCTCTCTTTCCATAAAACGGACCTTGACCGCCTCGGGCAAGAGCCGCTATTTCATAAACAACGCGCCTGCCACCGCCCGCCTGGTCTCTGAGGTCACATCATCCCTGCTGAGCATTGCCGGCCAGCACGATCAGCAGCAGCTTCTCAACTCCCAGCGCCACCTTGACTTCATTGATACGGTCGGCTCTCTCTGGGAGCAGCGGCAGAGCCTTGGCGCGTTATTCAACGCCTGGACATCCCTCAAGAACCAACACCAGGACCTGCTGGCCAAGGAAGAAAAAAAGGATCAACGCCGTGATTATCTCATTTTTCAATCCACTGAAATCCGTGACGCCGCCATCTCCCCTGGCGAGGATGAAGAGCTGAAAACGGAAAAAAACCAGCTCCGGGCCGCTGAGACCCTGCAGAAACTGGGCCATGAATGCCATTTTATCCTTGCCGGGCCACTTGGTGATTCCTTGCAGCAGGCCCGCCAGAAGGCAATGCAGATCGCTGAGATCGATGGCTCGGCTGCGGAACTGGCCGAAGCGATTACCGAGAGTTCGTATCAGATCGAAGATCTGGCCTCCCGTGTCCAGAAATATGTACGGGGAATATCGGACGACCCGGGCCGCCTTGAAATCATTAATGAGCGACTTGACCTGTTGCAGCGACTCAAACGCAAATACGGCGGCCAGCAGTCCACCCTTGAACATGTGCTCCTGCATGCTGAGGCCTGCGAGCAGGAGCTCCAGGAACTCGGTTCCATGGAAAAAACCAGGACACGCATTGAAAGGGAATTGCTGGAACTGGAAAAAAAACTGACCCGGCTTGCCAGCGACCTTTCCGCGGCAAGAAGAAAAGAAGCGCTTCGGTTCAGTACGGCCATGGGAGCGGAACTGGCCCATCTCTGCTTTGACAATACCGCCTTTGAGGTCGCCTTTGAAAATGGTGAAAGTGACTTGGACGGGCTGACCCCTGCCGGCTGGGACCAGCTGGAATTCATGTTTTCCGCCAATCCGGGAGAGCCGGTAAAACCCCTGGCGCAGATCGCCTCGGGCGGGGAACTCTCCCGACTGATGCTTGCCCTGAAATGTATCCTCGCCCGCCAGGATCAGGTGGAAACAGTGCTCTTTGACGAGGTGGACTCGGGAATCGGCGGCCGCGCCTCCGAGGCCCTGGGGAGAAAGATACGGGAGCTGGCCACCCACCATCAGGTCCTCTGCATCACCCATCTTCCCCAGATCGCAGCCGGCGCCGACGAACATCTGCTGGTGGCAAAACAGGTGAAAAACAGCCGGACCCGGACGATGATCAGCACCTTGGGCGCCAAAGAAAGAGTCCATGAGGTCGCCCGGATGCTTGCAGGAGAAACCATTACCGAGCAGACCCTGGCCTATGCGCGGGAGTTGATGGGAGGGAACAGAGAGTGAGACGTGAGAAGGGAGAGGTGAGAAGGGAGAAGGGAGAAGGGAGAAGGTGTTACGTCTCACATCTAACATCTCACGTCTCACCGCAGTTCAGTTACCTCTAACAAAGAGCACCACAAAAACCATGAGCACCACAAAAAAAACCACCGCGATCTCCCTTTTTTCCGGCGGCCTTGACAGCATTCTCGCCTCCACTCTCGTTGCCTCCCTGGGCGTCCAGGTCCAGGCAGTGAAATTCATTTCCCCTTTTTTCGGATACCATCTTCTCGGCCGGAAGGCGGAACATGAAAGAGAGGTCAAGGAGACATACGGCATCGATCTCACCCTGGTTGACATCTCCGCCCCCTACCTGGAACTGCTGAAAAATCCGGCCCACGGATTTGGTAAACATTTCAATCCCTGCGTTGACTGCAAGATTTTTCTGCTGTCCCGGGCCAGGGAGATGATGCGGGAGTACAACGCCTCTTTTATCATCACCGGCGAGGTCATTGGCCAGCGCCCGATGTCCCAGCGCCGCGACACCCTTTTTCTTATTGAACGGGAAAGCGGGTGCCGGGATTTTCTGCTCCGCCCCCTGTGCGCGAAAAACCTGCCCATGACAAAGGCCGAGGAACAGGGGCTCATCGACCGGGAGCAACTTCTCGATTTCAACGGCAGAAACCGCACACCCCAGATGGAACTGGCCAAGAAGATGGGCATTACCAAGTTCCCCAGCCCGTCCGGAGGCTGCATTCTTGCCGACCCCATTCTCAGTAAACGGATCAAACAATACTATGCTGATCACGACACAATCCTTGCCCAGGATATCCGTCTGCTTCTGACCGGTCGCCAGTTCATGCTTCCAGGTGGCGGGTGGCTTGCCGTCGGCCGCGATGAAAAGGAAAACATCCGGCTTCTCTCGGAAAAAATCCCCGGCGATGTTGAGATCTACTGCACCGACCGGACCGGACCGGCAGGGATTCTCCGCAATTGCCGGGCACGCGAGGATTTTCAGGCAGCTGCCGGAATTATCGTCCGGTACGCGAAAAAAGGAGGTGACTTGCCGGAAACTGCGGAGGTCACAGCCACTGACAGTGAGGGCACAGCCACGGTCTACCATGTGCCTCCACTGGATGATGAACTCTTCAAGGACTGGCAGCGCTGAAGATGAACCTCTTCCCATCCATCCCGCTCCTGCTTCTGGCCGTCACCGCTCTCGCCGGCTGTGGCGTACCGGACGGGGAAACCCTTTTTCTGGAAAAAGGCTGTGCCGGATGCCACCGCTTCAAGGGGCACGGCGGAAACATGGGGCCGGATCTCACCGCAACCAGTAGCGAAAGAAGCAGCGAGTGGCTGCGCCGCTTTTTAAAAAATCCTGCCGCGGTCTCGCCCGCAACCCGGATGCCGCAACTCAACCTGAGCGAAGAGGAGGTCAGGGCATTGATTCTTTATCTTGAAGGGTGAAAAAACAGGTACAGAGTGGCAAAGTGGCAGAGTGGCAGAGGGACAGCCTGCAAGCCTGCCAGCCAGAAGAAGTATGAAGGCAGAAGGCTGAACTGCGGTGAGACGTGAGATGTCAGACGTGAGACGTAACACCTCTCACTTCTCCCTTCTCACGTTTCCCTTCTCATCCCTCACCCCTCCCTTCCCCTGACTCCCCAGGTCCCAAAACCTGATATTCCCCTTCCATTTCCCCTGTTCTTTATTGCCCCAGGAAAAACACTTGATTTTATGTACTTAGCAGGTAAAAGAAGAAGAGGAAGATCCCCAGGAAAACCAAAATCAGGAAACGGGTGCGCGGATAAAATAACGTGAATTTCCCCACAGATTTTTCGGGCCATGGGATACGATTCAAAATGGCCTTGATTGTTTCCAGCTCGGACCACCAATAAACTCCTTATCAGAAACCTCATCACCACAAGGAGGAGCGTATGCGAAGTTGTGACTCAGGCAACGGTCAACGACCAGGAGGGGTATCACGGCGGGACTTTCTCAAAGTCTGCACCGCCTCGGCAGTCTACATGGGGTTGCCGGAAAGTTTCGGACCGAGGATCGCCGAAGCGGCAACTTCCGCGGCAAGACGCCCTCCGGTAATCTGGCTGTCCGGCCAGGAATGCACCGGTTGCACCGAAACCCTGCTCCGGGCGACCCACCCCACGGTTGAGGCCCTGATCCTTGACCTTATCGCCCTTGATTATTCAGAAACATTGAACACCGGGGCCGGGCACCAGGCCGAAGAGTATCGCGCCAAGTCCATCGCTGAAAACGAAGGCAAATTCATTCTGGTGGTCGAGGGCTCGATACCGGTCAAGGATGGCGGCATCTACTGCAAGGTTGCCGGCAGACCGGTTCTTGATATCCTCAAGGAGACCGCGCCCAAGGCCGCGGCAGTGATCGCCATCGGTTCCTGCTCCTCCTGGGGCGGCGTGCCCTCTACCCCGCCAAACCCCACCGGAGCCACCCCGGTATATAAAATTCTTGAGGGAAGCGGGATCCCGGTAATCAATCTCCCCGGTTGCCCGCCCAACCCCTACAACTTCCTCTCCACGGTTCTCTACTATCTGACCCTGAAAAAACTGCCTGCCCTGGACAGCAAACTCAGGCCGAAATTCGCCTACGGCAGACTGATTCATGAAAACTGCGAACGCCGACCCCATTTCGACGCCGGCCGATTTGCCGAACAGTTCGGCGACGAGGGCCACCGTGAGGGATACTGCCTCTACAAACTCGGCTGCAAAGGTCCGGAGACCTATAACAACTGCCCCACCCTGCTTTTTGGCGATGTGGGATCCGGCGCCTGGCCGGTGGGCACGGGACACCCCTGTTTTGGCTGCTCGGAAGAAGGTGTCGGTTTTTACACCCCGATCCATTCTCCGTCGCGGGTCCTCAACGTCACGCCGCCGACCCAGTTCAGTTCAGCGATGCCTGAGGCCGGCAAAGGCGCATCAGCCCTGGCCGGCGCCATTGCCGGGGCGGCAATCGGCGCCGGAGCGGTGGCCATCGGCATGAACCTTGGCAACAAATCCCACCATGGAGACAACGAGGAGAGCTGAGATGGGCATAAACAGGCGCGATTTCTTAAAGGCATCCGCAGGGAGCGGATTGCTGCTGGCCGCCGATTGTACGCCCGGCCTCGCTTCTGCTCCCAAATTACCGCCTGACGCGGTTGGAATCCTCTACGACGCCACCCTCTGCATCGGCTGCAAGGCTTGCATGGTCAGCTGCAAGAAGTACAACAGCATGCCGGGAGGCGCCCTCCACCGTAAAGATGGCAGCATCCCCTATGAATTCAACACCCCGGAACAGATCTACGATGCCCCGACGGATCTTTCCGACAAGACCCTGAATATTATCAAGACATATAAAGACGGCAGCGGACTCAACAAAGACCAGCTGGAAAACGGTTTCTCCTTTGTCAAACAGCACTGCCTGCACTGTGCGGACCCGGCATGCGCCTCGGTCTGCCCGGTTGGCGCCCTGCGCAAGGACACAACCACCGGCGCGGTCACCTATGACAAGGACAAATGCATCGGCTGCCGCTACTGCCAGATCGGCTGCCCATTCGGGATTCCCCGCTTCGAATGGGACGAATCCTCGCCCAAGATTGTCAAGTGCCAGCTCTGCTCTCATCGATTTGCCGAGGGAGGCTATTCGGCATGCTGCGAGTTCTGTCCCACCGGCGCCTCGATTTTCGGCAAGGTGACTGACCTCAAGGATGAGGCAAAGAAACGACTGAACCTGAAAAAGGGAGAGTATTACGACTACCCCTTAAGCCGGGTCGACTCGGGCAGGTCCATGCCCAAACTGGTGTCCGGGTACCACAATCATATTTACGGCCTGACCGAGGCCGGGTCCACCCAGTATCTGCTCATGGCCGGTGTGCCCTTTGACCGACTGGGATTCAACCCACGGATCACCGACCAGGCCTATCCGGATCTGACCTGGGGCTACATTGCCAAGGTTCCGGTGCTGATCGTCGCCCTGCTGGTTGCCGGCTCCGCAGTCCATTACATGACCCGCGACAAGGAAAAAGAGTAACTGCCGGACAACGGATTCCGGCTCACACGAAACAAAGGGTATCTTAAAAAATTAGATATCTGGTTCGAGAACAAGGATCGGGAGGAATAAAAAGCGCAGCATATTAGTCATATGTGAGCATTATTATTCCTGCCGCGACACAGTAATCGGGCCAGAGAGCAATTTTTCAAGATGGCCTAAAGGGTTCACCCCGCTCGTATCACTTTACTTGGGAGGAAAAATACATGGCCAAGCGAATCATAATTGACCCCATCACCAGGATCGAAGGACATCTGCGCATCGACTGCGAGATCGACAACGGCAAGGTGACCAATGCATGGTCATCCGGCCAGATGTGGCGCGGATTCGAGCTGATGCTCAAGGGACGGGACCCTCGGGATGCCTGGGTGATAACCCAGCGTTTCTGCGGCGTCTGAACGTCGGTCCACGCACTGGCTTCAGTGCGTACGGTTGAGAATGCACTCGGCATGGAAGTACCCCTCAATGCCCAGTATATCAGAAACCTGATCATGGGCGCCCACGCGGTCCATGACCACATTGTTCATTTCTACCATCTCGGCGCCCTGGACTGGGTGGACATCGTCTCTGCCCTGTCCGCTGATGTTGCGGCCACCACCAAGCTGGCGCACTCCATCTCGGACTGGAAACGCAACAGCTTCCAGGAGATAAAGGCCGCCCAGGGACGGCTTCAGGCCCTGGTCGATTCCGGTCAGCTCGGCATCTACGGCAGCGGCTACTGGGGCCACCCGGCGATGAAACTGGCCCCGGAGGTCAATCTGCTGGCAGCCACCCACTACCTCCAGGCCCTCGAATACCAACGGAACATCAACAAGGTGGTCTCGATTCTCGGCAGCAAGACACCCCATATCCAGAACGTGGCCGTGGGCGGGGTCGCCAACGCCATCAACCCGGACAGCACAACCGCCCTGAACATGGAGCGGCTCTATTACATCAAGACCCTGATTGACGAGGTTGACGAGTTTGTCAAGAAGGTACTCATGGTGGACGTTGCCGCCGTGGGCGCGATGTACGCCGAGTGGACCGGTTACGGCGCAGGGGTCACCAATTACCTTGCCGCCCCGGATATGCCCATGGATACCAAGGGGACACTCTTTGCCCTGCCCGGCGGCTATATCCCTGCCGGCGACATCGGCAGATTTACCCCGATCACCAGCTTTCAGGACAAGTTCTTTGAGGAAAACGTCCAGGAGTCGATCAAACACGCCTGGTATGAGGGTGAGTGGAACCGCCACCCCTATGACGGAGAGACCGTTCCCAAATACACCGACTTCCAGGATGACGGCAAGTACTCCTGGGTCAAGGCCCCCAGTTTCCAGGGTGAACCGGCCCAGGTCGGCCCGCTGGCAAACGTGCTGACCATGTTCGCCGCCGGCCACGCGCCCACCGTCAAATACGCCACCCAGACCCTGGACACGGTAAGCAGCCTTGTCGGTTCCAAGGTCGGTGTCGGCGCCCTGCACTCGACCATTGGCCGGATCGCGGCCCGCGCCATCCGCTGCGCGGTATTGAACGATACCATGAAAGACCAGTGGAGCGCGCTGGTCAACAATATCGCCTCCGGCGACATGACCACCTTCAACCCGCCCACCTTTCCCAGCGGTATCCAGCAGGGCTTCGGCTACCACGAGGCGCCCCGGGGCATTCTGTCCCACTGGATCGTCATTGAAAACGGTAAGATCAAGAACTACCAGGCCGTGGTTCCCTCCACCTGGAACGCCGGCCCCCGGGGCGACAAGGATCAGCTCGGCCCCTATGAGGCGGCATTGATCGGCAACCCGGTGGCAGACCCGGAAAAACCCCTGGAGGTCCTGCGGACCATCCACTCCTTTGACCCCTGTCTGGCCTGCGCCATTCACATGGTTGACAAGGAGAACAATGAAATCGTCAAGATCAGGGCACTGTAAAACTCAGGGCTAACAGAAGAGCCATATAAGGAGATACATGGATATACTGGTGATGGGAATCGGCAATGTCCTGCTCTCGGACGAGGGGGTGGGAGTCAAGGCGGTCGAGGAGCTTCAGAGCCGCTACACCTTTCCCAAGGGCGTCGAACTCCTTGACGGCGGCACCGCTGGTATTGAGCTGCTCACCTATATCCGCAACCGCCAGGTGGTAATCATCATTGACGCCATGCACTGGAACAAGACCCCGGGGGCAATAGGCAAGGTCGAGAATGAGGATGTGCCCGCTGCCTTCCGCACCAGGATCTCGCCCCACCAGCTCGGGCTCTCCGATCTTCTCGCCGCGGCAATGCTCACTGATGAGATGCCCGGGCGTCTGGTGCTCTTTGGAATCCAGCCGGGCAGCCTGGAACCTGGTTTCTCCCTCTCGCCGCCGGTGGAGGAAAATTTTGAAAAGCTGCTCGCCTGTGTGCTTGATGAGCTCGGCTCACTGGGCTGTGAAATCACGCCGCGCACCGGCCTGCCTGACCCTAAGACCCTGTGGTCTTACACCCTGCATAACCGCGGAACCGACACTGCCGGAAAGGCGCCGTCCTGATGCAAACTTTTTTGACGTGTGCAAGGAGGAGAATATGACATCTGACCATGAGATAAAAACCTGGACCCCAAACACCATGGGACTCATGCTCTTTATCCTCGTCGGGGGAGGTATTGCCGCACTCCGGCTGGCCAAGGGCCTTGGCGCCACCACCAACTTGAACGACGTCTATCCCTGGGGTTTCTGGCTGGGCTTCGACGTGCTTGGCGGGGTCGCAATGGCGGCTGGCGGTTTTATCATTGCCGCTGCCATCTATCTCTTTAACTGGAAAAAGTACAAACCAATCGGCCGTCCCGCCATTCTCACCGCCTTTCTCGGGTACATGATGGCGGTGGTCGCCCTGTTCCTCGACATCGGCCACCCCTTCCGGCTCTGGCATCCATCGGTGATGTGGCAGGTGCACTCGGTGATGTGGGTGGTGGCCATCCATGTCATCCTCTACACCACCACCCTGGCCATCGAGTCAAGCCCCATGCTCCTGGAAAGGCTGGGGATGAAAAAGGCGCTGGCCACGGTCAATAAAATCATGATCGGCGCGGTGGTCTTCGGGGTCATGCTCTCCACCCTGCACCAGGCATCCCTTGGCGCGGTCTTTCTCATCGCCCCTTCCAAGATGAGCCCACTCTGGTTCTCCCAGTTCATGCCCTATCTCTTCCTGGTCTCGGCCATTGCCATGGGACTGGCCATGGTCAGCACCGAGGCAATGCTGAGCGCAAAGGCATTCAACCACAAGGTGGATGATGAAATATTCTTCGGCCTGGCCCGGGGTTTGCGCAACACCCTGGCCATCTATCTGGTTCTGAAGATTTATTTCCTGCTTGCCAATGCGGGGATCGGCGCAGCGTTCGCCGGGACCCTGGAGGCAAACATGTACCTCCTGGAGATGGTACTCGGGGTTATCCTCCCCCTGGTTCTCCTGCTTGTTCCCGGGAACAGCACAAACATGAAAGGCATATTCGCGGTCAACATCCTGGTAATCGCCGGGGTGCTGGTCAACCGGATGAATGTCTGCATCTTCAGCATGCAGGAGTACGGTGTCAGCCGGGGCGCCAACTACTTTCCGTCGATGATGGAGTTGCTGGTCACCCTGGGAATCGTCTCACTGGGCATTTTCCTCTTTAAGATGGCGGCCAAGCATCTGCCGTTGTTTGGGACTGCAGTGAGGAGTGAGTAGTGAGCGCTTCATCCCGCCCACCACGGGGGTTTATCATAAAGTAACTTGGGAAAAGCAAAAGAGAATATCGAATATCGAATCATGAATAATGAATGTCGAAGGGAAAGAAGGAAGTTCACTATTGAGGCACAGATGATTGATTTTACCGTTCATATCATTCGAAACGTTGAGACCGTGACAAAGATAAAAAAGTGCACCCACAGGACATAACAAACTTCATGATTCGAAGTTCTTTGTTCGATATTCGACATTCTCTTTAAAAACATGAATCACGCAATTTCAACCAGTTAATCTTAAGTTACTTGGAAGGAGTGAGGAGAGAAGAGCAAAGTATTTTAGAAATTACCTCTCGCCTCACTCACTCCACTACTCACTCTCTCACTGCCCCTAAAAAACCATCTCCCCTCTCACATAGGCCCGCGCCTCATCACTGCCCGGGTCGGCAAAAAACACCCCTGCCTCCTTATCACAGAGCAGCCGGCCCTGGTGGATAAAAAAAATCCGGTCAGCAAGGCGCTGCGCTTGAAAAAGATTGTGGGTCACCAGAAGAACGAGCCGTCCCGGCCTCCTCAATCCCAAAATACTTTTCTCTACCAGCGCGGCATTGCCCGGATCCAGGTTGGCGGTCGGCTCATCCAGGAGAATGACATCAGGATCAAGGGCCAGGGCCATGGCAAGGCAGAGACGCTGGGCCTCGCCCGAGGACAGGGTCAGGGCATTGACCCGGTGCAGAGACCAGAGCCCGACCCGTTCAAGACTCTGCCGGACCTTCTGCTCGATCTCCTGTGGTTTCCGCCCTCTGATTTTCAGGCCAAAAGCGACATTGGCAGCCACAGTCTCCCGGAAAAGTCCATTGCGGTCAGGTACCAGGACAATCCGCCTTCTGAGGGAAAGATCCGCGGCCAGTGAGCATCCATCTTCCGCATAGTGAATGGTGCCGGAGTCAGGCCTCTCCAGCAGGCCAAGGATCCGGAGAAAGGTGGATTTGCCGCTGCCGTTGGCGCCAAGCAGGACATGGATTGATCCGGCGATAAAACTACAGGAGAGATCAAGGACTGTCCGCTCCTGATATTTCTTTACAATATTTTCAGCGCCAAGGGAGATCATCGCCCGCCTCCCCTCTTCTGAAAGGTATAGAGAAACCCGTTTACCACAAATGAAATAAGCAGAAGAACAATCCCCAGGGCGATTGCCAGCTCAAAATCTCCACGATCCGCCTCCAGGGCAATGGCCGTGGTCATGACCCGGGTATGATGGGCAATATTGCCACCCACCACCAGAACCGCCCCGACCTCGGCCACCACCCGGCCAAAGGCGGTAGCCACCCCGGCGCCGATGGCGTAACGGGCCTCCCTGAGCACCACTACGGCTGCCTGCTTCCTGGTTGCGCCCAGGCCATAGGCGGTCTGTCGCACCGCAGATCCGGCACTCTCGAGGGCGGCATGGCTGAGGGCGGCGACAATGGGCGCGGCAAGTACGGTCTGGGCGATAATCATCGCCATGGGCGAATAGAGGATGTCAAGAAACCCCAACAGGCCCTGACGGGAGAGTAGAAGATAGAGGGCAAGCCCGACCACCACCGGCGGCAACCCGGTCAGGGTATTGATCAGGGTCACAATCATCCCCTTGCCCGGCAGCCGATAATTTCCAAGTAAAAAGGCGGTGCCGACGCCAAGCAGTGTGGCAAGGATCAGGGCGGTTCCGGAAACCCGGAGGCTGAGCAGAACGATCTCAACCAGATCCGGATCCAGGGAGATGATCAGGTTCAGGGCAGTGGCAAGGGCGTGGCTGAGCACGGTTTCCTATCTCGCGTTGGGGGTAAAAAGCACAGTGCCGTTTTTGTCTTGAAAAGCGCCGACGGCCGCCTGGCCCTCCGGCGAAACAAACCAGTTGATAAAGGTCAGGGCATCAGCATGATTGACCCGGGGGTGGCGGTGCGGATTAACGGCCATCACCCCGTACTGGTTGAAAAGTTCGGCATCGCCGGCAAAAAGAAGCGCAAGACCGAGCGTTTCCTGGTCCTTGAGGCTCATCCAGGTCCCGCGGTCACTCAGGATATAGGCGCCCTTTTCCGCGGCAATGCGCAGGGACTTGGCCATACCCTGACCCACCGAGAGATACCACCGGTCAACCCGCGGGTCTGGCCGATGGCCGGCCGCGGCCCAGAGTTTCAGCTCTTTTTTATGGGTCCCGGAGTCATCGCCCCGGGAGACAAACCCCGCCCCTGCCCTTACAAGCGCCGACATGGCGGCAACCGCCGATGATTCCCCTCTGATCCCGGCAGGATCCGCACCAGGGCCTAAGATGACAAAATCGTTGTACATCACGTCCCGGCGGTCGACAAACCACCCTTCGGCCGCCATCGCCAGTTCATCCTCCCGGGAATGGACCAGAACCAGGTCAACATCACCTTTTTTGCCCAGTTCCAATGCCGCCCCGGTGCCCACGGCAATCACCCGGACCGTAATCCCTGTTTTTTCGGTAAACCGGGGCAGAAGATCTTCAAAAAGCCCGGAATTCTGGGTGCTGGTCGTGGAGGCAAGCCTGAGCACACCCGCATGGGAAAATCCCGGCAGCAGAAGGAGCAGAAACAGTACCCGTAACACTGCTATACGCATGGCATTCTCCTTGTTCTTTAAATAAGGAACTAAGAGTGAGACGTGAGATGTCAGACGAGAGACGTGAAAAGCAATAGCTGAACTGCAGGCAGAGAGGGGCAGAGGGGCAGAGTTTTTTAAACATCAGGCACAAAGGCGCAAAGGCAGAAGGCACAAAGTTTTTAAAAAATTACTCAAACCCTTCCCTCTCCTGCTTCCCGTCTAACGTCTCACCTCTCACTTTTTTCCTCAGTCCTAAGTCCTCAAGCCTCAGTCCTATTCTTTACGTCTCACATCTCACGTCTCACGTCTCACCGCAGTTAACCCGTCTCACCATCACTTATTCACTGCTCATACACCACATCGCCGCAGTTCTTGAGATCGTAGCCGCCAAGCCGGTCCACCGCCCGGCGCAGGACCGCCGGGGCCCGGAGGATATCCAGCAGGGCACGCACCTTTGCTTCGTCAACAAAGGCCTTGGGCACGATGAGATCGTAGCGTTCTTCCGCCACCGGGATAAAGTCCAGATCCAGCGCCCTGGCCGCGGCCCGGATGGCGAGGCCGGTATCGGCGGAGCCGGTGGATATGGCCGAGGCCACGTTCATATGGGTATACTCCTCCCGTCCATAACCTGCGACCCGGTCAGGGGAAATACCCAGCCGGTTGAGATGCATGTCCGTGAGAAGCCGCGTGCCGGCGCCTCTCTGCCGGTTGATGAAACGGATTCCATCGCGGGCAAGATCGGGAAATCCCCGGATATTTTTCGGATTGCCCCTGGGAACAAGAAGCCCCTGCTCCCGGAAGGCGAGATTCACCAGAATCAGCGGGATTCCACCAAGATATTTCCGGATAAAGGGGACGTTGTACTCGCCGCTCTTCTCATCAAGCAGATGGGTGCCTGCAAGATGTGCCTCGCCGCGCTTGATCGCCATAATCCCGCCCATGCTGCCGACATGGGCGGAGGAGAGCCGGACCATGGGCCGCTGCTGGTGAAGCAGATCGGCAAGCAGATCAAGAAGATTGTCGTGGCTGCCGATAAAAACCAGGGTGTTATTGATCTCATCCTCGCCCCGCAGTAACCGGACGTCGACCTTCTCGCCGGCGCCGATCCCCTCGCTGCCGGCTGGTACGGTCAGAATGCCATCCGCCTGAACCAGAGACATCACCGCACCAGCGCCGCGGCCTGACGGGGTCACGATCAACCGTTCCCCCACCCGGCCCAGTTTGACCCGGACAAACTCCTCAACCCCCATTTTCGAGGAAAGGGGCCGGGCAAGGACGGCTGAAATGGAATTACCGGCAGGGACAGTGGTTCCAACCATTTCGGCAATCATCTGCCGGACGAAAAGATCCATGGTCAATACCGCGGAAACCGGATAACCGGGCAGGCCGACCACGGGTTTTCCCTGAACAATGGCCAATATCACCGGCTTTCCCGGCTTGATATTGACCCCATGAACAATAACCCGGCCAAGCCTTTCCAGAACCCTCAGGGTATGATCCTCGGTGCCGGCGGAGGCCCCGGCATTGATAACGACCAGGTCATACTCCGGCACAGACTTCTTCAGTATATCCTCCAAGGCCCGGGGATCGTCGGGGACACAGCCGGCACGCGCCGGAGCAGCGCCCCACTGGGTGAGATAGCCGGCAAGAATCCGCGAGTTGAACTCAATGATATTACCAGGGGCTACCGGCTCGCCGGGCTGGACAAGTTCACTGCCGGTGGGAATCACCAGCACTCTGGGCCTGGGCCGTACTGAGACGGTGTTAACCCCGGTGGCAAGCATTGCGCCAAGATCAATCGGCCTGATGTCATGGCCCGCGGGCAGGAGCAACTCAGTTGCGACAATATCCTCGCCAATGGTCCGCACATGCTGCCAGGGCGTGGCCGGGCCAATGATCTCCACCCTGTTTTCATCCAGCGGATGCACATCCTCGATCATGATCACCGCATCAAAACCCGGCGGCAGACAGTTTCCGGTGTTGACGTAGGCAAACTGTTTTCCACGGAAGAGCACAACGGGCGTGGCATCGCCCGCGCCAAGGGTTTCGGCGAACCGGACGGCGATTCCATCCATGGCCGCGCCATTATAAAAAGGCGAGGATGAAACCGCAAAGACCGGCTCGGCGGTAATTCTGCCCAGGGAGTCGTCAACCGCAACAGTTTCCGGAACCAATGGGCCAAGGCAGCCATCCGCGGTCAGGGCGTCAAACCACCTGCACCGGGCCTCGGCCAGGGGGATATTGCCTACATAAAGATTCCGTTTTTTCATGGCGGCACAATTTTCCTCACGCCTCTCTTCTCACATTCGTTCAGCTGGCAAGCGAGCAAGCTAGCAGGCGACAGGCAAAGTGACAGAGTGACAAAGTTTTTAAAACACCTCTCACTTCTAACTTCTCCCTTCTCACGTCTCACGCCCCTCGTCTTTCCCTCAGTCCTATCTTTCCCTCAGTCCTCAGTCCTCTTCTTTCCATCTCCCATCTCACTCCCCTAAAACAGACAGACCTCCACCCCGGTGCCCGCTGCAAGCCCCTGCAGTGACGCCTCGACCACCAGATACCCAT
>JBFHXP010000033.1:0-23900 GCA_041598875.1 Desulfobulbales bacterium
AAGGGCCCTGACCCGTTCCCGCAGCGGGGGATGGGAATAGTGCAGCGCAACGTAAAGGGGGGCCGGGGTGATATTCGCCAGGTTCTGGGATGAAAGTTTCTTTAATGCGGAAACAAGGTCTTTGCCGGTCCCGGTAGTCTCCCTGGCAAAGCGGTCAGCGGAAAACTCGTTTTTTCGGGAAAGACCGTTAAGGGCGATGCTCAAAATCAGGTCCACAGGGGTGAAGAGCAGGCTGAAAAAGATTAGCCCCCCATATACGGAAGGAGTCGTGACAAAAAAGGCGGCAAAAAGTTCCTGTTTTGAGATGAACAGGGAAAAAAGATACAAAAGAAAGCCGCTGTGGACAATGCTTAACAGCACGCCCTGAAGGATGTGCCTCATCTTGTAATGGCCTATCTCATGGGCAAGGACCGCCACCAGTTCGGAAACGGAATGCGACTCGATCAGGGTGTCGAACAGGGCGATTCTCCGTTTTTTCCCGAAACCGGAAAAAAAGGCGTTGCCCTTGCTGGAGCGCCGGGAACCATCCATGACAAAGATATTCTCCAGGGGGAAGTCTACCTTCCCGGCATACTGCAAAATTGCCCGGCGCAGATCGCCATCCTCCAGCGGGGTGAATGTGTTGAAAAGGGGCATGATCCATGTCGGGACAATGAACTGGACCCCGAGGATAAAGAGAGCAAGAACAAGCCAGCAGAGAAGCCATGCCCCGGGCCCCAGTGAGTTAAAGAAAAGAAGTATCAGGTAGAGGAGCGGCCCGCCGAGAACAACGGCAAGGAGAAAACCCTTTACCCGATCCATGAAAAATGTGGCAACCGTTGTCCGGTTGAAGCCGAAACGCTCCTCAATGACAAAGGTTGAATAGAGGGTAAAGGGAAGTGACAGCAGTGACTTGCCGGCAACAAGAAGGGCAATGTACCCTACTCCGGTCAACTCCGGATTCACCTGCCAGCTTCGGGCCCAGATATCGAGGAGTTCAAAGCCACCGGCAAACCAGAAAAAGAGAAGGACCCAAAAGTCGAACCCGCCTTCGATAAAGCCGAATCTGGTGCGTGCCCTGGTATACTCCTGGGACCTTCTGTACTCCTCCTGGTCATAGACATCGGCAAATTCCGCGGGCAGTTCCGGAGAAAGCGCCTTCAGGTTGAGAAGATCGGCAAAGATACCGATCCAGTAGTGGATCACTAAAATAATCAGAATAAGTATCGCGTAGGTGTTCATTTCTGTCCTGGAAATAAGAGTACAGGCGACAGGATGGTCGGCCGGGAAACAGGTCCCTCATCGCAAAAGGACAAAACAGTACCCCAAGTTGATTTTTTTTCCAATTTTTCCCTTTGCCGGCTGCCCTCTCCCGGCCCTCACTTTCACTGTAAAAAACCGCCAAGGGAAAGGGAACAGATAGAATTTTTTTTTTATTACGGGTAATATTTTTTTTACTTATCACGGTGAATCATATATAAGGGGTACTCAATTTTGTTGCCTGTGCATCCTTGAAAAGAGAAGAGAACGGTTATGGCTCGCAATTCATCACAGAAAGACACCCTGGAAAGATGGACCATTGAAAATTCAGTGGACACCTACGGTATCCAGAACTGGGGCGCCGGATATTTCAGTGTCGCAAAAAACGGAGACGTGGTCGTTACTCCCCTGCCTGAAAAAAAGAAAGCAGCGGTAAGCCTCATGGATATCATCTCCGGACTCAAGGACCGGGGCCTGGAGATGCCGGTTCTGCTTCGTTTCCAGAATATTCTCGATTCCCAGATATCCCGCCTCCATGAGAGCTTCAACACCGCCATTGAACTCTTTGGCTATGAAGGCTCCTTCAAGGGTGTCTATCCGATCAAGGTCAACCAGCAGCAGCAGGTCCTTGAGGAGGTAGCCAGGTACGGTTCCAAATATAACCATGGATTTGAAGCGGGAAGCAAGGCGGAATTAATCGCCGCCCTCTCGGTGATGCGAGACCGCCAGGCCTGCCTCGTCCTGAACGGCTATAAAGATCAGGAATTCTTTGACCTCGGTCTCTATGCCACCAAAATGGGAATCAAGTGTTTTTTCGTCCTTGAGATGCCCAGCGAACTTGACCTGCTCCTTGAGCGTTCCGAGGAACTGAATATCCGCCCGAACATCGGGATCCGGGTCAAGCTCTCCACCAGGGCCGGCGGCCACTGGACGGAATCCGGCGGCGATCGCAGCATTTTTGGATTAAGCACCACCGAGGTCATTGACGTGGTGGATCTCCTGAAAAAAAGAGGAATGCTCGACTGCCTTCAGCTTCTTCATTACCATCTCGGCTCCCAGATTCCCAATATCCGTGATATCCGCGCCGCAACCCTGGAGGCGAGCCGGATGTATGCGGGCCTGGTGGAGGAAGGGGCGGCAATGGGATACCTCGACCTGGGCGGCGGCCTGGCTGTTGACTATGATGGCTCGCACACCAACTTTACCAACAGCCGCAACTACTCCACCGCAGAATACTGTGCCGACATCATTGAATCGATCATGGCCACTCTGGATGAGCAGGAGATTTCCCATCCTACGATCATCACCGAATCCGGCCGGGCCACGGTGGCCTACTATTCGGTTCTCCTCTTCAATGTGCTTGATGTCAGCCGGTTCGAAACCAGGCCCCTTCCCAAAGAGCTTCCCAAGGATACCCCTGAGCTTATCCTCAATCTCTATGAGGTTCTGCAGGGCATGACCATCCGCAACCTCCAGGAATGCTATAACGATGCCCTCTACTACCGCGATGAGATCCGGCAGCATTTCAAGCTCGGGACCATCTCCCTGCGGGAGCGCTCCTTAGGGGAGATCATTTTCTGGCACATTGTCAAGAAAATCGCCAGGGACGTGAAAGAGCTCAAACACGTTCCCAATGACCTTCGGGATATTGATATCGCCCTGGCCGATATCTACTATGGCAACTTCAGCGTGTTCCAGTCATTGCCCGATGTATGGGCCATTGAGCACCTTTTCCCGCTCATGCCGGTGCATCGCCTCAAGGAAAAGCCCACCAGGCATGCGATTATTGCCGACATAACCTGTGACTGCGACGGCAAGATAGACCGTTTCATAGATCTCCACGGCGTACGTTCCACCCTGCCCCTTCACGACCTGGTCAACGGCGAGGAGTACTACCTTGGGGTCTTTCTGGTCGGCGCCTACCAGGAGACCCTGGGAGATCTCCATAATCTCCTGGGAGATACCAATGTGGTCTCCATCCGGGTCGAGCCTGATGGAGAATTCAGTTTTACCCGTGAAATCGAGGGAGATTCAGTGGCCGACGTACTCTCCTATGTGGAATACGACCCCAAGGCCATTCTTGTCCAGTTCCGCAAACAGGCTGAAGACGCAGTGCGCGACGGCCTGATTACCGCGCAGGAACGCAAGAAAATCATGAAGGCATATGCCTCGGGCCTGCGCGGATATACCTACTTCGAAAGGTAGCAGGTCTTTGATTTTCAGGTTTGTCCCCGCTCTCAATCCTGTGCCAGACAATTTTTAATCAACAAGGAGCGATACCATAATGTCCAGAGTGCTTATCATCGGCGCCGGCGGCGTCGGACAGGTTGTGACCCACAAATGCGCCCAGGTTCCCGAGGTCTTTGACGCCATCTGCCTCGCCAGTCGGACCAAGGAAAAATGCGATCGCATTGCCGCCCAGTTGAACCGACCCATTGAAACCGCCCGGGTCGATGCCGACAATGTCCCGGAACTGGTCGCCCTTATCCGCTCCTTTCAACCGGACCTGGTGATCAACGTCGCCCTCCCCTATCAGGATCTCCACATCATGGACGCATGTCTTGAAACCGGGGTCAACTATCTTGATACCGCCAACTATGAACCGCCCGACGAGGCCAGATTCTGTTATAAATGGCAGTGGGATTATCAGGAACGGTTCAGGGAGAAGGGGCTCATGGCCCTGCTCGGCAGCGGTTTTGATCCAGGGGTTACCAACGTCTTTACCGCCTGGGCCCAGAAAAAACATTTTGACGAGATCCACGAACTCGACATAATCGACTGCAATGCCGGCGATCACGGCCAGCCCTTTGCCACCAACTTCAACCCGGAAATCAATATCCGCGAGGTCACTGCCCGGGGGAAATATTTTGAAAACGGTTCCTGGATAGAGACCGATCCCTTGAGTGTATCCATGGATTTTGATTTTCCCGAGGGCATCGGCCCCAGAAAAATATACCTCATGTATCATGAGGAGCTGGAATCCCTTGCCAAGAATTTCCCTGCCTTGAGAAAGGCCAGGTTCTGGATGACCTTTTCCGATAACTATCTCAAACATCTTGAAGTGCTCGGCAATGTCGGAATGACCCGGATCGACCCGGTACTCTACCAGGGCCAGGAGATTATCCCTCTCCAGTTCCTGAAGGCCCTTCTCCCGGATCCCTCTTCCCTTGGACCGCTGACCCAGGGACGGACCTGCATCGGCTGCCTGATCTCCGGGATCAAGGATGGAAAACAGAAGAAATATTACGTCTACAACATCTGCGACCACGCCCAGTGCTACGAGGAGGTAGGATCCCAGGCGATCTCCTACACCACCGGGGTTCCGGCAATGATCGGCGCCATGCTCATGGTAACCGGGGTCTGGAAGGGCGAGGGGGTCTTTAATATGGAAGAGTTTGACCCTGAACCCTTTATGGAAAAACTCAACCTGCACGGCCTGCCATGGACCGAGGTTATCCTTTAATCTGTGATCCCGGCCGGGTGCCTACCCCATGTTTTGTGGTCGACGAGGCGGCGATCAAGAGGAACCTGGCCATTCTCGAACAGGTCATGGCCCGCACCGGGTGCCGGATCCTGCTCGCCTTGAAGGGATTTGCGATGTTCAGGCTTTTTCCCCTGATCAGCCAGACCCTGCACGGCACCTGCGCCAGTTCCCCCCACGAGGCGCGACTCGGGCGCGAGGAGTTTGGCGGAGAAGTCCACGCCTTTGCCGCCGGATACTCCGAACAGGACATCCAGGATCTGCTGCCGCTGGTTGACCATCTTGTTTTCAACTCACTTGCCCAGTGGCACCGCTTCGGGCCTCTGGTTGCAGCCTCCGGCCGCCAGATCCGCTGCGGACTCCGGGTCAATCCCGAGTGCTCAACCGGGGCCGTCCCCCTCTATGACCCATGCGCTCCGGGTTCAAGGCTCGGTATCCGGGCCGGGACTCTGTTGGCAGCCCCCGCCACGGCCATGGAGGGTATCTCCGGCCTCCATTTCCACACCCTCTGCGAGCAGAACTCGGATGACCTGGAAAAGACCATGGCAGCCTTTGAAGAGAAATTCAGCCCTTTTCTTGGCGATCTCTCCTGGGTCAATTTCGGGGGCGGTCACCACATCACCCGGCCGGATTATGATCTTGAGCTGCTCTGCCGGCTGATTACCGATTTCAGAAAAAAATACCCACACCTGACCGTCTATCTGGAACCCGGCGAGGCCATTGCCCTGAATACCGGTATCCTTGTCGCCACGGTTTTGGATATCGTGGCCAATGATATGGAGATAGCCATTCTCGACACCTCGGCCGCGGCCCATATGCCCGATGTTCTGGAGATGCCCTATCGTCCCAGGGTTGTCGGCGCCGGCGAGCCGGGTGAACATCCCCATTCCTTCCGCCTTGCCGGCAAATCCTGCCTGGCTGGCGACGTTATCGGTGAATACTCATTTGAAAAACCCCTGTCCGTGGGCGATCGGCTTGTTTTTCTCGACATGGCCCATTACACCATGGTCAAGACCACCACATTCAACGGCCTGCAGCTCCCGAACATCGCCCTCTATCGGCCGGAAAGCGATGAACTCATCATGGTTCGTCAATTCGGGTATGAGGATTTCAGAAACCGACTCTCGTGAACTTCACGTACCCTGACCATCGTTACGGCAAAAATCATGACTGAAAACCAATCCCACTTCCTCGGCTCAGAACTGGACAGCATTTCAGAAGACGCCCTCTTTCATATCCTGCCGGTCCCCTTTGAAAGGACCGTTTCCTATGGCGGCGGGACGGCGCTCGGACCCCAGGCGATCATTGAGTCCTCGCATCAGCTGGAACTCTTTGACGGCCAGGGCATTCCCGCGGAAAAGGGTATCTTTACCCATCCCCCGGTTTCCTGTTCCGGCGAAATCACCGGGGTGCTCGATGCGATCGAGAGGTTTGTCTCCCTTTCCTTTGAGCGGAAAAAAATCCCGGTTCTGCTCGGCGGTGAACACACGGTCACGGTTGGCGCCCTTGGGGCCCTTAAAAAAGGCCGGGAAAAGATCGGCATCGTTCAGTTCGACGCCCACGCCGATCTCCGCAACGCATACCAGGGCACCCCCTACAGCCATGCCTGCGTCATGCGAAGGGCGTTTGACCTGGAAATTCCCATTTTTCAGATCGGGATTCGAAGCCTCTCCCATGAGGAGCATATCTTGCGGATCACGGAAAAGATACCCCACCTTGACGCGGCGGAGATCAACAGGAACGGAATCCCCTCCCCCCTTCTGCCGCCGGATTTTCCAGACACCCTCTACCTGACCCTGGATGTCGACGCCCTTGATCCGGCGATCATGCCCTCCACCGGAACCCCGGAACCAGGCGGGCTCTCGTGGTATCAGATGATGGCCTGCCTGGAGAATGTGGTTGCCGGTCGGAGGGTTGCGGGCTTTGACGTGGTCGAGCTGGCGCCGGTGACCGGGAACCATGGTCCGGATTTCACCGCCGCCAAACTGGTCTACAGCGTGATGGGGATTATTACCAGAAATAGAGGGGCACGATGAACGGCACTCCCAGGGAAGGATTACGGTTTGCCCCACAGAGGGTCATTGCCAAACCGATTCAGCCACCACTCGGCATCGGAGATATACTGGTTGACCTCGTCCTCGGCAAATGAGATCCGGTAGCGGGAGCAATAGGCGGTAATCAGTTCATAGGCCGCGTTGATGGCAGCGGTCATCTCCGTGCATTTTCCGCCATCCTCCCGGCAGGTGTCAGGGTGCCATTTCCGGATCAGACGACGGTAGTTATCCCGGATTTCCTGTTGCGACGCCTTTTCCGGAAGCTCCAGCACCATCCGGGCCTCGGTTATTTCCATATAGGTCTTCATGGGGAGCCGTTCCCCTTTCTGCCCCGGATAACAACAAACGAACCCTTGCCGCACCCGGGCTCCACCGGCTCCTTGGCAGTGATATTGCTCATCTCGCCAAAGAGTGTCTGGGTACACTGAAAATCACCCAGGCCGACCTCCCCCATGACCGCCCGCACCGTTTCAACGGAATAAAATGTTGCGTCCCTGTAAAAGGTGCTCTTTGCCCGGTTTTTTTCATAGGTGCGCCCAAGGGGGCTGTTCTTGTCGATCAGGGCGACAATGCAATACCCGTTGTCTGTCAGAACCCTGGAAACCTCTTCCATGGCCCGAAAAAAGTCAGTGAGAAAACAGATCGTCGTGACCATGACGATATAATCAAAAGAGGCCCTGCGGAAGGGAAGATCTTCCGCGACCCCGCGGATCACCGTGATCCCCCGGGACATTGCAACCTTTCCCATCTCCACCGAGGGTTCAAGACCGTTGGCAATGGAGAGCGGAGCGGCGAATCTGCCGGTGCCGACACCGATTTCAAGGCCACGGCCATGTTCTGGAACCAGCATGCCCACGGCCCTCAGTTCGGCAATGTAGATCCACCGGTTTGCCTCAAACCAGCCCTCATATTTATCAACATTGGTTTGAAAAACGGATTTCCTTGCCATCAGCACCGACAGATATCAAGACGATAGGATTCGCCTCTTTTGTCCCCCTGGTAACCGCATTACTTTATTGGCCGTTGCCAACGGCACCATGAATCAGCACAGCCTATTTTTCAGTGTACACCTCGATATTGTCGATACTGTATTTTCCTCCGCTGTTGGTGACTGTCAGTCCGGAAAAATTTTTGCGATAGGCAAGATCGGAAGCCTGGAGGACGTCCCTGTCGTCAATCCGGACAACCATATCACCATTTTCAGTACGGGAAAAAAGGACGGCATGAGGTCTGCCGTCGTCAAGGATAGGTGTCTCGGCGGCAGCGTTCACAACATACGGTTTGCCGCGAAGATATTTAATCAACTGCAGCGGCCGATCCTTTGATGGGGAGGCGTGGTATACCAGGTGATACCCGGACGAGGGGTCCGTCCCTTGAAAAAGGCCGATGCTGATCTGCCCCCATTCACTTTCCGACTGCAGGGTAAATTTCAGGGTGCACGCGTTGGGAATATCGGCCAGGGATATGATCTGGGCCGGCTCGCCATCCACCTGGCCCGGGGCTTCCTGCTCCCTGCCTTTGGGATCTTTTGTCAACTCGTCCAGAACACCGAACAGAATGCGGAGGTTTTTGTCTCCAGTGGATTCAGGTGCGGTTTCCTTGGCAACGGGCTCAACGGATTTCGGTCGATAGACAATAACCG
The DNA here is from genome assembly GCA_041598875.1 of Desulfobulbales bacterium. Lineage (GTDB taxonomy): Bacteria > Desulfobacterota > Desulfobulbia > Desulfobulbales > BM004 > JAKITW01. The sequence continues at coordinate 8,417 of JBFHXP010000033.1, forward strand.
AGGAATAAAGACTCCCCTGATAATCAACGGAAAAAACACCTTTTTTCACTGTCCAGGCGGGGTTCCGAAGATATTCATTATCAGAAAAATCATCTTTGAAATAAACGGTTTTCTTCGGGATCTTATATTTATTGACCGTGAGCTGCAGGTCGCGGAGAAATTCCGGATGGGCCGCCTTGGACCGGATTCCCTCAGCGATGAGGGCCTCCACCTCGCCGGTCAGCTTTTGAAGTTTTTCTTCGCCAGTCTCCCAGGAACCATATCGGCCGCCGTCATCCTTCTGTGCCGCGACTGGATCTGCCGGGATGAGAAATACCGACAACAGCAGCGGGATCATCAATTTATGAAAGGGCATATCAACCTCATCGGGCATGGGTTCCATGTCGTGCACTCAACACACATCGCGCACCCTTCAGCCAGGTATGATAATGCCCCTCCTCTGTTCGTTTGTCAAGAATGATGGCCCGCAAAAATTCTTCAGCACAACATCTTTTTCTCCTGCTGGGTCCGGAGCTGCACTATATGGCGGAGTTCCTGGGTCTGCCCGGATAATTCTTCCGCCACTGCGGCGGTTTCTCCGACCAGCTCGTTTTTCTCTCTGGTTATGAGGGCGATCTTTTCCAATCCGTTTTTGACCTCGGTTATCTGCCGTGCCTGCTCACTGGAGGCAGAGGCTATTTCAGCGACCAGAGTGGAAACCTGGATAACCTCGGAGACAATACTCTTCAGCGCGGAAGCGGTAATCTCCGCCAGTTCCGAGCCGTTTTTGGTCTTTGTTACCGTACCCTCTATCAGTTTGGTCGTTTCCTGGGCAGCCAGGGCGCTCCTGCCGGCAAGACTGCGCACCTCTTCCGCGACCACGGCAAACCCCTTGCCGTGCCTTCCGGCCCGGGCCGCCTCCACCGCGGCGTTCAAAGAAAGGAGATTGGTCTGGAAGGCAATCTCATCTATCACTTTAATTATTTTAGAAATACTCTGGCCGGCGTTATTGATTTCATGCATCGCCGTAACCATTCCCTGCATCTGATCATTGCCGTTTTGGGCAAGATCGCGGGTTTTTACCACCAGCCCATTAACCTGACCGGCATGTTCCGCGTTCAGCCGGGTCTGGCTCGCCAGTTCAGACAGCGATTTTTCCATGGTTTCAAGGGATGTAGCCTGCTCGGAAGCGCCCCTGGCGATATTCTGGCTGGCGTCGGAAACCTGATTCGCCCCCATGGCTATCTGGTCGGCAGCCTCGCCTACCTGCTCAATAACCTGACTCATTTCAGAAACCTTGCGTTCAATTTCCTGCCGCGAGGCCTGGAGTTTTTCCGACATCAAGACCAACGCCCTCCCCAGTTGGCTGATTTCATCATTACCCCTGATCGTCATGGTACGGTTGAAATCACCATCGGCAATGGCCTTGGCAAGGGCTACCGCCTCTTCCACCGGCCGAAAGATGGAGCGGGTGAGAAAATAATTGAGGATAAGGACAAAAAGAAAAAAGGCGGCAACACTGACCAGGAAAATCCTGAAAAGGATGGTGTTGACAGCCCTGTCCGCCGCCCCTGCTTTGGCCGCCATTACCGCCTCAATACCGTCTATGTAGACACCTGTGCCGACGATCCAGTTCAGCTGGGGGTGGCGGCGGACATAGGAAAGCTTGGGATAATCTTCACTGGTGACCCCGGTTGAGGTTGCCTTTGGCCAGAGATAATCGACAAACCCCTCGCCGGTCGCCGCGGTCTCCTCGACCATGGCCTGAAACAGATTCTTCCTGACCCCCATGGCGCAGTTGTATTTTTCCGCATCAAGGACCGTGCCGTTCAGGGCCGGAACCGTCGGGTGCATCACCATTTTCGGATAGGGCAGGGTCGTGTCGTTGATCCAGAAATAGCCCGCCCCGCCGTCATAGCGCATCTTCTCGATATCACGTTTACTTTTTTCAAGAGCGCTGTCCATGGCATCGTCAACGTAGATACCGGTGCCAACAATCCAGTTCCACTCTTTGATCAGTCGCACATAGGAAAGTTTAGGGTATTCACCGCTGCTGACCCCTTCCTTTGTTGCCTTTGGCCAGAGATAATCGACAAACCCCTCGCCGGTCGCCGCGGTCTCCTCGACCATGGCCTGAAACAGATTCTTCTTGACCCCCATGGCGCAGTTGTATTTTTCCGCATCAAGGACCGCGCCGTTCAGGGCCGGAACCGTCGGGTGCATCACCATTTTCGGATAGGGCAAGGTCGTGTCGTTGATCCAGAAATATCCCGACCCGTCGTCATAGCGCATCTTGCCGATGGCTTCAGCGGCACGGCTTTGTGCCTCGGCAAGACTCAAAATCCCCGAGGACACCAGGGCTTGGTGTTCCCTTATCACGCTTTCCGCGACATCAACCAGATCGGTCAACCGGGGACCGTACTGATGTTCGATATATTTTTTATCCTGGGCGAGACGGTAATTTGCGTCAATTGTCTCATAGGCGATATCAACATAATTCTTGAGATCATTTTTGATCCGAGCGAATTCCTCGTTCCGGAACACCTCAATATCTTCTTTCTGTTTTGCTTTCAGGGTAACAACCACCATAACGCAGATAACGACAGTGATGGCGGAAAGCGCGCCAAAAATCATGAACAGCATTCTTCCCCGAAGTCTCAACCCTTTTGCCTTCATATTCTTTTCCGCCATTTTTTTTAAAAATCAATTTGTTGACTCTTTTTCCAGCCCATCGCAGAGAATGTTTTGGACAACCCTGCCCAATTCCGCCGCCCGGTACGGCTTGGGGATGACCCCGCGGAAACCGTATTTTTTGCAATCGGACATGACCGGGTTGTTGGCATATCCACTGGACACGATAACCCGGGCCCGGGAATCGAGCTCCAGAACCTTCTGCACCGCTTCCAGACCGCCCATGCCACCGGGTATGGTCAGGTCCATGATCACCGCGTCATAGGGGTGACCCTCTGCCATGGCCTGTTGATACAGTTTTACCGCTTCAGCCCCGTCACACGCCTCGTCAGGGGTGTATCCGAAATGAACGAGCATTGATGTCGCAACCTTGCGCACCACCTCCTCGTCGTCCATCAGCAGAATTCGTCCTCTGCCTTTTCGAACTGGTTCAATGGCCTGGGAGATGGAACTCTTTTTATCTTCCGAGGCGGGAAGATAGAGAAAAAAAGTACTCCCCTTGCCGGGTGTCGAGTCCACTGTCAGCAATCCATCATGCTTTTTCATGATTGAATATGCAATGGTCAATCCCAGCCCATGCCCATCGTTCTTGGTTGAAAAATAGGGATCAAACAGCTTGGCAAGATCGTGCTCACTGATCCCGTGTCCCTGGTCATTGATCGAGATCTCGACATATTTTCCCGCCTTCAAAGCAAGGGAATCATCACTGCTGATCGTTCTGTTTGTCGCGTTAATCCGTATAACTCCGCCATCAGGCATCGCCTGGCATCCGTTAATGACAATGTTCTGGATCACCTGGCTCAACTGGCCGCTGTCTCCGTCTACATGCCAGAGATCGGGGTCGATACCGTACTCGCAGCGTATCTTCGATCCACTCAGTACAAAGGATGAAGATTCTATCAACATCTCGGCAATCGAGATTATTTTCCGTACCGGAGCCCCGCCCCTGGAGAAGGTTAATAACTGCTGCGTCAACCCCTGGGCACGGATGGCCGCCTGTTCCGCGCTGACCAGATGTTTATGGATCCTGTCATCCGGGCTTAATGACATCTCCGCAAGATTGACATATCCGAGGATTACGGTGAGAAGATTATTAAAATCATGGGCAATTCCCCCGGCAAGAAGGCCGATAGATTCAATTTTCTGGGCCCGGAACAGTTCTTTCTCCATTTTTTTCTTTTCCGAGACATCCCTGAATATGCATCGGATTGTGGTTGACATCGCACCAGTAAATTTATAGCTGCAACCACCCTCAATTACAATACTTTTCCCATCTTTTGCAAGAATTTCCGTTTCAAGAAGCGGGGAATGTTTCTTTTCAGGAAGTTTTTTGAAGGCAAGAAGAAAGGACTCACGTTTTTCCGGGGCTATTATCTCCCAGAGGGTGAGGGCGGCAATTTCCCCTTCACTGTACCCCAGGGTTTCACGCCATGCCCGGTTGACATAGAGAATTTTCCCATTCTGATCATTTATATGAATAAGGTCGGACGCGTTTTCAAAGAGATCCCTGTACCGTTCCTCACTCTCCCTGAGCGCCGCCTCGACACGCCTTCTTTCTTGAATTTCAGTGGTTAAATCGGCATTTGCCGCGGCGAGTTCCCGTGTCCGCTCCTCAACCAGATCCTGCAGGGTGTCATGCATCCGCCGCAATTCGGTTTCCGCCTGGTGCCGTTTTGCCGAATGAAGCAATCCCTGGCGGATGATATGGAGTGAAAGCAGGAAGACGACTAAAAGAATACCTGCGGACATTGCAAAAATTCTTTTCGTTATTCTAGATACTTCGACCTGCACATCCTCGAGATAAATGCCTGTACCCACGACCCAGCCCCAGGGTTCGAACCCCCAGACATGGGAAAGTTTCGGCGCGATCCGTTCCGCATTATCCTTCCACTGCCACAGATAAGATGAAAAACCCGCGCCACTCTCCTGAACAATATTCACAAAGTCCACAAAAAGATGCTTTCCCTGGCGGTCGGCAAAATCACGCAGATTCTTCCCATCCAGATCAGGGCGGTAGGGGTGCATGATCATTGCCGGCTGCATATCGTTTATCCAGAAATAATCCTTGTTATCAATGCCATAACGAATCTCGCGGATCAGGTCGACGGCCATCTGCTGGGCCTGGGCCCGGGAGAGTTGCCCCTCCCTCTCCCGGGCCTCGAAATGGGCCAGGATGTTTTCCGCGACATGGGTCATTTCCCTGGCCAGTTCTTTCTTTCGATCCAGGAGGGCGGAATCAAAGGCGGGGATGATAATACCAAAAAGGACACTGATAAAGAGGAATATGGCAAGAGCGGATGGCCCGATTATGGAAAAGGCCTTTGAGAAGCCGCTGTGTTCTCTGGTATTTTTTTTGCTCTTCATGGGATCACTCATTATTTCCACCGATACTGCCGCTGATAACAGGGTGCACTGAACGAGCACCCGGGGAACGGACCTGTTCCGGGTGTCGCGGGCAAACCTGACAACCGGATCTGTTTAGTCCATTACCAGTATCTGTCAATACGGAAAAAAACCCTGCACAACAGGTAGCTGATCCACGTAACAAACCAGATTAACATCAAGTTTTCACCAGGATACAAAGAGAACAATGGCCCGGTTTCTTTCACAGGGTGTTCAAAAATGAACTGAGATTCACCTTTTTATTACGCAACCCCAGTTTTTTTCTCAGCTTATCCCGGTAGGTCTCCACTGTACGCGGGGAGAGAAAAAGGATTTCGGCAATCTCCTTATTGGTCCTTCCCTGGCGGATAAGGTCAGCCACCTGGGTTTCCCGGGGTGTTAACGGGAAATGACAGGTCTTGATTTTATGTGAGAAGGAGGAGGTTATCTGCTGGAGATTCTTTTTTATCATTTCCAGATATGACAGTTCGCGACGCTCCTTGAGGTGGATGCCCAACTCGTCCAGATAGGGATAGATCAATTTATTGATGTTGGCATGGACCTTTTCCTCCAACTCTTTTTTCGCACCCGCACTCTGTTGCAGGAGGACCCGGAGGGCGATATTCGCCTCTTCCAGCTCCCTTGCCGCCCGCTGGCGTTCCCCGATTTCAACCTTGAGCTGACGGTTGATCTGGGTGAGCTCGACGGTTCTTTTCTGGATCAGAATTTCCAGTGTTTCCTGGTTCCTGCGGAGATCTTCCTTCTCCTTTTTTTCACTGGTAACATCGCGCCCCGTGGCCTGGTATCCGGTTGCATTTCCCCTGTCATCGTAAAACATCCGTTCAGTCCAGTGATACCATCCGAACTCACCGTTGTCGGCAGTAACGCCGATGACCATGGTTGTCACTGGATTTTCGGCGGTGAGCGCGGCCACATGATTCCGGACACGTATTCTTTCCTTTTCAGGAAACAGTTCAAAAAAACTGCTCCCGATCAGATCCTCCTCTTTTTTCCCAAAAAATCGGCAAAAGGCCGTATTGACAAAGGAGAGGATACCGCCGGGCTGATACCGGCAGACCAGCTCTGACTGGTCATTGAGCACCGCCCGGTAGAAAAGTCTTTCCCCGTTGAGAAGATACTCTGCCTGCTGTCTTTTTATCGCACATCCCAGCAGGCTGGCGGTTGTCCCCAGGGTCCTTTTCTCAACATCCGTCCATGTTCTTTCCTTGTCAAAATCTTCGAGACAGACCACCCCCCATGCCAGACCATCAATCATAATCGGCAGAAAAAACGCAGAGCGTGGCTGAAGGGACTCACAAGGGCTCTTTTCGTCCCTGTTGAAGATGCCCGGATCAAGGGAGAACGGCTCGCCACTCTCAAAAACCTGGCTGAGGAGGTCAATCTCCGCGGCAAAGTGACCACAATCCTGCAGGGAAGGGCCATCAGCGATCGATGGAACTCCAGGGGCAGCCCATCCGCATTGAGCAGTGATGTCTTTTTCCCCGGAAGCCCCGATGGCGTATCGGAAGAGCGTCACCCTGCTCACGGAGATTGCCTGGCCTAATTGACCGAGAATCTCCGTAACCGCCCCTTCCCACTTGGAGGTGCTCAGGAATTGCTGGGCAGCAGAACTGACCGTCTCAAGAAGGGCCTCCCGATTGGCCAGACAGAGTTGCGCTTCTTTCTGCTCAGTGATGTCAAAGGCTATTTCCAGGCGAACAAGTCGACCGTCATGCCATTTGATCGCCTGATCGTAGAGTTTGTACCAGCGACAGGTGTACGGATTTCGGTGTTCCCAGACATACTGGCCGCAGATAGAGCCATCACTGTTCACCAGCATCTTGTTGGTGCAGAAATCACAGGGCCCCTGTTGCTTCTGAAATATCTGCCAGCAGGTTTTCCCCTCCACCGACCCGAACAATTCTCTTGCAGTATCGTTTATATATAGAATTTCATGATGGTCCATATCACAGACATAGATAATACCATCTATGTTCTCGAGTATGGTCGCATAGACTGCATTGGTCTCCTGCAGAGAATCAATGAGAGATCCCTGCCGGCGCAGCTCCATTTCCATCGATTGGCTACTCGTGTCGTTCAGAGATTTTCTCTTTTTAATTTTCATGGTCATCACAAAATTATCCAGTTGCCATCACGCCCCACACCCCGCTTTCCGGCAAGAACAAGGCGAAAAGGACCCTTGCATATTGCAGGAAAAGTACAATAATAACATATCTATATATGTCAATACGGAAACAAGCACCATCAGCGCACGTATAAAACACCGTAGTAGTGTCACCCTTATTTCCATATCACCTCAACCGAGAAGTATCTCTGTCCGTGAAAATCCAGATCAGTGCGAAAATAACCCGACTCAGGCTTCACAGGACCGCCCTCTTTAAGGCTATCATCGCAATATTTATGCCAGTACACCCCAGCACCAGTTATCTCCCTGACCCACTGTCCTTATTTGATCAGAGAGAGAAATAATCCGTGGTTCAGCAGCGGGTCAGCAGCAGCAGGGATGGGCCTTAAATGTCCCACCGGGCAGACCTCGACATGGAATTTTCAATATAATTACAGTGCAAAACAGGAAGATCCTCGATCGACCCATTATGGGTCATATGTGACCAGGCTGGTTTTCGGGTACAACAAGGGGGGAAGGAAGACTGGTCACAAGAGACCCAGTTTTTTCATCTTGCGGAAGAGTGTTTTCCGGGAAATACCCAGAGTTGCCGCGGTATTGCCCCTGTGCCACTTATTTTCGCGCAGCACCTTTTCTATGGTCTCTTTTTCAAAGATCTCTTTTGATCCCTTGAGGTCATGCCCGGATTTTTTCACCGGCAGAGGCGGTGACGCCAGCGCGGAAGAGAACTCCTTTGGGGAGGCGATAAAATCCAGGCGCTCCAGGGTCATATACCGATGAAGGACATTCTGAAGCTCCCTGATGTTTCCCGGCCACTCATAGCCGCACAGCAGTTCCCGCACCGAATCGGGCAGGGACTGGGGCACCCCCTTATCCCTGTACTGGGAAAGAAAGTGATCAATCAGCAGCCGGAGATCCTCCTTTCGTTCACGAAGTGGAGGAATATGAATAGGGATAATATGGATCCGGAAGAAAAAATCCTTGCGCATCCGGCCCGATGAGACCAGATCAAGGAGGTTCATGCTGGTGGCGGCAATAATCCGAAGATTGGGCTTTCTGAGAACACTGCTCCCCAGGGGCGAAAATCCGCCGCCGTCAAGGACCCGGAGAAGCTTTACCTGCATGGGGAGGCTGATCTCGCCGATCTCGTCTAAAAACAATGTCCCCCCGTCTGCGCGGTCGAGCAGGCCGGGCTGATCGGCATGGGCCCCGGTAAAGGCGCCCTTCCTGTGGCCGAAGAACTCGCGCTCAATCAGATTTTCTGAAATGGCGCCGCAATTAACCGGCACGTAGTGATTCTTGCTCCGGCTGCTCAGGGAATGAATTTTTTTGGCCACCAGCTCCTTGCCGGTACCGGATTCCCCATAAATGATTACCGAGGTGTCAGAGGAAGCAGCCTTGATAATGAGATCGTACACCTCCTGCATTGCCTGGCTCTTGCCGATAAGATCGCCAAAACGATAGCGGCTGGCGGTTGCGGAACGCAGACGCGCGTTCTCCGCGCGCAGGGACTCATACGCCTCTTCAGAGGCTATGGCCCTCTGTTTCTGCTCGGTGATATCCTGCAGGGTCTCAATCGCGCCGATAATTTTCTTACTGCTGTCAAATATGGGGGCAGCAAGGAAATAGATGTGCCGGCTTTTGCCCCCGATATTTTCAAAATAACCGGTTGCCTCCCAGGCGCCATCGACTGTTGTGGATCGTCCGGGGTTCTGGTCCTTGTACCGAAGGAGAAATTCCTTGAAATCATCTTCAATGATCAGATCGGCAAGGACCGGTCTTCTGTGCGGGTAAAAGGGCTTCCACTGGTCACTGGTTCCGATCATCTCCTGGGCGGAATATCCGGTCAGCTGCTCGCAGGCCCTGTTCCAATGAGTAATCCTGTGGTCAATCCCCAGGGCAAACTGGGCAATGGGGGTGGATTCGAGCACCTGAAAAATCGGGTCATTCATTGATGCGAATCTGTCTCCCGGCGAAGGGCGACCGGCGGGGCTAGAATTTCCGACCAGATCACGGCCTCCCGCAGCCGTTCACGCCGGAATCTCCTTGCCGCGGCTCCGGATCGGGCCTGGGGGGCGACCGCCACCGGCGTCCCCCCTGTCATTGCCGGGGGAGACGGCGCACCACTCACCTTCCTGGCGACCTTTTTGATAACCGGCTGAAATTCGGGCCTGAACTCCATCTCGCCGGGGATTTCACTTTCAACAGGATAGGGTTCGGGCTCCCCTTTTCTTTTTTCAAGAGCGTCCTTTATCCGCTCAAAAACCGTCCAGAATATCCAGAGCAGCACCAGTGTGCCGATTCCCTCAAAGTCCATTTTTCCCACCCGCCCTATTCTTCCGGTTTTTCATCCGTGCTGCCGATGGACTGCCGCATGTCGGTATCAGCCATGACATTCTTCATCCGGTAATAATCCATGATCCCCAGATGGCCCTTGCGAAAGGCCTCGGCCATGGCCATGGGGATTTCCGCCTCAGCCTCCACCACCTTGGCCCGCATCTCCTGAACCCTGGCCCGCATCTCCTGTTCCACGGCAAAGGCCATCGCCCTTCTCTCCTCCGCCTTTGCCTGGGCGATTTTCTTGTCCGCCTCGGCCCGGTCGGTCTCAAGTTCCGCGCCGATATTCTTGCCGACATCGACATCGGCAATATCAATGGATAAAATCTCATAGGCGGTTCCGGAATCAAGGCCCTTTTCCAGGACCCTCTTGGAGATGGTGTCCGGATTTTCCAGGACCTGCTTGTGGGAATCGGCCGAGCCGATGGTGGTTACAATACCCTCGCCGACCCTGGCGAGAATGGTTTCTTCGCCCGCGCCGCCGACCAGGCGATCAATATTGGCCCGCACCGTTATTCTGCAGATCGCCTTGATCTGAATACCGTCCTTGGCCATGGCCGCGACCAGCGGGGTTTCGATGACCTTGGGGTTAACGCTCATCTGTACCGCCTCGAGCACGTTTCTGCCGGCAAGATCAATGGCTGCGGCCCGGTTAAAATCAAGCTCTATGTTTGCCTTGTCCGCGGCAATCAATGCCTGGACCACCCGCAGCACATTACCGCTGGCAAGAAAATGGGACTCAAGGGAGTCAGAACTGATCTCAAGACCTGCCTTGACCGCCATGATTTTGCACTCGACAATCAGTTTCGGCGGCACCTTGCGGAAACGCATAAAGACAATATTGAGCAGTCCCACCCGGGCCCCTGAAACCAGGGCCTGGACCCAGAGAGAGATTGACGAGCCGACAAAGATGAACAGGACGAGAAACGCTCCGACAGCTAAAAATAGAACAACCGCACTGATATTATCCATGGTGTGCCTCCTGTATATGGGATTCCTTCTTGCGTACGATAATCTGGTTACCGGTGACCGCGCTGACGACCACCGCGCTCCCCTTTTCGATAAAATCTCCCCGACTGACAACATCCACCCGCCGGCCGTTGATTTCAGCGACCCCGGCGGGCCTGAGATCTGAGACCGCGGTCCCTTCGTGGCCCAGATACCCGGCCAGCTCCTTGGCCTGGGAAACAACGCCGCTGTTCCGGGAGAGCTGGGTTTTCAAGGTTGCCGGCGAACGGGCCAGCATCTTCAGGCCGGTGAGGATCAGAATCGGGATCGTCACCACATCCAGGGCGAGAAAAACCATTCCTGTGGCAGCGGAAAGTTCGGTAAAGACCATATAGAGGGAATAGCCGAACAATCCCAGGGCCACCACGGAAATGATGCCGCCGGAAGGGATGATGATTTCGGCAATGACCACAAGAACTCCCGCAAGCTGCAGGACGATTGCCAGGGCAAGGGTACTCATGTTTTTTCCACCACGGATTTCGGGGCCGCCGGGGCCACCACGATTCTGTTTCCTGAAACCTCCACTACCCTGACCAGGGAACCCCGGTCAAGGAAATCACCCTGGGTGACGACGTCGTGGTTTTCACCATCAATCTCCACCTTGCCGGCTGGACGCAGGGGGGTGATCGCCCGGCCGGTGGCCCCCGGCAAAGGCGATGTGCCCGGGGGCTGAACCCGGACATTTTCTAGGCTCGCGGCAAGGTATGGGCCGTCAATCACCGGGCTCAACCTGGGAAAGATATATCGCAATACCAGCAAAGAGGCAAGAGAGGCAAAAACAAAAGAGAAGAGGACCCGGAGTATATTCCTCACCAGGGTCTCCATCTGCCAGGGCATGGAGGGATCGGGGATTACAAAATCCTGAAAAGAAAGGATCATTCCCGCGCCAATGAGAAAAAAACCGGCAAAACCGGCGACACCGAATCCAGGTATGACAAATATCTCAAAACCAAGCAGAATCACTCCCAGTACAATGATGAGAAGCTCGGTATGGTCGGCAAGTCCCATCAGGTATTGGTTAAAAAAGACCAGGCCAAGGCAGAGCAGGCCGACAACCCCGGGCAGGCCGAAGCCTGGTGCCCTGAATTCGGTGTAGAGCGCGGCCAGACCGATCATCATGAGAACAGGGGCAAGGGAGCTTATGAGTCGTCCGAGATCTTCGGACCAGGTCTGCTCAACGATCACCACCCGGGCATCGGGAACCCCGAGCAGGGCAAGAAGGGCATCCCGCGAATCAACGGTTTTTCTGGAAAAACCCAGATCTCCTGCCTCGACGTCATCCATGGTCAGCAGCTCGCCCTCAGCCACGACAATGGTGTGGGGCAACTCCTTGTTGCGTCCATCCCTGATGAACTCTTCATACTCCTGCCGGGTAAAATAACGAACACCCTCCGCGGTCTCAACCCGGTGCACCTCCATCTCCGCAGTCACCATGGCCTCGGCAAGGGTGGGTGGGTAATTATTTTTTTTGGCCAATGCCCGGAACTTGGCCCGCAAGGGCGACTGAAACTTTTCCCCCATCACCTTGGGGCCCTCTTCCGAATAGGTAATCGGGGCGACATCGCCCAGGGTGGTATGCGGCGCCATATAAAGGTCAGCGCACGCCAGGGCGATAAGGGCGCCCGCGGATATCGCCTTGTCGGTGACATAGGCCACGGTCTTTCCCTCCGGCTCCCGGAGGAGAATATCAACAATCTGCAGGGCGGCGTCAACGCGGCCGCCAAAGGTGTCGATCTCAAGAATAAAGATGCTCTCCGGGCCGGCGCCTTGGCGGATGGCCCGGCGGATGAACACCGCAAGGCCCTGGTCCACCTCGCCGGTAATGGGAATTATATAGGCGCGAGGGGGCGACTGATCCTGCTGGGCAAGGAGTGGAGAGGAATCGCCCGCGCCGACAAACAGAGTGGCGAGAAAGAGAATAAAAAGATACCCGATATTCTTCATGGCTGATTAAGATAAATCATTGACTGCAGCACGGGGCATTAAACCCCGGATCTGCACTGTTTGCAACACCGACCTCGGACAGATCAACCGTAAAACTTCCGACTATCACCTTGCTCTGCAGGCGCAGAGGAAGCCTCGCGGAATCGGTGCTCAACCAGAGGCGGATCCTGGCATCCCTGCTTTTTTCAAACACCCCGCTGACATGCTTGGGATCAAGGTCAACAAGGACCGCATCTTGTTTTCCACCCATCGCTTGTATTGTATACCTCTTTAAAATCTCACCCCGGCCGATAACGTTTTTTTTCCCATCGGTAATCGGCCGTTCGATGTGCATCCCTTGCTGGATGTCATTCTGCATGCGGATAAAGTAGAGTATTGAAAATGGGTCAAAGGTTCCGGGAACAAGGGGGACAACCTGCCGTTCCTTTCCGAAATTGGTATACTCCGCCTCATTTTTCTCCCAGTCAAAGTCCACCCGGACCTCTCTTCGGGTTTTTCCTTCCTCCTGGCTCTTGATATAGAGAAGCGAACGGGTGACGGCAAGATCGGTGTACCCGTCGATCTGGTCCCGCACCTTGTAGAACACATCGGTAAAACTGTTGGAGGTCACTGTCATCCGAAAATGGCGGGCAGGCTCGCCATTAATGACCACATTGGGCAGCACCTCAAGAACCGCTTCACCGACGGCCACTATCCCCCACCGAATCTGGAGAGTCAACCTCTCGCCGGTTTGAAAAGGCATCTCCGGTGTCTCCGTTGCCCGGGCCGCAAATGGAATAAAAAGAAAAAATGCCAGCAATGCGCTGCGGATACAAACAGAAAACACGGAGAAGGCAGATCGTTCCGGCAGGCGGCGCAGGGGAAGAAAGTGTACCACTGTTCATGTCTCCAGATTGAAAACGGTTCCGCGTGCCTCTCCGCAGGGAACTTCCCAGAAGGACACTCTTTTTCGAAAAAACTCTCACACTGGGATCATTCTCTCCTTTTATTCATAAAAAACAACCTTTTTCACATGGGGATGAGCAGAATAGTGCTTTACCCGTCTTTTCCAGGGGTGTCAACACCGGACACGAGTACCATTGTTTTTCCTTGCATCTCCAAGTTGGTAAAGGTAATCATTTTCCATGAAAGCCGAATCATCCTCCAGACCAGACCACCCTTCGCAACGCAGACAGTCATGCGCCCGCTGACCCGGATACTCAAGAGATCCCTGACCGCAAAACTGGTTATTGCGATCAGCGCCCTGGTTTTCATCCATGGCGCCCTGTTCTGGAGCATGTTCATCAAGGCGGAAAAACAGGATCTTCTCGATAGTGTTCTGAGCCATTCCCGCTCTGTCTCCGAGGTTATTCTGACCAGCCTCAAACATCAGATGCTCAAAAACATCCGGGAGGATATCAGATCCACCCTCGAATCAATCGGTACCGCCGAGACACTGGAAAATGTCCGGATCTCCGACACCCTCGGGAAAACCATTTACTCTTCCAACCCGGACGATATCGGCAAAATCGACGACACCGTCGCAATCGGGTCCGCACCGGGGGGGAAGAGCAACGGTTCCTTTGATTCCGGCAAAAGCACCTGGGCCATCTATTCAAGCCCGCGGGGCTACCGTGTTCTTTCGTATGTCTCTCCGATTTACAACAGAAAAGAGTGCGCAACCGCGGAATGTCATTACCATCCGCCTGATCTGAATATCATCGGCAGACTGCGCACCGATTTCTCCCTTGAATCAATTGATCGCGGCCTGGCTGAAGACACCCTGAAAAACGCTGTTTTCCTGATCACCTTTGTTACGCTCATCGGCCTGTTCCTGAGCATGATTCTCTGGAAACTGGTCATCCGCCCGGTCTCCGAACTGGCCCAGGGCCTGGAACGGGTATCCTCCGGGGATCTCGGCCACACGGTTGAGATTCAGTCAGAGGATGAAATCGGACAGCTGGCCGGAACCTTTAACGTGATGAGTTCAGAACTCTCCACGGCCCGACTGCGCCTGGAAAAATGGAACCAGAGCCTGAGCGATGAGGTGGAGAAGAAAACCAGGGAGATACGGGAGACCCAGGACCGGCTCATCGAGGCGGAAAAAATGGCCGCCCTGGGCCGGGTTACCGCAGACATTGCCCATGGAATCAGGAACCCCCTTACCGCCCTCGGCGGCTTCGGCAGAAGACTCCTCAGGCTTGCCTCAACCGAAAAACAGAAGGAGTACGCGAACATCATCGTCAACGAATCAACCCGCCTTGAAAACATCCTCAAGGATATTCTCCTTTATTCACGTGAATCACGCCGGGTTCTTGAAAAACGGCCCGTGGCCGATGTCATCAACGAGTCGATCCTCCTTTTTGCTGACACCATCCGGGAGAACAGGGTCTCCCTTGAACTGTCGTTCAACACCGACCTGCCGACCCTCATGGAACGGGATCAGCTCCGCCAGGCCATTGACAATATAATCTCCAATGCCCTGGATGTCATGCCGGACGGAGGCATCCTTGCCATTCAGACCAGGGCCGTCTGGCAGCACGAGATACAGACAGTTGAACTGTCCATCACCGATACCGGGCCCGGTGTTGATGAAAAGGCCCTGCCCATGCTTTTCGAGCCCTTTTATACAACAAAAAAAATCGGACACGGCACCGGTCTCGGCCTGTCGATCAGCAAAAAGATCATCGAGGAACATGGCGGGTTTATCCACACAACATCATCTCCGGGCGACGGCTTTTCAGTGATCATTTCATTCCCGTATCAGGGAGACGAGGAGCGCGACAAAATCCAGTGCTGGGAATATATGCGGTGCGGCCGCGACAAAAACAACGAAACCAAGTGCCCGGCATTCCCCCATTTTGGGCGTTCCTGCTGGGCGGTGGCCGGAACCCTCTGCGCCGGCAAGGTTCATGGCACCTTTGCACAGAAGATCAGCAGCTGTCGCAATTGCAATTATTTTCGCATGGTTGCCGCAGAGAAGGCCCTGAATTCATAAACTGAAGACTTTAAGGTCAG